>VBPC01000233.1 GCA_005887895.1 Candidatus Rokuibacteriota bacterium
CGCCCGACGCAAACTCAGGCCCAGCGCGCCGTGGTGACGCCACAACGACCGCTCGCTGACCTCGTGCGAAAAAAAGAGATCGTTCGGCGATCGTCTGTCGTGGAGGCGCGAGAGACGCTCGAAAATCGGGATATAGAGTAGGGGCAAGAGGACTCGCCCATGATCAGCGCCCCCAACTCTTTCCCGACCGCGGAACACATCGTCGAGCTGGATCGGCTTGGTGACCAGATCGCCGAGCTCTCGGCGCACCTCGAGGCCGCGACTGCACGCTTGCTCGATCTCATTCGGGAGTTCGATGCGCGTGGCGGCTGGAACACCGGCTTTCGCTCGTGCGCCGATTGGTTGTCTTGGCGCGTTGGGCTCGAGCTGGGCGCCGCCCGCGAGCGCGTCCGGGTGGCGCGCGCGTTGGCCACGCTGCCTCGGCTGGCTCAGGCACTGGCCCGAGGCAAACTTTCATACTCGAAGGTTCGCGCTCTCACGCGTGTCGCGGCTCCGGACACCGAAGAGCGGCTTCTCGCCGTCGGCATGGCCGGCACCGCCCACCATGTCGAGCGCATCGTCCGCGGTTGGCGCAGGGTCGACCGGCTGGCCGAAGGCCGGGAGAGCGCCCGGCGCCACGCGAGGCGCGCGCTGCGCGTGTATCACGATGAAGACGGCATGGTTGCGATCCGAGGGCGGCTGGCGCCGGAGGTCGGCGCGGTGGTGATTCAAGCGCTGGCCGCGGCCCGCGAAACGCTTTATCAGCGGACGCGCGCCGAGCACGCCGAGGGCATCGTCGTTCAAACGCCGATGGAGCAGCAGCAGGCCGACGCGCTCGCGCTCGTCGCCGAAACGGCCCTGCACCACGGAATCGATCCCGGCGCTCCCGGAGAGCGCTACCAGGTCGTGGTCCACGTCGAAGCCCCGGTACTCGCGGATGCCGATGCGCCGGGTCAGTCTGTGCTCGAGGATGGCGTGTACGTTCCCGCGGGAACGTCCCAGCGCTTTGCATGCGATGCGAGCCGCGTGGTCATGCGCCACGCCGCGGATGGCCGGATCGAAGAGGTCGGCGCGCGGACCCGGACGATTCCTCCCGCGTTACGGCGGGCGCTCCATCATCGCGATCGCGGCTGTCGTTTCCCCGGCTGCGGACTGCCATTTGGCCAGGGCCATCACATCCGCCACTGGGCGCACGGTGGCCCCACCACACTCTCGAATCTGGCATTGCTTTGTCGTCGTCACCACCGCGCGGTGCACGAAGAGGGCTACCAGGTTGAGCGACAGGCCGACGGAGAGCTTCGCTTCCGCCGGCCGGACGGGCGGCCGTTGCCCGACACCCCGCCTCCGGGCGCTGTGCCGGCCGATCCCGTCGGCGCGTTACGAGCCGGCAACGATGGACACGGGCTTCACCTCCACGCGCGCACGGCGATGCCGGGCTGGCTCGGAGAGCGGCTGGACGTTGGCTACGCGATCGACGTCTTGCACCCACTGGCCGCCACCAGCCGCGGCGTCGTCGACTCACAGGCGCCCGCCACGAGCTGATTGCTCGACCACGGCGCGAGCCGCCGACGCTTGACGAGCGCCGGCGCCGGTATCAGCATGGGGCACCGCCTGGCCCAACCCTGGGACAGGCAAAGGAGCCGCCATGCCGCGCCAGAT
>VBPC01000053.1 GCA_005887895.1 Candidatus Rokuibacteriota bacterium
CTGAGCACCTGCACGAGGGGACCGTTGCCCGACAGGAAGATCGTCGGGACCTCGAGACGACGCGAGTGCGCCAGCTGAAGGCCGAGCAGCGTCTTCCCCGACCCGGGGACGCCGGTAACGATTGCCAGTAAACGGTCCCCTGCTGTTCGGACGTTCTGAATCGCCGCTTCGAGGAAGGCAAGGGCTTCCGGAATCTTCGCGGACTCTGCGCGCTTAATCTGTGGCAGTGGTTGGCGCTCGAAGAGGAGACGTGCCGCCTGCGCAAGAGCGGGCAACGGTGCGTAGGGAGCGTTCACCCAGGCGTGCGCATCCCCGCGTCGACCAGCGTCAGTTTTCGCCAATCTTCGAATGAGGTCCGCCAGCCCCCGCGGTGGCACGACATGTACCCCGTGCTGTTCGTATGGCTCGCGATCCAAGCCAATCGGAACGAGCACCGGGATGAGCAGACGTTCGTGGCATCCGGCATGGTAGTCGGCAAGCTCTCGGGCATAGCCGAGCACCTGGTCAATATCGGCGGGTTCAGCCTCCACGCGATTCTTGAACTCGACGACGAGGACGGTGCCGTTCTCGAGAATGATCAGATCGGGACGTCGGCCCCCACTACGTGGAACCTCGAATTCGAGAACGAGCGCAAATCGTGCAGCGTCAGGAAGGCACGCGCCCAGTTCGTCGCGCAGCGCACGAAGCGTTCGGTCCCACGCAAAAACCTGAGGCGCTCCTGTTTCTTTGGCAAAGGACGTCAGCCTACGGAGGAGTTCATCCTCCGGCGTATCGAGAAACGTCTGCACATCACCTAGCCAAGCGTACGGGAGATCGGCCATGTGTCAGGCGCCCCACAGGTCGGGCAGCGTGTAGCCGCTCCGGAACGGATCGGACGGATCGAGGCCGTGCTGGAAGATCCCGGTGATCCACGCCTGGCCGGCGATGGTGGGGACGATGCCCGGCCGGTCTCCCACCTTGACCTCGCGCGCGATTCCGGCCTCGAAGCGCGAGCCGATGATCGACTCGTGGATGAATCCCTGGCCCGGCGCCAGCTGCCCGCGCGCACGCAGCACCGCCAGGCGCGCGGAGGTGCCGGTGCCGCAGGGGCTGCGGTCGAGGCGGCCGGGAGCGACGACGACGGCGTTCCGGCTCACCGTCCCCGGGCCGTTGAAGGGCATGGCGAACTCGGTGAAGGTCACGCCGTGGATGTCCGGATTCTCGGGATGGCGCACGGCGAGCTGCTGGGCGGCGGCGGCCGTGATCCGGTTGCCGAGGGCGACCAGCTCCCGCGCTTCCTTCGGCTCCACCGCGAAGCCGAGTGACGGCGCATCGACGATCGCGAAGAAGGCCCCGCCATAGGCCACGTCGACCGCGATCGGGCCCACACCGTCGACGTCGAGCTGGGCGCCGAGATGCGTGACGAAGCACGGGACGTTCGTCAGCTGCACCCGCTCCACCTTGCCGTCCCGGCAGCGCGCCTCGACGGGCACCGGGCCGGCCGGCGTGTCCAGGGTGAGGGATGTCACCGGCTCGCGCATGGGCAGCATGCCCGTCTCGAGCAGGACGGTGACGGTGCAGATGGTGTTCGATCCGGACATCGGCGGATAGTCGGTGGCTTCCATGATGATCAGGCCCGCGTCGCAGTCGGGCCGGGTGGGCGGGGTCACCAGATTCACGCAGAGCGTGGGCTTCCCCCGCGGCTCGAGCAGGAGCCAGCGGCGGAGCTCGTCGCCGTGGGTCTCGAGGTACCGCTTCTTCTCGAACATGGTCGCGCCCGGCGGCGGCAGCACGCCGCCGACGATCACGTCGTTCTCCTCACCGCCGACGTGGCAGCCGATCACCGTGACCGTGCGCTCCCACCTCATCCGTCGATCCTTTCCGTCGGCCACGAGCTTGTCAAGGCCGGCAAGAGCGGCACGGTGCTGGCGGGCATGCCGGCCATGAGCGCGGAGCACGCGATCACGAACATCCTCATCAACCACGTCAACGAGCACTTCGAAAGCATCCGGAAGACCGTCGGCGCGTGAGCCGTCGCCGCGATGGCGAGGTCGCGGTCGGGTCAGGTCAGCTGCCGGCGCAGGTAGTCCGCGATCTCCAGCGTGCAGGCCATGCCCTGCGGGATGGCCTTGGTCAGCGACACGAACGCGTGGATCTGCCCCGGGTACTCGCGGTAGACCACCGCCACCCCGGCCTCGCGCAGCCGATCGCCGTAGGCTCGGCCCTCGTCGCGCAAGGGATCAAAGCCGGCGGTGACGATCAGCGTTGGCGGCTGGCCGGCGAGACGCGGCGCGCGCAGCGGAGAGGCGCGCAGGTCCGCCTTGTCTGCCTCGTCTCTCAGATATTGCTCGGCGTACCAGAGGATGCGGTCGCGCGGGATCACGTGACCGTCCGCCAGGTCACGATGCGAGTCCGTGTCGAAGGAGAAGTCGACGGCGGGGTAGATGAGGACCTGGCACCTGGGCAACGGCGTGCCGCCGGCGGCCGCGAGCTGCGAGACGACGGCCGAGAGGTTCCCGCCGGCCGAGTCGCCGGCCACAGCCACGCGGGCGGGGTCGGCGCCGATGTCGCGTCCGTGGGCCCGGAGCCAGTGATAGGCCGCCAGGCAGTCCTCGACCGCGGCCGGGAACTTGTGCTCTGGCGCCAGCCGGTAGTCGACGGCGACGCACCGCCGTGGAAGTACGCCACGCTCGGCTGCGATGCGCCGCCGGTGCGCGATGAATAAACCCGGGCCGGGATCTCGCCGGCCGGCCCCGGGATGCTGATGTCCTCGACGCGCGGCAACGCCGGCGCGGGCTCGTCCATCAGCGTCACCATCGTGCGGAGCTGCTGGCGCAGCTCGGGCAGCGGCGGGAAATAGCCCGGCACGCGGATGGACTTCACGAACTCGCCCACGATCTGGGCCTTGGGGTCCATCGTGCGGCTCCCGAGACGGATGCGATGGCCGTCGAGAAAGCGCAGGGCGTCCTTCTCGCTCATCGCCGTGTGAGCCAGCTCCAGCGCGGGATGCGTGCCCATGTTGCTGCGATCAGTGCGCGAGCGGATCGGGGCGGAGCTGGAAGTGGACGGCGATGGGCTTCTTGCCCTTACCGCCTTCCATGAGCCACGGCGCCCGGTCGCCGCTGGTCGTCCACAACCCTCGGCCCTTCCAGCCGGCCTTCGGGTCGTCGATGCGCCCGTCGAACCCCTTGGCGTAGAAGCCCAGCGGGTACGGGACGCGCAGCAGGATCATCTTGCCGTCCTTGAGCGCGGCCAGGCCATCGTTGAGGTTGGCGGTCGACATCGGAACATCCTCGCCGAGCCCGAACGTATTGTGCTGATCGACCCACGTGTAGTAGCTCGACTCCGCGCTGTTCTCGCCAATGCCCTGGAAGCCGGGGCCCGGGTACTGATAGAACGCCCAGCCTTCCGGGCAATGATCGCCGGTGGCCTTCGGTCCATTGAGCGGCCCCTTGCACTTCCGCCGGTCGAAGCTGCCGATGTGGCCGCTCCCCATCGACGCCCACACGACGCCCTGCTTGTCGATGTCGGCGCCCCGGATGCCGAAGTAGGGCTTCGGCACGTTGTAGATTTCCGCGAGCGCGGTCGCCGGCGGGTTCGGCCCCGGCACGAGCCGCACGACCGCCGCGGTCCCGCCAAAGACACCGACAGAGCCCCAGATCGAGCCGTCGACGGGGCTCGGCATGACGGCGTAGAAGCCTCCGCCGATGCGCTTGTCCTTGGTCGGGTCGAGCGGCTGGTCGGGCTCGACGTAGTCGTCGCGCTTGCCGTTGCCGTTGGTGTCCAGCACGAACGCGGTCCACCCCTGCGCCTTGGCCGCATCACCCGTCTCGTCGAACATCTTGGTGTTGAGCCAGCCGACCACCGGGCCGCCGCCGCTGGTCCACAGCGTGTCGTTGGCGTCGTAGCCGAACTGCAGGTGATGCGTCTGGAAGCAGGTGTCGACGAACGTGTACTTCATCGTCTTCGGATCGAGCATCGTGAGGTGACGGTTCGCCTGCTCCAGTGGGAACAGCTTGGCCGAGGGATGGTCGGAGCCTTGCGTGCAGAAGCCCGGGTTCTTCTGGGCGCGCACCGTCGCCGCGAACCAGACCCGGCCCTGCTTGTCGATCATGCCGTTGTGGTTGTTGGCCCGGGTGTCCCAGATCTTCTCCTCGCCCCAGTAGGGCGACGGCGCCATCGGCTTGGCGATCGCGGCGTGTCCGGGTCCGAACGCCTCCGGCGTGTCCGCGTCGCGCACGGGCGCCTTGAAGGTCGTGACGATGTGGGTGTTCGGATCGAGGATCGGGTAGACGTCGGTGCTGTATTCGGGCGAGCCGTAGAGCGGCCCGTAGGCATTGACCGTCGGATAGCGCCGATCGGAGGCGATCAGGTCGTGGAGGTATGTCTTCGACCCGCCCCACTCCCACGTCGTGACGACGATGTTGCGCTCGACGCCCTGTGGCCGCGGCGGCTTGCTGTGCGGCAGCTCGCCCTTGGCGATGCGATCGGTCCAGTCGCCGAAGTACTTGAACGGCACGCTGCCGAGCTGCCCGGCAAGCCGGTTCACCATCCACTCGCCGGTTTGCCCGGAGGCGACGCGGCGCATCCACGCCTCTTCGCCCGATTTGAATTCGCCGAACGCAGCCGGAATCGTGCGCGTGGCTTCCTGGCCGAGCTGATGGCAGCCGATGCAATCGACATTGTTCATCCGCTGGCGCCAGATGCACCGCCCGGAGATTCAGGTGCTCCCCCGGCTGGCCGTCGACCTTCGGCGAATCGACGAGATCGTAGCCACGCACCCACACCTTGTACTTCGCGTTCGGGAGATCGGGCACCACGTACCGACCCTGATCGTCCGTGACCACGATCCTGGCGAACCTCGTGGCAAGATCGGTCGTCTCCGCGATCACCCACACGCCGGCCTCGGGCCCCTTCGGCCCCGTGACCACGCCGCCGATGTCGTCGCTGTCGATGGGCACCGCTCCGCCCGCGGCTTGCTGCGCGCCGAGCTCGAGCGCCGAGCCGACCCACACCACGGCGATCGCGAACGCCGCGAAGCCGAAATACAGTGCTGTTTTCATCCTCATGGCGCCGCTCCTCTCCAGGGCTCCGAGCACCGTCCACCCGTCGTGCGTCCAGTCGCCGGGGCTGTCACCGTAGGTGGCGCGAGCGTAACCGAAGTCGTCGGCGGTCTTCCAGTGGGGGTAGCATGAAGGCGCCTTCGAAGGAGAGGACAATGGACGAGATGAAGGCGGTCGATCTCCGTCAGGTCATGAGCAGCATTCGAGACTCCGGCCGGCCCAACACGGTCCTCTGGCAGGCCCCCGACAGCATCGCCTTCGTCGCGCGGGGCCGCGAGTTCCGCAGCGAGTTCCATACCGACCCGAGCGACGAGGTCATGTACATGATCAAGGGCGACATGAATCTCCACTACCGGACCACCGGGGGCGACGAGAAGGTCGCCGTGGTCCGGGAAGGCGAGATCGTGTACTGCCCGGCCGGCACCCCGCATTCCCCGCGCTTCTCACCCGACTCGTTCGTGCTCGTCCTCGAGCGCAAGCGGCGGCCGGACGAAGCCGACCACTTCACGTGGTACTGCGAGAAGTGCGGCGCCCGGCTTCACGAGAGCGTCACGCACGTGGCCGACTACCGGGAGGACCCGGTGTCGCGCGCCTACGCGGAGTTCTACGGCTCCGAAGCGCATCGCACCTGCAGCCGCTGCGGCCACGTCACTCCGCGCCCACCGGCGAAGGCCTGAGCGAGAGCGTCAGGTGAGCGTCAACCGGACGACCGCATCCACCGAGGCGGACGCGTCCAGCCCGGCGATGGCCGCCACCAGCTCGTCGTAGCGCGCCGGCGCGACCGGCAGGCCCGGCAGGAAGCGGCGCAGCTCGCGCGCGTCCCGCGCGAAGTCCCACATCAGCTCGCGGCCGTCGTACTCGCCGGTGAGCCGGCCACCGTCGCGCAGGATGAAAGTCATGCGCGGCGCGAAGCATTCCCGGCCCACCACGCCGAGGATCTCCACGCGCCGCTGGAGCGCGGCCACCCGGGCGGCCACCTCCGCGTCGGCGGAGGCGCCCGCATCACGCGGGTCCTCGACGTTGCGCTCCAGCACGGGATAGTCGCCCGTCACCACCGTGTACGCCAGCATGTAGGCGGTGCGACCGAACCCACTGCCGTCCGGGGCCGGGGGGCGCGGAAAGCGCGGAGAGGGATAGAGCGTCTCGAGATGGTTCATCTCGAGGGTCACGTGCTCGATCTCCTCGGCCTTCAGGTGATGGCGGGCGGTCAGCTCGTGGGCCAGCCAGATGACCGGCTGGTTGAAGCCGGGGGTGGGATAGATCTTGAACTTGACGTCGAGGATCTCCCAGCGCCGGCCGAGGTCGGCGACGATCGCATCGAGGTCGGCCCGGAGCGGGCCGGTGAAGCTGTACGTCAGGTCGCCGCGATGGCTTCCGGTGAAGGCGTTGTAGAAGCCGCCCTCGCCCTCCAGCGCCGTCGGCGCGCCCTCGAATCCCTCGGCGGCGAGGACGGCCGCCCACATCCCGCTGCGGGCCGCCTGCGCCTCGGCGAAGTCGGCGTCGCGGGCGCCGGTGCGCTGGCCCTCGATGAGGCTGCCGGCGAAGCTCGCGGCGAGCGCGATGGCGCCGGCGGTCCGCGCGGCGTCGAGCCCCAGCAGCTTCGCCGTGGTGGCGGCACAGCCGAGAATGCCGTAGACGGGACTCGCCCGAAAGCCGCGGGCCGGCGTGGACGGGATGAAATCGCGCGCGCAGCGGCATTGCACCTCGTAGCCCGCCGCAAGCGCCGCCAGGAGCTCGCGGCCCGTCCGGCCTTCGCCCTCGGCGGTGGCGAGGCCGGCCGGCACGATGAGGACGCCGGGATGGGTCAGCATGTGGTACGAGTCGCACTGGTTGTTGACCGCCACCGCCACGCCGTTGGCGAACGCGGCGCCGGCGCGGGTCACGCGCGCGCCATCCACCCACACCGTCGCGCCCTGACCGGCGCCGACCCGCCGCGCGCCGAGACCTTCGTGCGCGAGGACGGCGTGACGAGCCGCCCGGGTACGGGCAGCGTCGAAGCCGGCCATGGCGACGGTGACGGCGTGATTCACGACCGCCTTGGTCTTGTCGACGACCGCCGCCGGCAGGTCGGCGAAGCGAAGCCCGGCGACGAACTCGCCGAGCTCGACCGCCAGCGCCTTCTTGGCCTTCAGCGCAATGTCTCCTTCGAGAGGTCCACCACCTGCTCGGCGAGCGTGGCCAGCATGCGCCACGCGGTCTCGTGGTGGCGCGTGGCCTCCGCATCGTCGGTGTACGTGTCGAGCAGCACGTGGCTCGCGCCGAGCCGGGCGAGCGTCTCGAGATCGGCGTGGACCTGGTCCAGGCTGCCCTCGCCGGCGATGCGCTGATCGTCGGGCAGCTTCGCGTCGGTGATGCGCAGCCGGATCCGCGGGCACAGCGCCGGGAGCGGCCGGCCTTCCTTGTCGGCGATCTGCCGGAGCGCCGGAAGGCCCGTGTCGCGGAGCCACGGGATGCGCACGCGGATCGGGTGCCACGCGTCGCCGAAGCGCACCGCGCGTCGCATCGCGGCGTCGCTGGCGCCGCCGACCCAGATCGGCGGATGCGGCGCGCGGACCGGGCGCGGGCCGGTCCGCACGTCGCGGAACGAGACGTAGGGGCCCGTGTGGGACGCCGGGTCGGTGGTCCACGCGGTCTTGATCGCGGCCAGGTAGTCGTTGGAGATGGCGCCGCGCCGCTCGAACGGCACGCCGAGCGCCTCGAACTCCTGCTTCGCCCAGCCGACGCCGACGCCGAAGATGAAGCGCCCGCCGGACAGCCGGTCGACATTGGCGGCCAGCCGCGCGGTGAGGAGCGGATGGCGATAGGGCAGGATCACCACCGTCGTCCCGAGCTCCACCCGTCGGGTCAGGCGAGCGAGCCACGCCAGCGTGACGAACGGATCGTAGAACGGCGCGGGATAGCGCGCGACGACGTCGGGGGTCATCACGACGTGATCGGAGATCATCACGAAGTGATAGCCCAGCGTCTCCGCGAGCTGCGTCCAGCCCGCGAGAGCGTCCGGGCTCACGCCCGGCCCGAAGTTGAGGAGGTTCACGCCGACCCGCATCGCGACCGTAGGGTACTACGACGCCGGACCGGCGTGATCCCGGCTCTCCGCCTTCTAGTGTGGTTTCGCCTGCCAGAGGGCCAGCTTGGCCCCGGTCGGATCGGTGATGATGCTCATCAAGCCGAACTCTCCGACCTGCGTCACGTCCATGAAGACCTTCGCCCCCAGCTCCGTCGCCCGCTTCGTCGACGCGGCGATGTCCTCGACCCCGGCGTAGGCCAGCCAGTGCGAGGGCTCGCTCGACTTGCTGGACATCATGCCGCCGCCGGTGCCGCCGCCGACGTCGATCATGGTGTAGGTGCCGCCGGTAAGCTGCATCGGCACGTCCTGCAGCTTCCAGCCGAAGAGGCCCGAATAGAACTCCTTGGCCCGGGCCAGGTCGTGCGTGTTGAGCTCCACGTGAACGAACGGGTGTGCCATCAGGCTCTCCTTTCCGGATCGTCGGCCGCCCTGGGGAGGAATGCGCTTACTCGACCAAGCGTACCGCCGGGCCGTATTGTTCGCGAGGTCTTCAACGAATGCGGAGCGCGCGCGCGTGCAGCTCGGGGGCGCCGAGCCGCTCCGCCCACGCGGCGAACTCTGCGCACGGTCCGCGCCAGCGCAGCGCGTCCACGTCGGCGCCGACCGGCGCGTCCGCCCGCAGCGTGGCGAGCTCCCGGAAGAGCAGCGCGCGCTCGTGCAGCTCGGCCAGCGTCGTGGCCAACCGCAGCGCGCCGCGCACGGGCACCTCCCAGTCCATGGCCAGCTTCGGAATGCGCTCGAGGTGCTCGTAGCGGGCCAGCACGGTCGCCGCCGACCGCGCCCCCCAGCCCGGCAGGCCGGGGTAGCCGTCCGCGCTGTCGCCGACCAGGGCCAGCCAGTCGGGAATCGACGCGGGCGCGACACCGAACTTCTGCCGCACCGCCGACGCATTGCGGACCTCGCGCGTGCGGCGATCGAGCTGGACGATCCGGTCGCCGCGCACGCACTGGGCCAGGTCCTTGTCGGGCGTGCAGACGACCACCTGGTCGACCCGCCCATCGGCGGCGGCCATGGCCGCCGCCGCGGCCAGCGCGTCGTCGGCCTCGAACTCCACCATCGGCCAGACGACCACGCCCAGCGCGCTCAGCGCGTCCTCCAGCGGCTGGAACTGGGCGTGGAGCAGCGGGTCCATGCCCTCGCCCGTCTTGTAGCCGGGCCACAGCGCGTTGCGAAAGGATTCGATGACGTGATCGGTGGCGACGCCCACATGGGTGGCGCCGCCTTCCAGCATTCCCAGGATCGACCCGACGACGCCGCGCACCGCCCGCAGCGCCTCCGGCGTGCTCCGGTCGAAGGCCGCGGCCGGCGAGAGGAAATAGCGGAACAGCTCGAACGTTCCGTCGACCAGGTGGACGATCACGACCGGCACCATACGGCAGGCGGGCCCCGAAGCGCAGTAGAATCGCTGGTGATGGACCGAGCCTTCCCGATCGTCCGGCACCCGGCGCCGGCGACCCGCACGCCGATCCTCGTGAGCGTCCCCCATTACGGCACCGAGCCCCTGCCCCACATCACCCGCGACGATTACCACGAGCCGTCCTTCGAGACCTTCGCGTACGGCTTCGCCGACACGTTCGCCGGCGATCTCTACGGCGATCTGCACGAGCACGGCGCGACCGTCCTGGCGACGCCGTTCTCGCGCATGTTCGTCGACGTCAATCGCCGGCGCGACGACTTCGAGCACCTCGACGGCGTGGTGCGCTCGCGGCGGGGGGTGGTGCGCACCCATACGATGCGCGACGTGCCGATCTTCGCGCGTCCGCTCGCCCCGGCCGATCTCGAGGCGCGACTGGCCACGCTCTACGACCCCTACTACGCGACCCTCGACCGGCTGCTCGGCGAGCTGTGCCGGGGCTACGGCCACGCGCTGCTCCTCGATGGCCACACCGGCAGCCCGCGGCGGATGAAGAACCATCAGGTGATCCTCGGCACCTGCCACGGGGCGACGTGTGACCGGCGGCTGGCGGCGACGGTGGCGGCGATCTTCACCGGTCACGGCTTCGAGGTGCACGAGAACGTCAGCGGCTACACCGGCGGCAACATCGTGGCGACCTACGGTCAGCCGCAGGCGCGGCGCGTTCACGCCCTCCAGCTGGAGGTCAACGCCGCGCTGCTGATGACGACCACCGGCGAGGAGTTCATCGCCCAGGTGAGGCGCGGCGAGATCCCCGCGAAGGCGGAGGCGAACATTGCCCGCATTCGACAGTGCCTCCGGCAGGTGCTGGCAGCCCTCCCCGCCGTCCTCGCGGCCCTGCACGAGTCATAGCGCACCGCCGGCGAAGCGCGTGGCGTTGCTGGAGCGGCGGCAGCGCGAGCAGCGCTCGGCGCGGCGCTCGATGCGACGCCCCGGCTCCAGCTCGGCGATCGCGGCCCGCGCGTCGTTGAGGCTCACCTTGACGGCGAGCGCCAGGCACCCGTCGCAAAACCACGCACTGGGCGAGCCCTGGATGAACCGGATGATGTCGGACTCCACGCTCATCGCGTCGCGCCGGTCGGGGAGCCGCCTACGCACTGAGGGCCGCGCCGTCCGACCTCACGACCGGGCTGGTCAGCTCACAGTCGCTGATCTTGTAGAGGAGCGCCTTGTAGCTGATCTGGAGGATCCGCGCCGCCTTCGCCCGGTTCCAGTGGACGCGCTCCAGCGTCTGCGCAATGACCATGCGCTCGGCATCACGCGCAGCCTTGCGCGCGATGTCCTTGAGTCCAGGGTGGCTCTCCGCCGCGGTGGCCGCCGGGCCGATCGACGCGCCCGGTCGCACTGACGCTCTCTCGGGCCGGCCGAGGTCGACGCTGCCGAGCACCACCGCGCGCTTCACGGCGTTCTCCAGCTCGCGGATGTTGCCGGGCCAGGGCTGCTCGACGAAGAGTTGTCGCGTCGCCGGCGACATGGCCAGCGTGGCCCCGAACTGCGCGTTGGCCGCCTTCAGGAAGAAGTCGAGGAGGGCGGGGATCTCGTCACGACGCTCGCGGAGCGGCGGGATCCGCACCTCGATCACGTTGAGCCGGTAGTAGAGGTCCTCGCGAAAGCGGCCGGTCCGGATGTCGGCCTCGAGATCGCGATTCGTCGCCGCCAGCACCCGCACGTCGTTTTCCAGGGCGCGCTCGCCGCCCACGCGCATGCACTCGCCGTCCTGCAGGACGTGCAGGAGCTTGGCCTGCAGGCGAAGCGGCACCTCGCCGATCTCGTCGAGGAGGATCGTGCCGCGCCGGGCCTGCTCGAACTTTCCCGGCTTGTCGCGGTCGGCGCCGGTGAAGGCGCCCCGGGCGTGACCGAACAGCTCCGACTCGAGCAGCTCGCCGGGAAGGGCCGCGCAGTTCACCTTGAGGAACTGGCCCGCCGCGCGCGGCGAGGCGCGATGGATCGCTCGCGCCACGACCTCCTTGCCGACCCCGCTCTCCCCCGTCAACAGGACGGCGGCATCCGTCACTGCGATCCTGGCGATCATCTCGCGGACGACGCGCATTCCAGCACTCGTGCACAGCTCGAGCAAATCCATCAGGGCTCCTGTCAGCGACGTGGGCCGTCGCGTCGGCGGGGACAGTGCACGTTTGCAGCCAGACCCACGATCGCGCGTTTCCCGCGGGTTTGAACGCTCGTCGTTGCCGATGCAGCCGCTCAGAGCGTCTCTTACAATGGCGGCGTAACAATTACACCGAGCGGATTTGCATGCGACGCGGCTTCGTGTACTGATATTCGGGGATGAGCGAAACGCCGGGACAGGAGGCGACGATGGCGAGGATCGAACCGCTCGGAATCCACCAGGTCGACGCAGAGATCCGGCACCTGTGCGAGGAGGCCGAGCGCCAGTCCGGCACGTCGGCGAGCACCCGCACGTACGCGCGGAACCCCGGCGTGCTGAAGGCGCTGGCCACGTTTCGCGCCACGCTGGCGCGGGAGGGCACGCTCGATCCGGTGCTGCGCGAGCTCGTCCGGCTGAAGATCGCCGCGCTCAACCGCTGTCAGTATTGACTCACCGTGCGCTATGCCGGGGCCCGGCATGCCGGTGCGACGGAGGCCAAGATCGCCGCGATCGACGACGAGAGCTCGGATCTGCTGACCCCGCGAGAGCGGGCCGCCATCCGGTTCGCCGACAAGCTCGCCGTCGACCATCACAAGGTGGACGACGCGCTCTGGGCCGAGCTGCGGAGCCACTTCTCCGAGGCGGACATCATCGAGCTCGTGGCCCACACGACGCTCTTCATCGGCTTCGGACGCTTCAACGAGATCGTGGGACTGGAGCCGGCCTGACATGAAGATCCGCATCGGCATCGGCAGCGG
Organism: Candidatus Rokuibacteriota bacterium; assembly: GCA_005887895.1. Lineage (GTDB taxonomy): Bacteria > Methylomirabilota > Methylomirabilia > Rokubacteriales > CSP1-6 > AR5. The sequence goes on from VBPC01000053.1 coordinate 12,389, forward strand.
CGGCGCCACCTCGTCGCCGGACGCGCTGGCCGAGCTCGTCGCCGCGCTCGACGACCTCGGCTTCGACTCGCTGTGGCTGTCGGAGGTGCTGACGGGGCCCGTGCTCGATCCCGCGGTGGGCCTGGCGTGGGCGGCCGCCCTGAATCCGCGCGTGAAGCTCGGGACGACGATGCTGTTGCCGGGGCGCAACGTGCTGCGCCTCGCCAAGCAGCTCGCCAGCCTGGACGTCCTGTGCCGCGGTCGCCTGCTGGTGACGCTGGTGCCCGGGCTGACCTACGCGCCGGAGCGCGACGCGATCGGCGTCGATCCCAAGCAGCGCGGCGCGGTCATCGACGAGGCGCTGCCGCTGCTGCGACGGCTCTGGGCCGGCGAGACGGTGAGTCACGACGGCGCCGCCGGCCACTTCCATGACGTCAGGCTCTCGCCCCTGCCCGTGCAGCAGCCGCTGGAGGTCTGGCTGGGCGGCACGGCCGCCGCCGCGCTCGAGCGGTGCGGCCGGCTGTCGGACGGCTGGCTGCCCTCGCTGTGCACGCCCGAGGAGGCGGCGGCCGGACGCGTCGTGATCGAGGAGGCAGCGGCGAAGGCCGGGCGCTCGATCAGCAGCGAGCACTTCGGCATGAGCCTCGGCTACGCGCGGGCGCCCCTCGACGCCGCCACCACGCGCGCCATCGCCCGCCGTCCCCGCGCGCTCGAGCTGACCCCGGTCGGGTTGCCGGCGCTGCGCGAGCGTCTCGAGCGCTTCATCGCCGTCGGCTTCTCCAAGTTCGTCGTGCGCCCGGTGGTCGCGCCGGCGTCCTGGCGCGAGGAGCTGGAGGCCCTGGCGGCGGCGGTCGGCGATCTCCAGACGTGAGCTCGCCGTCGTGAACGATCCCCTGTCCGAGTTCCGTCTCGACGGGGACATCGCCGTCGTCACCGGCGGCGCCAGCGGCATCGGCCGGACGGTGGCGACCGCGTTCGCCGCCGTCGGCGCCAAGGTGGCGACCTTCGACGTCAACGCCGACGGCACGGACGCCTACAAGGTCGACGTCGCCGACGAGGCGCAGGTGAGGGCGGCGTTCGCCGCCGTCGTCGCGCGGTACGGCCGGGTGGACGTGCTCTTCAACAACGCGGGGATCGCGGTCCGCGAGCCCACCACCGAGCTGACGCTCGCCAACTGGAACAAGGTCGTCGCGGTCAACATGACCGGCGTGTTCCTCTGCGCGCGCGAGGCGGCCCGTCACATGCTGGCGGCCGGCCGCGGCGGCCGAATCGTCAACACCGCCTCGATCATGGGCGTCTCCGGCGGCGGTCTCTACCCGAACATCTCCTACCAGGCGACCAAGGGCGCCGTCGTCAACATGACCCGCGCGCTCGCGGTGGAGTGGGCGCGCCAGGGCATCCGCGTGAACGCGATCGCGCCGACGTGGGTGCGCACGCCCCTGACCCGCGCCATCACCGAGAAGCCCGAGCTCGTCCGCCGCATCGAGGAGCTGACGCCGATGGGCCGCCTCGCCGAGCCCGACGAGATGGTGGGCGCCGTCCTCTTCCTCGCCTCCCGCGCGTCCGCGATGGTGACCGGCCACGTCCTGGCCGTCGACGGCGGCTTCCTCGCGCAGTAGCCGGTCAGCGGGCGAGGCTCGCCATCAGCTCCATCGCCTCGGCTTGCTCCGTCACGATCGTCAGCCCGGTGATGCCGCTGTCCGCCCACGCGCGATAGCGCTCGCGGATGCGGGCCGCCGGCCCCACCAGCGACATCTCGTCACAGAAGTCGTCGGGGACGGCGGCGACGGCCTCCTCTCGGCACCGGGCCAGGTAGAGCTCCTGGATGCGCTGGGCGGCGTCGCCGAAGCCGCGACGGATCATCATCTCCTTGTGGAAGTTCTTGTCGCGGTGGCCCATGCCGCCCACGTAGAGCGCCACCCGCGGCTTCATCCGCGCCAGCGCGCCGCGCACGTCGTCGGTGATGACGACGTCGGCGCGGGCCTGGATCTCGAAGTCGGCGAAGCCCTTGCCGCCGCCGGCGCGGCGAAAGCCTTCCTCGATCCAGGGCCGCAGCATCGGCATCAGGCGCGGCACGAAGCCCAGCGGCAGCCAGCCGTCGGCGATCTCCGCGGTCAGCTTGACGTTCGCCTCGGTGCCGGTGCCGAGCCAGATCGGCAGTCGCGGATCGATGTGCAGGATGGAGACGAGCGGCTTGCCGACGCCGAGGGCGCCGGGGCCGGTGTACGGTAACGAGATCTCGCGGCCCTGGTGGGCCACGGGGTCCTTGCGCTCGAAGACCTTGCGCATGATGGCGACGTAGTCGCGGATGCGCCAGTACGGTCGGCCCCACGGCTGGCCGTACCAGCCTTCCACGATTTGCGGGCCCGACACGCCGAGCCCCGCGATCACCCGATGACCGCCCGCGAGCGCATCCACCGTGCCCGCCGCCATCGCGGCCGAGGCCGGCGGGCGCGCGGCGAGCTGCATGATCCCGGTGCCGAGGCGGATGCGCTTCGTCAGCGCCGCCAGATAGGCAAGCGGCGTGATCGCGTCCGAGCCGTACGCCTCCGCCGTCCACACCGAGTCGAACCCGAGGCGCTCGGCGAGGAGCACCTTGTCGACGGGCAGGTTCAGCTCGGCGCCGGAGTAGCCGATGCTGAGGCCGAGCTTCATGTCGTCACTCCGTTCGTGATGTCGACCAGGGTGCTGGTCGCGACCCCCCCGAAGATCCCGCTGCCGCCGGCGGCGACCGAGTGAGCGCGCCGCCGTCAGGCGGTCGCGGCCTTCAAGTCGTCGAGCTGGCGACGGACGCCGGCGATCATCGAGGCCAGGTCCGAGGTCAGCATGACGAGATCGAAGCCGCGCTTCACGGCGCCGGCGGCGAACGCCGCGCTCGCGCAGTGCATGCACGCCTTGATGCCGTGCTTGTGGGCGGCGTCGCGGATCCTGTCGCAGGTGGCGATGTGAACGGGATCGGGGTTGTCGGGCCGCGGGTTCTGGCCGATCGCGAACGCCAGGTCCGAGGGGCCGATGTAGACGGCGTCGAGGCCCGGCGTCGCGGAAATCGCGTCCAGGTTGGCCAGCCCCTCCTTCGTCTCGACCATGCCCATCACCACGATCTCGTCGTTGGCCTTGGCCAGGTAGTCGCTGCCGCCGTAGTGCACGGCGCGCACCGGACCGGACGAGCGCATGCCGACCGGGGGATAGCGGCAGGCGGCCACGGCCCGGGCGGCGTCCTCGGCGGTGTTGATCAGCGGCACCAGGATGCCGTAGGCCCCGAAGTCGAGCGCCTTCATGATGGTCGCCGGATCGTTCCAGGCCACCCGCACCACCGGCACCGTGTCGGTCTGCGAGATCGCCTGCAGCATCGGCCACAGGTTGGCCATGTCGGTCAGCCCGTGCTGCATGTCGACGACGAGCGCGTCGAAGCCCTGCCGGGCCATCACCTCGGCGGTGAAGCCGTTGCTGACGGACAGCCAGCCCATCGTCACGCACCGGTTCTCGCGCCACATCTGCTTGATCTTGTTCGGTCGCATCGTCCTTCCCTCGCGTACTCGTGTGTGGCCGGTCGCCCGGCGAGCGCCGCGAAGCGTAGCACACACCAGGACGGGCGGATGAGCCGGACTTCAGACCGGGTAGACGACGAGGCCGACCGATCGGGCGGCGGCGGCGAGCCGCGGGTCGAACGACGCCATCGACGCCGCCCGCGCCGTCGTGGCGAGGGCCAGATGCAGCGCATCGGCCGCCCGAAGCGGGACCTCGCTCAGCGTCATGAGAAAGTGCTCGGCATGCCGGTGCACCTCGCTCGTCAGCTCGAGACGCTCGTACACCGCCGCCTCGAGCTGCGCGACGATCGCGTGTTGAACGCGTCGAGCGAGCGCCCGGGGGACGGTGCCCTGGCGCACCCGCCGCGCGAGGGCCGAGACGACCTCGGTGACCGTGAGCTCGGACACCAGGACGTCCTGCCGCCCTTCGACGACGCCGTTGAAGGCGGCGCTGCCGGGCTCGGTCACGAAGAGCTTGAGAAGAGCGCTGGTGTCGCAATAGAGGGGACCCGGCAGCGCGATCGGGTATTCGCCGCGCCGTTCGCGAACCTGCGCCGGCGCACGCCGGCTAGAGGCGATCCTCTCGGTCCTCGGCGACGGTCGTGGACAGCGGGGGATCGAAGACCGGCAGCCGGCGCCGAACCGCCGCGAGATCGGGAATGACCTTGCCACGGGGACGGCCCGCCGGAACGAGTCGGGCCACCGGGCGCCCTCGCTCGGTGATCACCACCTCGCGGCCCTTCTTGACCTCGTCGAGGAGCGCCGACAGGTTCTGGCGAGCCTCGCGGACGCCGGCGGTGCGCATGGCGCGATTGTGCTACATGTAGCACATGGCGTCAAGCGGGCCCTTCGGGGTAGCATGGCCCGCCGACGCCCGCGCGCAGGAGGCGCCACGATGCTCGACGTCCCGTTCCGCTCGGCCCGGCAG
>VBPC01000054.1 GCA_005887895.1 Candidatus Rokuibacteriota bacterium
TACAAGTACACGCAGGCCCGCCGGCTGAAGGAAGCACGCAAGAAGCAGACGACGATCATGGTCAAGGAAGTGAAGATGGGCCCCAAGACCGAGCGGCACGACTTCGACTTCAAGCTGAAACACGTGCGCCGCTTCCTGGAGGAGGGCCACAAGGCCAAGGTCACCGTCCGCTTCAAGGGCCGCGAGATGGCCCACACCGAGCTGGGCTGGAAGATGCTGCAGAAGATGGTGGAGGCGGTGTCCGACATCGCGGTGGCCGACAACAACCCCCGCATGGAAGGCCGCATGCTCCACATCATGCTCAGTCCGAAAGCAAGTCACTAGAGAGCAAGTCACTAGATAGAGGCGCGCCCCGGCTCCGCCGGGGCGTGCCGAACGTCGGGGGTTTGGGGCCATCTCGGGACCCCCATGGGAGGCATTCGATGCCGAAGATGAAGACGAAGCGGGCGGCGGCGAAGCGGCTGAAGAAGACGGCCAGCGGCCGGCTCAAGCGGCGCAGGGCCTGGAAGAGCCATATGCTCGAGGGCAAGGAGCCCAAGCGGCGGCGCCGGCTGCGCAAGGCGGGCCTGATCGCGAAGGTGGACGAGCCTCGTCTCCGAGTGCTCGTTCCGTATCTCTAATAAGAGGAGGCCAGGAGCATGCCACGCGCCAAGGGTGGCGCCAAGACGCGCCACCGCCGGAAGAAGATCCTCAAGAAGGCCAAGGGCTACGTCGGCGGGCGCTCGCGCCTGTATCGCCCCGCCGCCGAGACCGTGCTGCGCGCAGGCGCCTTCGCCTATCGCGACCGCAAGGCCAAGAAGCGCCTGAACCGCCGGCTGTGGATCGCCCGCATCAACGCGGCCTGCCGCCAGGCCGGGCTGACGTACTCGACCTTCATCAGCGCGCTGAAGAAGGCCGGCGTGCTGCTCGACCGCAAGGTCCTCGCCGAGATGGCCGTCCGCGACCCGGGCGGCTTCGCCAAGCTCGCCGAAAGCGCCCGGGCGCAGGCGCGCTAGCCGCGGTGGGCCACCCGCGCGTCGACGCCATCGCCGGCGAGGCCCGCGAGGCGATCGAGCGAGCGGGCTCCTCGACCGAGCTCGAAGCCCTGCGCGTCCGCTTCCTCGGACGCCAGGGTGCGCTCACCCAGCTGCTCCGCTCGCTGGGGACGCTGCCGCCCGAGGAGCGCCCCCTGGTCGGGGCCGCCGCCAACGAGGTCAAGCGCGAGCTGGAAGCGCTGCTGGACTCACGACTGGCCGCCGCCGTCGAGCGCGAGCGGCGCCAGCAGCGGCAGCAGGCGCGGCTCGATCTCACGCTGCCCGGCCGCCGCCCGCCCCCGGGCGCGATCCATCCGCTCACCCGCGTGCACGACGAGATCGTGTCGATCTTCGTCGGGCTGGGCTTCTCGGTGGCCGAGGGCCCGGAGATCGAGACGGACTTCTACAACTTCGAGGCGCTCAACATCCCGCGCGATCACCCCGCGCGCGACATGCAGGACACGTTCTACGTCTCCGACGGCACGCTCCTGCGCACCCACACCTCGCCCGTGCAGATCCGCACCATGCGGGCGGCCCGGGGCGCGGTGCCGGTCAAGATCATCGTGCCGGGGCGGGTCTATCGTCGCGACGTCGCCGACGCCTCGCACTCGCCCGTGTTCCATCAGGTCGAAGGCCTCGCGGTCGATCGCCACATCACGATGGCCGACCTCAAGGGCACGCTCGAGCTGTTCGCGCGGGAGATGTTCGGACCCGGCTCCACCGTGCGCTTCCGGCCGTCCTTCTTCCCGTTCACCGAGCCGTCGGCCGAGGTGGACGTGCGCTGCTTCATGTGCGCCGGCAAGGGCTGCCGCGCGTGCAAGGACGGCTGGCTGGAGATCCTCGGCTCCGGCATGGTGCACCCGCAAGTCTTGCGCAACGGCGGCTACGATCCGGAGGAGGTCACCGGCTGGGCGTTCGGCATGGGCATCGAGCGCATCGCGATGCTCCGGTACGGCGTCGACGACCTCCGGCTCTTCTTCGAGAACGACCTGCGCTTCCTCCGCCAATTCGCATGAGCCGGCCGAAGCCAGGCCTGCCTCGCTCAGGCCACCGGCGGCCCAACCCGGCCTCGCGGTCCCCGCGACGATGAAGATTCCGTACGGCTGGGTGCGCGAGATGGTCGACGTCGACCTCAGCGCGGAGGACGCGGCGGATCGGCTGGTCAACGCGGGGCTCGAGGTGGCGAGCGTGACGCCGATCGCGCCGGACGTGAAGGGCGTGGTGGTCGGCGAGATCGAGGCCATCGAGCGCGAGATCGGCGAGAGCCACGGCCACCGGCTGCTGCTCTGCCGCGTCAGCACCGGCCGCGCGCGCTTCCCGGTCGTGTGCGGCGCGCCCAACACGACGGTCGGCGTCCGCGCGGCGTTCGCGCCGCCGGGCGCCACGCTGCCGGGCGGCCGGGCGATCGGCGTGGCCAAGATCCGCGGCGTGGAGTCGCACGGCATGCTCTGCTCGGAGCGCGAGCTGGGCCTCGGCGAGGAGCACGAGGCCGGCCTCCTGCTCGTCGACGGCGCGCCGCTCGGCGCCGACCTCGTGCGCCTGCTCGGCCTCGACGACCGCGTGCTGGAGGTCGAGATCACGCCGAACCGCCCCGACTGCCTGTCGATCCTCGGGGTGGCGCGCGAGCTGGCCGCGCTGACCGGCGCGCGCCTGCGCCCGCCGAAGATCGCGCTGCGCGAGTCGCGCCAGGCGGCCCGCGCGCTGGCCCGCGTGCGCGTCGAGGCGCCCGACCTGTGCCCGCGCTACACCGTGCGAGTCATCAGCGGATTACGCATCGGACCGTCGCCGGCGTGGATGGCGGCGCGCCTGCGCGCCTGCGGGCTGCGGCCCATCAGCAACGTCGTGGACATCACCAACTACGTGCTGTGGGAGCTCGGCCATCCGTTGCACGCCTTCGACGCCGACCGCGTCAGCGGGCAGACGATCGTCGTGCGCCGGGCCGCCGCCGGCGAGCGGTTCACCACCCTCGACGGCCAGGCCCGCCCGCTCGACGGCTCGATGCTGGTCATCGCCGATCCCGAGCGCGCCATCGGCCTGGCTGGCGTCATGGGCGGCCAGAACTCGGAGGTCGGCGAGCGCACTACCCGCGTGCTCCTCGAGAGCGCCTACTTCGATCCGGCCTCGATCCGGCGGACCTCGCGCGCGCTCGGGCTGCGGACCGACGCGGCGTATCGCTTCGAGCGCGGCGCCGACATCGAGGGGCTGGTCGCCGCCAACGATCGCGCGGCCCAGCTCATGGCCGAGCTGGCCGGCGGCGTCGTCGCGCGCGGGCTGCTCGACGTCTATCGGCGCCGCCGCAAGCCGGTGCGCGTGCGGCTGCGCCTGGCCCGCGTCGAGCGTGTGCTGGGCATCGCGCCGCCTCGCGCGCAGGCGCGGAAGATCCTCACCGGCCTCGGCCTCGCCGTGCGCGATCACGGCGGCATTCTCGACGTCGAGGTCCCCAGCTTCCGGCGCGACCTCGCGCTGGAGGACGATCTCGCCGAGGAGATCATCCGCGTCTGGGGCTACGACAAGCTGCCGTCCACGCTGCCGGGCGGCGCGACGGTGCGTGTGGCGCGCGAGTCCGACCGGCTGCGACAGGAAGGCCTCGTCCGTCGGGCGCTCGTCGGCGCCGGCCTGCTGGAGGCCGTGACCTCGAGCCTCAGCGATCCGACGCGCGCCGGCGCGCTCGGCGCGACGCCCGAGCCGGTGAAGGTGCTGAACCCGCTGAGCCAGGACGCCTCGCACCTGCGCGTGCATCCGCTGGAGGGCGTGCTCGCCGTGGTGGCGACCAACGTGCGGCGGCAGCAGAGCGACGTGCGGATCTTCGAGCTCGGCCGCACGTATCAGCGCGCGCCGGGCGGGGACACCGACACGTCGGAGCCGCGCTGGCTGGCGCTCGCGGTGACCGGCGCCCGGCGCGATCCGTCGTGGCACGGCGGGGCCGACCCGGTGGACGTCTACGACGCCAAGGGCCTGGCCGAGCACGCGCTGGCGGCGCTCGGCGTCGACGCCCACACGCGGTCGGGCGGCGGGCTGGGCGGCTTCGAGCCCGACTGCCACGGCAGCCTCGTCACCACGGCCGGCGAGGCCGTCGCCGAGTTCGGCGAGCTCGCGGCGGCCGCGCGCGCCCAGTTCGGGATCGACGCGCCGGTGTTCGCCGCCGCCGTCCGCCTCGATGCGCTGCCGGCCGCGCGGACGTTCGAGCGCGCGCGCCCGCTGCCGCGCTTCCCGTCGGTGCAGCGCGACATGGCGTTCCAGATCACCGAGGCCGCGCTCACCACCGCCGCGGTGGAGGCCGTCATCCGGCGCGAGGCCGGACCGCTGCTGCGCGACGTCGCCGTGTTCGACGTGTTCCGCCTGCCCGACGGCTCGCGCAGCCTCGCCTGGCGCTTGACGTTCCAGGCCGACGACCGCACGCTGACGGACGACGAGGTCAACGTGATCCACGCCCGGGTGGCGGCGCGGGTCGGCGCCGAGCTGGGCATCACCCTCAGGGGCGCCTGATGAGCGAGGAAATCCTGCAGCGGCTCACGCGGCTCGAAGAGGCCGTGCGGCGCGCGGGCGAGACGCTGGCCCGGCTGCGCGAGGACAACGATCGCCTGCGCCGCGACGTGAAGCGCCTCGAGGACGAGCGACGCCAGGCGCTGGGGCAGGTCGACGCGATCCTCAAGGATCTCGGCAAGCTCGACCTCGAGGCCAGCTAGCGATGGCCGGCGCGGGCCGTGTCGAGCTCACGCTGCTCGGCCAGACGCTGACCGTGCGGACCGAGGCCGAGCCCGAGTACGTGCGCACGCTGGCGCGCTATCTCGAAGAGCGCGTGGCGACGCTCACCAGGACCGGCATCCGCGACCCCCTGGCGGCGCTCACGCTGGCGGCCCTCGACATCACCGACGAGCTGTTCCGCGCGCGCGAGGACCACGCCCGGGAGACGGGCGACGTCGGCACGCGGCTGGGCGCGCTGGTCGACATCCTCGAGCGCATCGCCCCGGCGCCGCCGCCTCCGCGCCCCTAGCCTCGCCGCGGCCGGCCCGCCGATGACGACGCTCGACACCGAGCGGCTGACGCTCCGCATGTTCCGCCAGGACGATCTCGACGCCTACGCCGCAATGTGCGCCGACGCCGACGTCATGCGCCATCTCGGCGACGGCAAGCCGCTGTCGCGCGCCGACGCGTGGCGGCAGATGGCGATGATCCTCGGTCACTGGCAGCTGAAGGGCCATGGCGTGTGGGCGCTGGAGGAGCGGACGACCGGCGCGCTCGTCGGGCGCGCCGGGCTGTTCGAGCCGGAGGGCTGGCCGGGCTTCGAGCTGATCTGGATGCTGCGGCGCGAGTCGTGGGGCCGGGGCTACGCGACCGAGGCGGCCCGCCGCATCCTGCGCCATGCGTTCACCGACCTGGGGCGCCAGCGCGTGATCAGCCTCATCCGCCCGGCCAACGCGGCCTCGATCCGCGTGGCCGAGCGTCTCGGCGAGCGGCTGGAGGGCCGCACCGAGCTCTTCGGTGCGGAGGCGCTGGTCTACGCGGTCGAGCGCGCCGTCTGGCGCCTGGCTAGCCGAGCATCTCCGTGAGCGCGCGGCCCTCGGCGGGCGCGGCCGGCAGCTCCAGCAGCGTCATGAGCGTCGGCGCGACGTCCCGGCTGGTGACCGCGCCCAGGGCGAGGGCGCGCTTCACGCCGCGGCCGGCGGCGACGAACAGCGCGCGGTTGTCGGCGTAGGTCGGACGCTGGCCGTGGGTGCCTCGGTAGCGCGGCGGCCCCGTGTCCTCCTCGCCGCGCGCCTCGTCGGACAGCATGTAGCCCGGTTCCGCTTCGAGCAGCAGGTCGCCGGCCCGCCCGTCGTCGGCCGGCCGCGGAAGCCCGAGCGCCTCGTACTCGTCCGGCGTCCACACGCCCGCCACGCCCGGGAGCGTCGCCAGCTCGGCCTTGAGGTCGCCCGCGAGCCGCTCGCGATCGCCGGCGCCGAGGATGTAGACCCAGCCCGCGCCGTGATTCATGACGAAGCGCGTCTCGGCGCCGGCGATCGCGCCGTCCTCGGCCAGGCGCAGCAGTCCACGGCGGCGTAGGCGCACATTCGGGCGGACCTCGCGCGACACCGGCAGGAAGCCGTGGTCGGAGACGATCACGACGCTCGCGCGATCGAGGTCGGCGCCCGGCGCGCCCAGCAGCCGGCCGACGAGGGCGTCGATGTAGGCGATCGCCCAGTAGGCCTCGGGCGAGCGCGGGCCGTAGAGGTGCTGGTGGCTGTCGGCGCAGAGGAAATGCACGAGGAGGACGTCCGGCGCCTGGCGGCGAAGCACGTCGATCGCGAGGTCGGCGACCATCGCGTCCTTCAGGAAACGCCTGGGCAGCTCGGCCCACTCGCCCTGGCGCTCGATCGGATAGCCGAGATCGCGCAGCTCCCTCCAGACCGCCGCGTCGGTCTGAGTCTCGAAGATCCGCTGGCTCTTGAAGAACGGCAGGTTGAAGTCGAGCGACTTCGCGTGGCGCGTGGCCGGCCAGTCGATGGCGGCGGTCCGGAGGCCGGCGGCGTGGGCGCCATCGTAGAAGGTCGGCGCGCGCAGGAGATCGGCGGCGTCGTACACCGGATCGCCGGTGAAGTCCTCGACCCGGCCGGTCGCGCGGTTGAGGATGTGGTTGGACACGACGCCGTGCCGGCGCGGTCCGACGCCGGTCACCAGGCTCACGTGCGACGGCCACGTCGTGCTGACGAAGACGGTGGCCATGCCGTCGGCGACGGCGCCGCGCTCGGCCAGGCCGCGCAGCACCGGCATCCGCGCGGCCGGATCGCTCCAGTAGAAGTGGGCGAGGCCGTCGATGCTGATCAGGATGAGGCGCGCCATGAGGTGCGGGCGCCTGTCAGCGCTTGAGCTCGACGTTCCAGAACACGGGCACCGGCGCCGGCAACAGGCCCGCGACGTTCTTGCGCACCGCCACCGAGCCGTACCACTGGCCGAGCGGGACGTGGGTCGGCGCCTGCGTCAGGCGCACCTGCACGGCCTCGGCGATCGCCTTCTGGGCGGCCGGGTCCGTCGCCCGCGCGAACTGATCGCGCAGCCGCTCCATCTCGGCGTCGCACGGCCAGCCGCGCATGGCCTTGTCGCAGGAGGCGTTGAGGAAGCCGGTCATCACCGGGTCGAGGATGTCGGCGGCCGCCCACGAGGTCAGGAAGGCGTGCCAGCCGCCCGCCGCCGGCGGATCCTTCTTCGCCAGCCGCGCGACCAGCGTCTGCCAGTCCATCGACTGCATGTCGACCTTGAAGCCGCCGCGCTCCATCAGCGCCTTCGCCACCGGGGCCAGGTTCGCCAGCACCGCCAGGTCGGTGGAGTGCAGCAGGACGATCGGCGTGCCGTCGTAGCCGGCGTCCTTCAGGATCTGTCGGGCCTTGCCGAAATTCGACTCGACCAGGAGGCCGCCCTCCAGACCCTTGCGCGTCTCGAGCGCCGTGCCGCACGGGAACAGCGACAGGCAGACCCGGTAGTAGCTCGGGTCGCCGATCACCGCCTTGAGGAAATCCTCCTGGTTGAAGGCCCACATGACGGCCTGACGCACGCGGGGGTCGTCGAACGGCTTGTGCAGCGTGTTGTAGCGGAATGCGTACTGGCTGCCGAGCGGCGCCAGGCGCACGAGCCGGACGTTGGCGTCCCGCTGCAGCACCGGGTACAGATCGTGCGGCGGGCTCTCCACGTAGTCGATCTCGCCGGCCAGCAGGGCGTTGATCGTCGTCTGGTGGTCGGGGATCGCGCGCCATTCCACGCGGTCGACCCTGGCGACCTTCCCACCGGCCAGGCCCGAGGCCGGTTCGCTGCGCGGCCGGTACCGGTCGAACTTCACGTAGACGGCCCGGTCGCCCGGCTTCCACTCGTCGCGCTTGAAGACGAACGGCCCCGAGCCGGTCGTGTCCGAGATCTGCGTGTTCGGATCCGTCTCGGCGACCCGCTTCGGCATCATGAACGGCACGTTCGACGACGGCTTGCCGAGCGCGGACAGCACGAGGCCGGTCGGCTCCTTGAGCACGATGCGCAGCGTCCTCGGGTTGACGCTCGCGATCTCCTTGACGAATCCCATCATCTTCTGGCCCATCGAGTCCTTGGCGGCCCAGCGCTTGATGGAGGCCACGCAGTCCTCGGCAGTGACCGGCTTGCCGTCGTGCCAGACGAGTCCGTCGCGCAGGATCAGCGTGTAGGCGAGGCGGTCGCCGCTGACCTCGTAGCGATCCACCATCTGCGGCTTGATCTCGCCGTCGGCATCCATGGCGAGGAGCGTGTCGTAGATCATGTAGCCGTGGTTGCGCGTGATGTAGCCGCCGCTCCACACGGGATCGAGGATCTTGAGATCGGAATGCATCACGACGCGCAGCGTGCTCTGGGCCGCCGCCGGCTCGACGGCGAGCGCCGCGAGACCAAGGAGCGCGACGACGGCGACGACGATCGACGGCCGGCCTGCCTGGTTCATGCGGCGCCTCCCTCACGCGATCGGCTGATGATACGACGAAACTCCTTGACGCCTGCCGGGGACCGCGGGTACACAGAGGATGTCCCTGCGCTGTTGGTGATGCCGGAGGGAAGTTTCAACCTCATTCACCCAACGGGTGCTGTACGCGAGAGTGGTGTGCAAGCCCCTCATCGAAGGGGAAGCCTGAAGCTCTCCAATTAACGGCGCCCACCTGGTTAGCCAGGTTCGAAACACTTTCGGCACACGGCAGAGGTGGGGACTCTCATTGACTCGCCCCGCCGCCTCCCTCTATACTGTCCAGGAAACTTGTCAATCTTGACGGCTATTTGACGCTCACAACGCCCCCTCGGGATAGAGGCGATGATGGAAGCGACCTGGATCGTGCTACCGGTTGTCGCCGCCCTCGCGCTCGCCGTTGGCTTTCTCATCCACAAGGCGTCCAGCGACCGCCGCATCGGCGGCGCCGAGCGTGAAGCCCGCCGGATCGTGGAAACCGCCGAGCGCGACGCGCAGACGCGTCTGAAGTCGAGCGAGCTGGAGTCGCGGGAAGCCGCTCTCAAGGCGCGCGCCGCCCTCGAGGACGAGACCCGCAAGCGCGAACGCGAGATCCAGTCGATCGAGCAGCGCATCCTGACCAAGGAAGAAGAGCTGGCCCGCAAGCTCGATCAGCTCGAGCGCCGGCTGGCCGAGTACACCGACAAGGACAAGGGGCTCGCCACCCGCGAGCGCGCCGCCGGCGAGGCCGAGCGGCGCCTGGCCACCGCCCTCGACGAGCAGCGCCGCAAGCTGGAGACGATCGCCAGCCTCACCGCCGAGGAGGCCAAGCGCCAGCTCCTCGGGCAGATGGAGGAGGAGGCCCGGCGCGAGGCCCAGCTGGTCGGCATGCGGCTCGAGGAAGAGGCGCGCGAGACCGCCCGCGAGAAGGCCAAGGAAGTGCTGGCGACGACGATCCAGCGGCTGGCTCCCGACTACACGGTCGAGACCGCGGTGTCGGTCGTCGACCTGCCGTCGGACGACATGAAGGGCCGCATCATCGGGCGCGAGGGCCGCAACATCCGCGCGCTGGAGCTGCACACCGGCGTCGACCTCATCGTCGACGACACGCCGGAGGCCGTCCTGATCTCCGCCTACGACCCCTACCGGCGCGAGATCGCCCGCCTGGCGCTGCAGCGGCTGATCGCCGACGGGCGCATCCATCCGGCGCGCATCGAGGAGGTCGTCACCAAGGTCAAGCAGGAGATGGACGTTCACCTCAAGGAGGAGGGCGAGAAGGCCTGCTTCGAGGTGGGCGTGCACGGGCTGCATCCCGAGCTGGTGAAGCTGGTCGGCCGCATGAAGTACCGGACGTCGTACGGCCAGAACTGCCTGCAGCACTCCAAGGAAGTGGCCTGGCTGGCCGGCATGATGGCGGCCGAGATCAAGGCCGACGCCAAGCTGGCCAAGCGCATGGGGCTGCTGCACGACATCGGCAAGGCGCTGACCCACGAGCAGGAGGGCAGCCACCCCGAGCTCTCGCTGCAGGTGCTGACCAAGTACAACGAGAGCCCGCAAGTGATCAACGCGGCGCTGTGCGGCCACGAGGACGTGAAGGCCGAGACGATCGAGGCGGTGCTGGTGGAGGCCGCCGACGGCATCTCGGCGGCGCGGCCCGGCGCCCGGCGTGACGTGCTCGAGTCGTACATCAAGCGCCTGGCCAAGCTGGAGGAGATCGCGCTCAGCTACAAGGGCGTGGAGATGTGCTACGCGATCCAGGCCGGGCGCGAGCTGCGGGTGATCACCAAGGCCGAGATCGTGAGCGACCTCGACGCCTACCAGCTGGCCAAGGACATCTCCAAGCGCATCGAGGCCGAGATGCAGTACCCCGGGCACATCAAGGTGGTCGTGATCCGCGAGACGCGCGCCGTCGAGGTAGCGAAGTAGGCTCGAACCTTCCAGGAAGGACGCTGACGCAATGAACATCCTCATGGTCGGCGACGTCTTCGGCGAGCCCGGACGCGCCGCCGTCGCCAAGCATCTCGCCCGGCTGCGCCAGGAGCACGCCATCGACTTCTGCGTGGTCAACGTCGAGAACGCCGCCAGCGGCTTCGGCGTCATCCCCGCGATGGCCCGGCAGGTCCTCGAGCAGGGCGCCGACGTGATGACCTCCGGCAATCACATCTGGGACCGCAAGGAGATCGTGGAGTACATCACGAAGGAGAATCTGCTGCTGCGACCGGCCAACTATCCGGCCGGCACGCCCGGCGTGGGCCACGTGACCATCAAGGCCGGCCCGCACCGCGTCGCCGTGCTGAACCTCATGGGCCGCGTGTTCATGAACCCGATCGACTGCCCCTTCCGCAAGGCAGACGAGGTCGTGCCCGAGCTGCGCAAGGAGACGCCGATCGTCCTCGTCGACATGCACGCCGAGGCGACGTCGGAGTCGGTGGCGATGGGCTGGTACCTCGACGGTCGCGTGAGCGCCGTCGTCGGCACGCACCGCCACGTCCAGACGGCCGACGAGCGCGTCCTGCCGGGCGGGACCGCCTACATCACGGACCTCGGCATGACGGGGCCGACCGACGGCGTCATCGGCGTGGACCGCGAGATCATCCTGCAGCGCTTCCTCAGCCAGATGCCGGTGCGCTTCGAGGCCGCCAAGGGGCCGGCGGCGCTGCACGGCGTGGTGATCGTCGTCGACCCGGACAGCGGCCGGGCCACCGCCATCCGCCGGCTGCGCGTGGCGGCATGATCCGCCTCGCGGGCCGGCCGGTCGCCGATCGCGTGCTGGCCGAGGTCCGGGCGGGCGTCGAGCGCCTGAAGGCCGCGCGCGGCGTGTCGCCGGGGCTGGCCGTGGTGCTGGTGGGCGACGACTCCGCCTCCCAGGTCTACGTGAGCCACAAGAAACGCGCGGCCGATGCGGTCGGCATCACCACGCAGGACTTTCTCTATCCGGCCGGGCTGTCGCGCGCCGAGCTGCTCGACCTCGTCCGCCGCCTGAACGGCGATCCCGCGATCCACGGCATCCTCATCCAGCTGCCTCTGCCCAAGGGCCTGGACGAGGACGAGGCCATCGCGGCGATGGCGCCCGCCAAGGACGTCGACGGGCTGCACCCCGAGAGCCTCGGACGGCTGCTGGCCGGCGCCCCGGCCACCGTGCCGTGCACGCCGGCCGGTTGCCTGGAGATCCTCGACCACTACGGCGCCCGGCTGGAAGGCGCCGAGGCGGTCGTCGTCGGCCGCTCGCGCCTCGTCGGCAAGCCGCTGGCGCAGCTGCTGCTCGCGCGCCACGCGACGGTGACGATGTGCCACACCCGCACGCGGGACCTCGCGTTCCACACGCGTCGCGCCGACATCCTCTGCGTGGCTGCCGGCCGTCCGCGGATGATCACCGGGGACATGGTCAAGCCCGGCGCCTGGGTGATCGACGTCGGGGTGAACCGGCTGGACAACGGCCGGCTGGCCGGCGACGTCGACTTCGACACCGTGGCCGCTCACGCGGCGGCGGTGACGCCGGTCCCGGGCGGCGTCGGTCCCATGACCGTGGCCATGCTCATGCGCAACACGCTGTTCGCGGCCGAGCGCCAGCTCGGCGCGCGCTGAGCCGCTTCGCTTCTCGGAGGGGGGCTTTGCTCCCCTTCCGACGCCTTCCCCCAGAGCTTGCGCGGGCGAAGCCCGCGCTCGAAAGCGTCCGACCCGAACGCGTTGAGTCGTGGTCGTGAGCACCGAGCGTCGTGTGCTCAGCGTGTCGGCGCTGTCGGCGCAGCTCGGCGCGGTGATGGAGGAGCGGTTCCCGGCGGTGTGGGTCGAGGGCGAGGTCTCCAACTTCAAGGTGTACGGCTCGGGCCACGCGTACTTCACGCTCAAGGACGAGACGGCCCAGCTGCGGTGCGTGCTCTTCCGCAATCGCGCGCGGCGAGTGCGGTTCGAGCCGAAGGACGGCCTGCACGTGATGGCGTTCGGCGCCGTCGAGGTCTACGCGCAGCGCGGCGAGTACCAGCTGGTGATCGAGCTGCTGGAGCCGCGTGGCCTCGGCGCCCTGCAGCTGGCCTTCGAGCAGCTCAAGGAGCGGCTGGCGGCCGAGGGCCTCTTCGACGCGCGCCGCAAGCGCCCGCTGCCGCGGTTCCCGCGCAAGATCGGCATCGTGACCTCGCCCAGCGGCGCCGCCATCCGCGACATGCTGCGGGTCATCGGCCAGCGCTTCGGCGAGATCCACATCGTGCTGGCGCCGGCCCGCGTCCAGGGCGACGGCGCCGCCGCCGAGGTGGCCCAGGGCATCCGCGAGCTCAACGCGCTCGGCGGCGTCGACGTGATCATCGTGGGACGGGGGGGCGGCTCGCTCGAGGACCTGTGGGCGTTCAACGACGAGATGCTGGCCCGCACGATCGCCGCCTCCAAGATCCCGGTGATCTCGGCGGTCGGCCACGAGGTGGACTTCACGATCGCCGACTTCGTCGCCGACGTGCGCGCCGCCACGCCCTCCAACGCCGCCGAGCTGGTGGTGAAGGAGAAGCGCGCGGTGGCCGACACGCTGGCCGATCTCAGCGGCCGGCTGCGCCGGGTGATCGGCCGCGCGGTGGTCGCCCAGCGCGAGCGCCTCCTGCGGACGGCCGGCCGCCGCGTGCTGATCGATCCCACGCGCCCGCTGCGCGACCTCGAGCGGAGGCTGGACGATGCGCGCCTCCGCCTGCGCCAGGCGGCGCTGGCCGCCCTCGGCGCCCGCGGCCACCGGCTGGAGCTGGCCGCGCGCGGCCTGCGGGCGGCGAACCCGGTGACGCGCACGCTCAACGGCCGCCGCGCGCTGACCGACCTCGCCGGCCGGCTCGAGCGCGGGGCGCATCGCGTCCTCGATCGCTCGCGACACCGCCTCGGCGCCGACGCCGCGCGGCTCGATTCGCTGTCGCCGCTGGCGGTGCTCGGTCGTGGATACAGCTTGACGCGCGCCGCCGACGGCCGCATCGTGCGGCGTTGGCGCGACGTCGCCGTCGGCGACGCCGTGAGCGTGCTGCTGCACGAGGGACGCCTCGACTGTCGCGTGGACGCGACACAGGAGCGTGATGAGCGACCTCAAGTTTGAAGACTGCCTCACCCGGCTCGAGCAGATCGTGAGCGCGCTCGAGGGCGGCAACCTGCCGCTGGAAGAGTCGCTCAAGGTGTTCGAAGAGGGCATCACGCTGGCCCGCCACTGCGCGCGCTATCTCGACGCGGCCGAGCGCCGCATCGAGGTGCTGGTCAAGGACGAGAGCGGCGCCACCGCCACCAGGCCCTTCGTCTTCGAGGGGGAGGACGAGGCGTGACTGAGACGAGCCGGTGACTGTAGACCTCAAGGCGTACCTCGAGGACCGCCGGGCGATGGTCGACGCGGCGCTCGACCGCGTGCTGCCGCCGGAGAGCGCGCCGCCCGCCAACATCCATCGCGCCATGCGCTACAGCGTGCTGGCTCCCGGCAAGCGGCTGCGCCCCATCCTCGTCGTGGCCGGGGCCGAGGCGGTGGGCGGGCGCGCCGACGCCGTGCTCGACACCGCCTGCGCCCTCGAGCTGATCCACGCGTACTCGCTCATCCACGACGACCTGCCGGCGATGGACGACGACGACTACCGCCGCGGCCGCCTCACCAGCCACAAGGTGTTCGGCGAAGCCCTGGCGATCCTGGCCGGCGACGCGCTGCTGACGCTGGCATTTCGCCTCATCGCGCTCGAGGCGGCCCGGGTGGCGGCGCCGACGACGGTGGGGGCGGTGGTGGCCGAGGTCGCGGAGGCCGCCGGCACCGACGGCATGGTCGGCGGGCAGGTGGTGGACATCGAATCGGAGGGCAAGACCATCTCCGCCGAGATGCTCGACTACATCCACCTGCACAAGACGGCCGCGCTCATCCGCGTGGCGCTGCGGGTCGGCGCCATCCTCGGTGGCGGGCGCCCCGAGCAGGTGGAGGCCATCGGCCGGGCGGGGCGGGCGCTCGGGCTCGCGTTTCAGATCGTGGATGATATCCTCGACGTCGAAGGCAATCTCGCGGAGCTCGGGAAAACAGCAGGGAGCGACGAGCGCAAGCAGAAGGCGACCTATCCCTCGCTTCACGGCCTGCCCGCGTCCAAGGCGCGGGCGCGCGAGCTGATCGAGGAGACGAAACGCCTGCTGGTGCCGCTCGGCCCCGCCGCCGAGCCCATCCGCGCGCTCGCCGATTTCGTGCTCGAGCGGAGGTCCTGAGATGTCCGCGATCACCGGCGTGTACGGCCGCGAGATCCTCGACTCACGCGGGAATCCCACGATCGAGGTGGAGGTTCAGCTCGAATCCGGCGCCTGGGGACGGGCCGCGGCGCCGTCCGGCGCGTCGACCGGCAAGCGCGAGGCCGTCGAGCTGCGCGACGGCGACGCCCAGCGGTATCGCGGCAAGGGCGTGCAGCAGGCGGTGCGCAACGTCGAGGAGACGATCGCGCCCGAGGTCGACGGCATGGAAGCCAGCGAGCAGGCGGCCATCGACCAGGCGCTGCTCGAGCTGGACGGCACGCCGAACAAGTCCGCGCTCGGCGCCAACGCGATCCTCGCCGTGTCGCTGGCGGTGGCCCGGGCGGCCGCCGACGATGCCGGCCTGCCCCTCTACGCCTACCTGGGCGGCGTGGGCGGGCGCCTGCTGCCGGTGCCGCTCATGAACGTCATCAACGGCGGGGCCCACGCCGACAATGGCATCGACTTCCAGGAGTTCATGCTGGTGCCGGCCGGCGCCGACTCGTTCTCCAATGCGCTGCGGATGGGCGTGGAGGTGTTCCAGGCGCTCAAGGAGCTGCTCAAGAGCAAGCGCCTCGGCACCAACGTCGGCGACGAGGGCGGCTTCGCGCCCGCGCTCGGCTCCAACACGGCGGCCCTCGATCTGCTGATGCAGGCCATCGAGGCGGCCGGGTACCGCCCCGGCGACGACGTCTCGCTGGCGCTCGACGTGGCGGCCAGTGAGTTCGCCGAGGAGGGCGGCCGCTATCGGCTGCGGCGCGAGAGCGTCGTGCTCGACAGCGACGAGCTGATCGCGCGCTACGAGGCGCTGGTCGACCGCTATCCGATCGTGTCGATCGAGGACGGGCTCGGCGAGGACGACTGGTCGGGGTGGACGCTGCTGACCAGGCGGCTCGGCAGCCGGGTGCAGCTCGTCGGCGACGATCTGTTCGTCACCAATCCGGCCATCATCCAGCAGGGCATCCAGAAGGGCATCGCCAACGCGGTGCTGATAAAGGTGAACCAGGTCGGCACCCTGACCGAGACGATGCAGGCGATCGAGCTCGCCAAGCGCGCCGCCTACGGCACCGTGATCTCGCATCGCTCGGGCGAGACCGAGGACACGTTCGTCGCCGACCTGGCGGTCGCCATCAATGCCGGCCAGATCAAGACCGGCTCCGTCTCGCGCAGCGAGCGCACGGCCAAGTACAACCAGCTGCTGCGCATCGAGGAGGAGCTGGGCCACGCCGCCTCGTGGCCCGGCCGTAGCCTCTACACCCGCACCGCGCGGTGAGCGCGCGCGTCCTCGGCGGCGCCGGCCTCATCGTCCTCACGGTCGGCCTCGGCGTGTACGGCGCCCAGCAGGTCCTGCGCGTGCGCCAGATGCGCGGCGAGATCGAGGCGATGGAGCGCGACATCGTCACGCTGCGCGCGCGCACCGACGAGCTCACGCGCACGGTGGAGCGCCTGCGCAGCGATCCGGCCTACGTCGAGAAGCTCGCCCGCGAGGAGCTCGGCTACGTCCGGCCCGACGAGACCGTCCTGAAGTTCCCCAGCGCCGCGCGCGGCGAGCCGCGCGCGGGCAACGCCCCGTCCGGCCGCTGACCGTCGACCCATGGACTGGTTCTTCGTCCTGTTCCTCGTCAGTCTGTTCTTCAACGCCCGGGCCGCCTTCAAGCTCTTGCTCGACTGGAAGGGCATGGTGACGACCTGCCGGTTCGTGGAGGACGCCTACGAGGCGCTCGACGCGTTGCCGGACGAGGCGGCGCTGGCCGCCGCCCCCGCCGCGCCGGTGTTCGTGCACCTGGTGCCGGCCTATTACGAGCCGGCCATCGCCAACACGGTCGCCGCCCTGCTGGCCTCCCGCTATCCGCACGACCGCCTGCACGTGGTCGTCGCCACCCGCGCGGAGGAGGAGCAGGCGCCCCATCCCGCGATGGAGGCGACCACCGCCGAGCTGGTCCGGCGCTTCCGCGACGGCCTGCCGCCGTGGCAGCAGAAGATGCTCACGCTGGCGGTCGCTCCCGCCGCGCCCGGGCGCAAGGCGCATCAGCTCAACTGGGCGCTCCGGCGGGAGACGCTCCACGCCGCGCTCGGCGACGATCACGACCCGGCCCGCGTGTGGATCGGCGTCAGCGACGCCGACTCGCTGCCCGACCGCAACACCTACCGCTGGCTCGCCGGCGACATCCTCGCCGGCCACGACCGGCTCGCCTACCAGGGCATCACGCTGTCGCTGGGCAACTTCGACCGGCTCGATCACCGCGGGCGCGTGTGCGCCATGCAGCAGTCGTCGATCTTCATTCGTGTCTCGATCGCGCGGCTCATCAACGAGGCACGGCGGCTCGCCTGGTTCGCGCGCCTGCGCGCGCGCGCGCCGCGACTGGCGGCGGCGGTGCGCCCGGTCTTCGAGTTCTGCTTCCGCCGCTCGCAGATTTGCCTGGGCCACAACCAGTTCGTCCGGCTCGACGTGCTGCGCTCGCTCGGCGGCTTCCCGACCTCGGGCGCCACCGAGGACTCCACGCTCGGCTACGCGCTGGGCGGGCGGGGGCTGGTGATGGGCGCGCTGCCGATGCTGGAGCTGGTCGACCTGCCGGAGACCAAGGAAAAGATGGTCCGGCAGAATGCGCGCTGGTACAAGGGCGTGCTGGACGACGTCGCGTTTCTCGTCGGCGCGTGGCGGGCAGAGCCGAGCGCGTACAACCTGGCTCAGCTCTGCCGCCACGTCGGCAACAAGGTGATCGAGTGGCCGATCGCCGCGATCGTCTATCCGATCGTCGGCTTCCTCGGCTGGCACCTCGCCTATCGCTTCGCCGACCGCCCGCTGCTGTTCGTGCTCGGCATCGCGTTCCCGTCGATCTCGCTCGGGCTGACGATCTGGGTCGGCGGGATCGTGACCCAGGACCTGATCGAGAGCCTCACGCCCTACTTCCCGCGGCCGGTCAGCGTTGCGCGTACGACGCTGGCGGCGAAGTTCTGGGGAACGTTCCGCTGCCAGACGTACTGGCTGCTGGCGACGCGCGGGGCCTGGCGGGTGCTGCTGGCGCTGGCGCGCAGTGGCGGCTTCGAGGCCGCCAAGACGGACCGCGTCAGCACGCGTTCTCGCTAGCGCCTTCCTCGGCCGCCGGGTCCTCGGCGACGGGCTCCTCGCGCTCTTCGATCCGCACCGGCTCGCCGTCCCTGCCGAACGCTCCCGGCACGGGCTTCATGGCCGGCGTCGGCTCCACGCCGTGTCGGCTCGACTGCTCCTTGCGGCCCGAGGACTGCAGGCCCTCCTTGTCCGCCGATGAGTCTCGTCCCATGGTCGAGCACCTCCTGATTGGGATGAGGTCGAGGCTCTCCGCACGCAAGGGTCGGACCAGCGAGCGGTGGCGGCGGGCGGACGTATATAATGCACGCGGAATCCTGCTTTTCCGATGGAGGAGGCGACGATGACGTCCGCGCCGAAGCGTGTGCTGCGCGTGTCGAGGGAGCGGCAGCCATACCGCACGGAGCTGACGCCGGTGGCCTTTCTCCGCCGCAGCGCCTACGTGTTTCCGGACCGGACGGCCGTGGTCCACGGCGAGCGCCGCTACACCTACCGCCAGCTCGAGGAGCGCGCGAACCGGCTGGCTTCGGGCCTGCGGGCGCTCGGGCTGCGGCATCTCGACCGCGTGGCCGCGATCCTGCCGAACACGCCGGCCATGCTCGACGTCCACTATGGCGTGCCGGCCGCCGGGCTCGTGATCGTCCCCATCAACACGCGGCTGAACAGCGACGAGATGGGCTACATCCTGAAGCACTCCGGCGCCAAGGCGCTGCTCGTCGACCAGGAGTTCGAGCCGCTGGTGAAGCCGCTCGATCTGCAGGGCGTGAGGGTCGTCCGGGTGGACGACACCGGCGCCCCCGGCGATCCCTACGAGGACTTCCTGGCCGCCGCCTCGCCCGAGCCGGGCGAGCCCTGGCTCGAGGACGAGTACGAGACGATCTCGATCAACTACACGTCGGGAACGACCGGCCGCCCCAAGGGGGTGATGGTCCACCACCGCGGGGCCTACCTGAACGCGCTCGGCGAGGGCATCGAGACCGGGATGACCTTCGACACGAAGTACCTGTGGACGCTGCCGATGTTCCACTGCAACGGCTGGTGCTTCACGTGGACCGTGACGGCCATGTCCGGCACCCACGTCTGCCTGCGCCGCGTGGACCCCAGCCGCATCTGGGATCTGATCGACCGGGAAGGCATCACCCACTACTGCGGGGCGCCGACCGTCCAGATCGGCATCGTCAACGACCCCAAGGCCCACCAGCTTGCCCGTCCCGTCACCTGCGCCGTGGCGGGGGCGCCGCCGTCGCCGACGCTGCTGGGCCGGCTGAAGGAGCTGGGTTTTCTCCCGGTGCACGTCTACGGCCTGACCGAGACCTATGGGCCCCACACCGTGTGCGCCTGGAACGCCGACTGGGACCGGCTGCCGGTGGAGGAGATGGCCCGCAAGGCCGCCCGCCAGGGCCAGGGCTACGTGGTCGCCGACCTCGTCCGCGTCGTCGACGACACGATGAACGACGTCGCCATGGACGGCGAGACGCTCGGCGAAGTGGTCATGCGCGGTAACAATGTAATGAAGGGATATTTCGAACAGTCCGATGCCAGTGCAGAGGCGTTCCGGGGCGGCTGGTTCCACTCCGGCGATCTGGCGGTCTGGCACCCCGACGGGTACATCGAGCTGCGCGACCGCAAGAAGGACATCATCATCTCGGGCGGCGAGAACATCTCGACGATCGAGGTCGAGCAGACGGTGGCCAAGCACCCGGCCGTCATGGAGTGCGCGGTGGTGGCCGTCCCCGACCCGAAGTGGGGCGAGCGGCCCAAGGCCTTCGTCACCCTCAAGCCCGGCGCCCGGGCCACCGAGCAGGAGATCATCGAGTTCTGCCGGCAGCATATCGCCCACTTCAAGTGCCCGGCCGCCATCGAGTTCGGCGACCTGCCCAAGACGTCGACCGGCAAGGTCCAGAAGTTCGTGCTGCGGGACAAGGAGTGGAAGGGTCAGGCCAAGCGCATCAACTAGCCATGAGCCTCGAGCAGACCCTGAACGACACGCTGACCAGGGCGATCCGCGAGAAGGACCAGCGGGCGGCCGACATCGTGCGCATGATCAAGAGCAAGATCGGCGAGCGGCGCACCGCCAAGGGGTTCGCGGGCCAGGTCGACGACACGCTGATCGTCGACGTCATTGGCACCTACCGCAAGTCGCTCCAGAAGGCGCTGCCGGACTACGAGAAGGCCGGCGAGCGCGGTCAGGCCCAGGTCGCGCAGCTCCGGTTCGAGATCGAGTATCTCGAGCGCTGGCTGCCGAAGGGCCTCGACGAGGCGGCGGTGCGGGCGCTCGTGCGCGAGCGGATGACCGCCCTCGGCGTCACCGACGCCAAGCAGATCGGCCGCCTGGTCGGCGACGTCCTGAAGACCCACAAGGGTCAGGTCGAGGCCGGGGACGTCAAGCGCATCGCCGAGGAGCTGCTGGCGCGGTAGCCCGGTTGTAAGATCGGCGGCTGTTCCTGCAATCTCTTTCACATCCGTCCGGCTGGTGTCGGTCTTGCAATATGTCTCCCGCAGAGGAGGGCTCTGCCCATGAGGAAATTCATAGTTGCCGCGTGCGCCATTGCGCTCGCTTTCGCCTGGTCCGGCGTGCCGGCCTTTGCCGCCGACGAGTCGGTGAAGGACAAGGCCAAGGACAAGATGGATACGGCGAAGGAGAAAGTTGGGAACGCCTGGGACAAGACCAAGGAGAAGGCCGTCGAGGCCAAGGACAAGGTCAAGGAGAAGGTCTCGGGCAAGAAGGACAAGGGCGGTCAGCCCATGGCCGGCAAGGATGACGTCCGCACCGCCCAGCAGGCGCTGCAGGACAAGGGCTTCAACCCTGGCCCGATCGACGGCATCATGGGCCCCCACACCAAGGCCGCCATCAGCGACTTCCAGACGAAGGAAAACATGAAGGTCACCGGCACCCTCGACAAGGAGACCAAGGCCAAGCTGATGACCGCGTCGACGTCGTCGACCTCCTCGCCGACCGCGTCGCCGTCAGCGTCCCCGTCGGCCTCGACCCCGGCGACGGGCCCGAGCACGCCGCCCGCCACCACGGGGCCGGCCTCGGACGTGAACCCGACCCCCAAGAAGCAGAACCCGTAACTCGAACGCGCGCATCAGTCGCACGAGAGGCCGGGAGCGCTCCCGGCCTCTCGTGGATTTCGGCGGCCGCCGCTACTTGCCGGCGCGTACGGCGGCGAAGACGCGCGAGGCGACCAGGAGGGCGTCGCGCGCGAACGGCGCGCCCACATAGCCGAGCAGCTGCAGCAGCACCTCCGTGAGCTCGGCCTCCGTCCAGCCCTGCCGCAGGGCCATGCGGAGGTGAATCTCCAGCTCGGCCTCGCGGGCGGTGGCGGCGTCGGACACCACGCACACCAGCGTGCGTGTTTTCAGATCGAGGCCCGGCCGGTTCCACAGGATCCCGAAGACCGCCTCGGTGGCGACGTCAATGAAGTTCTTCATGACCGGGTCCGCGTAGGTCGTCTTCGCAGTCCGGTCCACCCACTCGTCGCCCAGCAGCCGCCGCCGCATCGCGGCGCCCTTCTGGTACATCTCGCTCTGGCTCATGCGATCCTCCCGTCCCCGCGGCCCACGCCGCGGACGCGGGCCTCATGGTACCGCCGCCCGGCGGTTGACCGCGACGGCGCCGCCGGGTAGGGTGTCCGCGCGGTGCGATCTCCAACCCCAGCGAAGGGAGCCCGGCCATGAAGGCGGCGGTCCTCTACAAGCCCAACACTCCGCTCGAGGTCGTCGATGTCGAGCAGCAAGGCCCCAAGGCGGGCGAGGCGCGCGTGAAGGTCAAGGCCGCCGGCGTGTGCCACAGCGACTGGCACATCATCAACGGCGACTGGACGATGCCGCTGCCGATGGTGCTCGGCCACGAGGCGGCCGGCATCGTGGAGGAGGTCGGCGCCGGCGTGACCACCGTCAAGCCGGGCGATCACGTGATCTTCTCGTTCCGGCCGCAGTGCGGTCACTGCCTGTACTGCTCGATCGGCCGCTCCATCCTCTGCGACGGTCACAACGACACCCCCCGCTTCATGCTGTTCGACGGCACCACCCGCATGTCCCACCGGGGCGAGGGCCTGAACCAGCTCGCCCGCATCGGGACGTTCGCCGAGAAGGTCGTGTGCCCGGCCGAGCAGCTGGTGCCGATCCGCAAGGACATGCCGTGGCCGCAGGCGGCGCTGGTGGGCTGCTGCGTGCCGACCGGCGTCGGCGCCGTCACCCGCTGCGCGCAGGTCGAGGCCGGCGCCGCGGTGCTGATCATCGGCTGCGGCGGCGTCGGGCTCAACGTGGTCCAGGGCGCCAGGCTGGCGGGCGCCGCCACGATCATCGCCGCCGACCTGCTCGACTCGAAGCTTGGCTACGCCAGGGACTTCGGCGCCACCCACACGGTGAACGCCGCCAGCGCCAACGTCGTCGACTACGCGCGCAGCCTCACCGGCGGCCGCGGTGTCGACTACGCGTTCGACGCCATCGGCGGCGAGGCCACCACGCTGCAGATCCTGGACGCCATCCGGCCCGGCGGCACCGCCGTCATCGTCGGCATGGCGGCCATGGCCGTGCGGGCGCCGGTGACGCCCTACATGATGGCGCTCCAGGAAAAGTGCCTGCGGGGAACGATGTACGGCTCGGTGCGCCCGAACCTCGACTTCCCGCACCTCGTCGACCTCTACATGCAGAAGCGCCTGAAGATCGACGAGCTGGTCAGCCGGACGTACCGCCTCGACCAGATCAACGAGGGCTTCGCCGCCCTCCGGTCAGGACAGGTCGCGCGCGGGGTCGTGGTCTTCGACTAGGGCGCCGGCTCTAGTCGCGGGCCGCGGAGCGGGCGGCGGGGGTCTCGGCGCGGACGATGGCCCAGCCGAGGGCCCGGATCTGGTAGTCGACGTTGCGCCAGCGCTGGTTGGCCAGGCGGCCGGTCGGCATCGGGCCCTGGCCCCGGCGATCCAGGATGACCGTGACCGTGTCGTTGTTGCCCAGCTCGCGCTGGAGCATCTCGAACATCTTGGGCTGCGTGCGGGACACGATCAGCAGGTGCTGGCCGCCGCGCGCCGCCGACAGCCCGCGCGCCTCCTCGACGAGCGCCCGCACGGCCCGCACGGCCGCCTTCTCCGAGGTGTCACCGATGAACCGCGACAGCGGCGACCACGTCGTGCTGCCGCAGCCCGGGCACTTCTCCGGTCCGATCTCGAAGCACACCTCGCAGTCGAGGCAGAGGGCGAGCCGCGCGAGGGGGAAATGCAGACGGGCCGCGACGGTCAGTTGGGCACGGGGTCGCATGGCGCCGGCATCCTCGCAAAGCCGATGCCAAAAGATCGGCCGCGTCATTGCGCGTGATCGCGCACGGCGCGCGTGCGAAGTGACACGTGAAGCGTCAGAGTGGCTCGCGCCGCATTTCTCCGCGTCACCTTGACTCATGAGAACCGCTCGGGTAAGGTACGTGGGTCACCGCGGGGTGGAGCAGCCCGGTAGCTCGTTGGGCTCATAACCCAAAGGTCGCTGGTTCAAATCCAGCCCCCGCAACCATGAAGAACGAGGGGTTAGCGGACGCCAAAGCCGCTAACCCCTTTGCTTTACCCAGACTTCACCCAGGAATCGGTTCCGCCCCAAGATCCTGGGACGGTACTCGTCGGTCCCCGCGCGAGTTTCGCGACGACGCGTCGATCCGCCTGCAGTATCTGGCGCTCTAGTCAGCGCTCCATCGTCAGCACCACGCGGAACTCGGCCCGACCGCTCATCATGCGCGCGTAGGCCTCCGCCGCCTTCTCTAGCGGATAGCGCTCGATCATCGGTCGGACGCCCGTCAGCTCGGCAAACTTGAGCGTATCTTCCGAGTCGGCCGGAACGCCCGATGCCCAGCCATGGAGGCGGCGCATGTTGGTGATCAACTGGCTCGGGGCCACCTGGATCGGTTCCGTGGTTGCGCCGACCACCATCATCGTGCCGTTCGGGCCAAGCCCGTCGATGAGCGAGGACATCGCCTTGCCACTCGGAGCGGTCGCCACGATCGCGCGCGCCCCACCCCGCTTTTGCAGCTCGGCGGCGGCGTCAGTCGCGGCGCTGTCGATGTAGACATGGGCGCCGAGCTTCTTCGCCAGCGCGGCGCCGCTCGGCCCGCGACCGATTGCCGCGACCTCGTAGCCGAACTTGTGCGCGAACTGGACACCGAGGTGACCGAGCCCGCCGATGCCCTGGACGGCCACCAGATCGCTCGGCAACGCACCACTGTGACGAAGCGCATTGAAGGTCGTGACTCCCGCGCACAGGAGCGGCGCCGCCTCGGCCACATCGAGCGACTCCGGCATCCGCGCTACCGCTTCCACCGGAGCGACCATGTACTCCTGATATCCGCCGTCATAGCTGACGAGGCACGTTCCGTCCTGGCCTCCGTGCCAGCCGACACCGACGCGCTGGCCGGTCTTCCACTGAGTCACGCCCGAGCCGACCGCGTCGATCACGCCGGCGATCTCGTGCCCTGGAACACGCGGGTACTCGAGGCCGGGCCACCCGCCTTCCTTCACGAACACTTCGCTGTGGCAGACGCCGCACGCCTGTACCCGAATACGGACTTGCCCGGGCCCCGGCTGCGGGATTTCCCGCTCGACGATCTCGAAATCTCCGCCCGCCTTCGTGATCTGCGCCGCCTTCATCTTCGCCATCGCCGCCCCTCCGATTTGCTGCAGTCCTGAATCAAGCACGGGTGTCCTATTGGTCTTACGACGCCCGCGAAGCGGCAGTCGTTGCGGCG
Source organism: Candidatus Rokuibacteriota bacterium (assembly GCA_005887895.1). GTDB lineage: Bacteria > Methylomirabilota > Methylomirabilia > Rokubacteriales > CSP1-6 > AR5. The sequence continues at coordinate 24,438 of VBPC01000054.1, forward strand.
GTATTAGGATGGGGACTCACATGTCCAGTCGCCGCGTCGAAGTTCGCTTCCCCGCGCAGGCCCTAGACGAGCGACGCGACGGCTGAGACCCCAGCCGACCGCTGGGCCGAGTTCGGCCGCTCTTCGCGTCCGTGGCTCAGGAGCCGCTCCGCCCCCGTTCGGACGCATCGCTTGCCACAGATTCTCAAGAAGGATCGCGTATCGCGATCCCGACGGAATCGAAGCGAGCGCTTGTTGAGGGGACGCGGTGCTGGTGGTCTTCTGGATCGGGGTTCTGGATCGTTCCATCGGCTTGGTGGCACCGTCTGCAGCGCCACGATGTGACTGAGTTCACGTCCTCGTTCTGTAGCCTTTACGACGCCGCGTCCCGAGGTCCGGTTTTCTGTGAGAGCGACGGCGCGGCTGTACACCGACCTCCGCGCCAACACAGCAACGAGAGTGACATGGCTTTGGACGGGCGGGACATCGCGTTGATTGCCGTCGCGTGCGACGAAATCTTTTTTGGCCGGGTCGCAACCGTGATCAGGCCTGCGGCTTCTTACCAGTAAGAGGGAGGGCCGTAATTCAGACGGCGGATAAGCAACAAATCTACATCGCCAGCGTTTCCCTCATGATGTACGTCGCCATGCGGGCCAGCGCCCAGGTTTCTAAGACGGGACGAGCGGAGCAGAAAGGAACAATGATGAAAGCCGTTCGACTCCATCGACAAGGTGGCCCGGAGCAACTTGTGTACGAGGATGCACCCAAGCCTGAGTTGGGCGCAGGGGACGCGCTCATCCGAGTCCACGCCACGGGCATTACGCCTGCGGAGCTGACCTATACGGAGACGTACACGAATTGCGACGGATCTGCGCGCTTGCCCGCAATCCCGGGACACGAGGTTGCGGGCGTGGTCGAAAGTGTGGCGGACAGCGTCAGCGATGTGTCGATCGGCGACGCGGTCTACGCGCTGACGTCTTTCTGCCGAGATGGCGCCGCCGCGGAGTATGTCGCGGTCCACGCCGCCGATCTGGCGCCAAAACCAAAGACAATCGATCACATGCAGGCGGCCGCCGTCCCACTTTCGGCGCTGACGGTCTGGCAGGCCTTCTTCGATTACGCGCAGCTCGCGCCGGGTCAGCGCGTGTTGATCCACGGAGCCGCCGGCGGGGTTGGCAGCTTTGCGGTTCAAATCGCCCGCTGGCACGGGGCCTACGTAGTCGGCACGGCATCTGCGGAAAACCGCGACTTCCTGCTTCGCCTTGGGGCAAATGAGGTCATTGACTATCGGCACGTGCCATTTGAACAGGCCGTGCGCGAGGTCGATGTAGTTCTGGACACCATCGGCGGCGAAACGCGCGAACGCTCCTGGCAGGCGTTGAAGCCGACGGGAATCCTCGTCAGTTTGCCGGGGCCGATCCCCGAGAGCGAAGGGCCGGCGCATGGCAAGCGCGGAGTGTTTTTCATCGTCCAGCCCAATCGAGAACAGCTTGGCAAGATCGCGGCGTTGATCGATTCCGGCGCCATCCGCCCGGTGATCGCGGAAACAATTCCGCTGGCGAAGGCCCGACAGGCATTTGAACGCGGAGTGGCCGGCCATACCCGAGGAAAGTTGGTGTTGGCGGTCGACAAGCCATGAGCGCGCCACTGACAAGGACTCAACCAACACGAAAGGAGACCCTGATGTCCGAGTCCTATTCACTCCCCACTGAACCCGAGGCGTCATCCCGTCGCTGATTGAGCGATTTAACTCCGGCAAGGTCAGCGCGATGATGACCTTGTACGAAGGAGCCGTGCTCATCGCGGACGACGGGCGAACCGTCAGTGATCGCGCCGAGATCGCTGCCGAACTCGAGCGCGATCTCAGCCTCGGCCTGCCGCTGGAGGCCAAGGCGCGCCATGTGTTCGTTGCCGGCGATATCGCCCAGATCGTGGTGGACTGGTCAATTGATGGCACAGGTCCCGACGGCGAGCACGTGCACGTCGAAGGCACGGCAAGCGATGTCGCGCGCCGCGGCGCGGATGGACGCTGGCGGTACCTGATCGACAATCGTCTTGGGACGGCGGTGCGACAGCCCGCCTGACACGTGTGCGCGACGGCAGCTCTCGGCGATGGATCCACTCTTCAGCGTCTCGTCGACGGTCAGGTGAAACTGCCCGTATCACGGAAGATTAGGTTTCCACGCTCAAGCCTCACGTGAACGGGCCGTCGGTTGACGGACGTCGGCTTCGAGGTGCCGTCCATCGAGCCGACCACGGAGGCCCGACTCTATGGCGGCCGGGTCGAGGAGCGCTCGCTCGTGCCGTTGGGCGAAGCGCGCCTCGGCCGCATTGGTTGTCGACGAATGGCTTCGCCGCTCGCGAACAAGAGCAGCCTGATCCTGGATGCAACAACCGAAGGAGACGGCCCCATGAAACGCATCCTCTGTGCATTCCTTGTCGCCACCCTGCCGTCCGGCAGCGTCCTCGCCGATGCGCCGAAGTCAAAGAACGCCAAGGTGACCCTCGTCTACCAGCACGAGCTGCCGAACGTTGCCGGCAAGAGCATCAAGGGCGTGCTCGTCGAATACGGCCCGGGCGGCTACTCGCCTGGCCACACGCATCCCAAATCCGCCTTCATCTACGCGACCGTACTTGACGGGGCGATCCGCAGTCAGGTCAACGACGGACCGGTGACGACTTACAAGACCGGACAGAGCTTCTCCGAGCTGCCCAGCGATCGCCACCGCGTCAGCGCCAATGCCAGCGAGACGAAGCCGGCCAAGCTTCTCGCCGTATTCGTGGTGGACACGAACGAGACGGAACTAACAACCCCATTCGGGGACTGAGGCTTTGGAGGTAGCCCATGGATCTCACCCGCTGGCGCCCGAACCAATCCGACTCCCCAGCCCCACCATCGGAACGGAGCCGAGACCGTGAGCACAATCAGAGCCAACGATGGCACCGAGATCTACTACAAGGACTGGGGCAAAGGCCCTGTCGTAACGTTCTCGCACGGCTGGCCTCTGTGCTCCGACGCTTGGGACGGTCAGATGCTTTTCCTCGCGCAGAACGGCTTCCGCGTCGTCGCGCACGATCGTCGCGGCCATGGCCGTTCGAGCCAGGCCTCTTCCGGCAACGACATGGACGGCTGATCGCGATCGCCTTTCTGGGCCTGGCCCCATGTCGGCCTGCGTCGGCTGCTGCCATGAAGGAATTGTAGGCAGCACGGCGATCGTGATTCTTGCCGAGGTCTCCGGAGTTTTTACGCGATTCTTGCGGACGTGTGGAATGATCCCAGCGCGATCATTTCTCTTGCCGATTCCGCCGAAGCACTTCGTCCACGCTGAACGGGACATCTGCGTGCACTCCGAGGAGCAGCGCTCCTGCGGCAGCCGAAAAAACCGACAAATCGAGGGGCGCCTTGACTCCCAACGCCACCGTCATCGTCAGCGCAAATGTGGCCAGAAGACCTCCGCTCAGCAAAGCAACAATGCGAGTGTTCCAACCGAGAACCAGGAGAAGACCCAAGACCGTTTCACCAACCGTGGCGATCATCGCCAACGCGGGGATCA
>VBPC01000055.1 GCA_005887895.1 Candidatus Rokuibacteriota bacterium
TTCAGCTCGTCCGGGTGTTGAGTTTGACCGACGCCCTGGGCGACGGAAGCCCGGGGTCGCTCGTGATCAATGACGCCGGGGCCATTGCCGTGAACTACGTCTCCGGGGCCGGGGCCGTCATCGCGCGGATCAACGTCGACGGCTCGTTCAGCGTGCTGGCCCGGGCCGACCAGCTCGGCGTGGAACCCTATCTCGAGCTCCCGACGACGATCTCCATGAACGGCGCTGGTCAGGTGGCGGCGCTGGTGACGAATCTGGACTCCACGTCGTCCATCGTGCGATTCGACGACGGTGGCCCGGTCGAGATTGCGCGCAGCTCCGCGGCGCTCTTCACCTTCAGCAGTCCCACGGTCAACGATGCCGGGGTGGTCGCCTTCAAGGCCCGGGCCAGCGCCGTGGGGTCCGTTCACGTCTACTCCGGCTCGGGTGGTCCGTTGACGGATGAAGGGGCTGCCGACCCATGCCCTGGATTCTCCAGCTACCCTCCGGTCGTCAACAATGACGGGCTCGTGCTGAGCGACTGTGGTGTCCCACCCCTGTTCACGGCCCGCGGCGGCAGCATCAACGTTCTGCTCACGGGCAGCGAGGATCCGATCTTCGCGCACTTGGCCTCGGGCTACGGCCTGAACAACCGCGGCCGAACGGCGTTCGTCACGGGGCCGGGTGGCCCGTCTCCCGAGGCGGGGCTCTTCACGGGTAACGACCCGCTGAGCAACAAGGTCGTCCGCACCGGCGACGTCGTGTTCGGGCTCACCGTGGCGGACATCCGGATGGGGCATCGCTCCATCAACGACGCCGGTCAGATCACCTTGCTCCTCCAGGTCGGCGGCGGCGACACCGCGACCAGCCACGTGGTCCTGGCCACCCCTCGGCGGACGTCTCAGACCATCGCCGTCGCGGCGCTTACCAACCATACGTTCGGTGACACGCCGTTCGCCGTGACCGCGACGGCGTCTTCGGGACTCCCGGTGACGTTTGCCGCCAGCGGCGCATGCTCGGTGGCCGACGGCACCGTGACGCTCCTCCATCGGTCGCGCCCGCCAGGCCATCGCGTTCGATGCGCTACCGGACCGGACCTTCGGCGATTCGCCCCTCACGCTCTCGGCCACGGCGTCCTCCGGCCTGCCCCTGACCTTCTCCGTCGCTGGCGCCTGCTCTCTCATCGGCAACCTCCTGAGCATCGCCGGCGCTGGTTCCTGCTTCGTGACCGCGTCCCAGGGCGGCAACGCCGACTACGAGCCGTCGCCCAGCGTCTCTCACACCTTTGCCATCGTTCGCGCCGGCCAGACCATCGCCTTCGCGCCGCTACCGGACCGCACGCTCGGGGATCCGCCGTTCTCCGTGATCGCGACCACGTCCTCGGGGTTGCCCGCCAGCTTCGCCGCCAGCGGCAACTGCACCATCGCCGCTGGAATCGTGACGCCGACCAGTGGCGGCAGCTGCACTGTCACCGCCTCCCAGGGCGGCGGCGCCGATTACGAGCCGGCTCCCGACGTCTCTCGCGTTTTCGCGATCGCTCGCGCCGGGCAGACCATCACGTTTGAGATGCTGGCCGACCGCACATTCGGCGACCCTCCATTCACCGTGACGGCGACGGCGTCGTCCGGGCTTGCAGTGACGTTCAGCGCGACCGGCAGCTGCTCGCGTGTCGGCGACCTGACGACCATGATCGCGGCCGGTCATTGCGCCGTCACCGCCTCCCAGGCTGGCGACGCCTCGTACCTCCCGGCGCCCGACGTGACCCGGGCGTTCGCTATCGCCCGGGCCGGCCAGACCATCACGTTTCGGTTGCGGCTGCGACGGTCAGTGTGACCGGGGCCGGCCGCTGCACCATCACCGCCTCGCAGGCCGGCGACGCCGACTTCGCTCCGGCCCCGGCGATTGCCCGTGCCTTCCAGATCTCAGGAGTCATCCTGCAAGCGCATTTCGACGTCGGCGCGGATGGCTTCACCTATGTCGATGACGCCTTTCGCGACACTCATCAGCCCGCCTACGCTAGCGGCACCTGGATCGTCTCCGGGGGGTTCCGGGGAGGCGGGCTGAGAGTCACCCTGGGCGGGATCGACTCCAACGCGATCACCGGGATGTCGGGCGGGTGGGCGAAGACGTTCAACCTGACGGCCCCGACCAGGATCACGCTCTATGTTCGTGGCAGCCTGACGCAGTCTCCCTACTACGAGGCAGATGAGAAGAGCGAGCTGCTGGTAAGACTCGACGGCGCCCTCATCGGAGCATCGCCCAGCGACTTCCTCGCCCAGATCGTCGGTGATGGCAACACGGGCGGCGCCATCACTACGGGCTGGCGGCTCTACGCGGTCAATCTCGGGACCCTGAGCGCGGGGACACACACCCTCGTCCTCGGCGGCTACAACAGCAAGAAGACGGATGCCACCGAGTCCACCACGGTGCTGATCGATGACGTGCTGTTGACGGAGAACACAGCGGGCGCCCAGGCGGCGGTCGCCTCCCTGGATTTCGAGCGGTTCAAGGAAAATATCCGAATCCTCTCCGGCTCCGGCGACCGCACCCAGGGCAGCGCCAGCTACACGACCGCCAGCCTCTGGCTGGAGAACCAGCTCCGGGCTGCCGGCTACGTGGTCCAGCATCACGCGTACACTTACCTGGGCCAGCCGCGCACCAGCATCTACGTCACCAAGGTCGGCACCCTCTTTCCCGATCAGATGTACATCGTCTCCGCCCACCTGGATGGCCGGGGAGGCGGTGGCGCCGCCAATGACGATGCCTCCGGCTGCTCGCTCGTTCTGGAATCGGCCCTGGCGCTGGCGGGGCTGCCGACGGCGGTCTCGGTTCGCTTCATCTTCTGGAATAACGAGGAGACCGGGCTCAACGGAAGCACCGCATACGTGAACGAGCGCGCCAGCCAGCAAGGCGTGGAGAGTCCTCCGGGCTCGGGCATCTATCCCGAGCCTCGCTGGCTGGGAATGATTCAGCACGACCAGATCCTGTACGACCACGGTCTGCCGCCCCAGCACGATCAGATCCCCGCTGCCGATCTCGACGTCGAGTATCAGGCGTCCTCGACGTGGGCCACCCAGTCGCTGCAACTGGCCAACGCGCTGCGAGCGGGAAATCAGACGTATTCGACCAACTACCCGGCCCAGGTCGGCTCGAACATGAACTACACCGACTCCGTGCCGTTCCAGAACTACACCGCCACCGTCAGCGTGCGCGACAACCAGCGCGTCGCCGAGATCGGTAACGGATCGAATCCGTACTGGCACCAGCCGACCGACCTGTACACGGCGTACTCCGAGGCTGACTTCCGTCTCGGGTTCAACGCCGTCCAGATGACTCTGGGGACGGTGGCCGAGCTGGCCGGGGCCATGACCGCACCCGCTCAGCCTTAAATCGCCGGCTCCGAAGTCGCCCCACCGTCGCGGCGGCGGCACTCTTGAAGCTTGTCAAGCACAGGCCAAGCCGACGACGTTCCTGGCCGCCGCGGCGCCCGACGCCCAGGCACCGTGAATCGCGCCGAACGTGTCCGTCGTGCAGGCATCGCCGGCGAAGAACACGCGGTCGGCGACCGGCTGCCCGAGGATTCGCCGGCGGCCGGCGCAGCCCGGGCGGGCGGCCGAGTACGAGCCGCGGGCCCAGGGATCGCCGGCCCAGGCCGTTGCCGTGCTGCGACGGATGCGACGCCCGAGCGCTCCGCCGTAGAGCCTGACCAGCTCCTCGCGGGCCGCGGCCTCGAGCCCGCCCTGGGCCTCGAGCTCGCGCGCGTAGGCGCCGCCGAAGTACGCGAGGAGCAGCTCGTGGCCGGCCGGGCGCACGCTGAAGCTCACCGTGCGCGCCGTGGCGTCGCTGGCCACGAAGTGCGCGGATCCCTCGTGAGGCAACGCGCCGGGCTCGAGCTCGAGAAAAACCTTGTTGGCGACGCCGAGCGGCAGTCCGGCGAACGCCTCGGCGTATTCGACGGGCAGCGCGGGCTCGAAGCGCGGCTGGCCCCGGGCGAGCAACGGAGCCGGGACGGTGACGACCACGACGCGACCGTCGAGCGTGCCGCGCGGCGTGACCAGCCTGACGCCGGCTCCGCCCCACTCGATGGCCGTGACCGGGCAGTCGAGGACGACGTCGAGGCCGTCGGCCGCGCTGGCCACGACGGCGCCCAGGCCCTCGACCACCGCCCAGTTGACGTCGGAGTCCTCGGAGGCGGCGAAGTCGACCGTCGAGAGGTCAGGCGTGTCGACGCCCATCATCCAGCTCATGGTGGCGTCGAAGAGCGCCCGGGACTTTAGATCTTGCGGCAGCACCACCGAGACCGGCACGTCGCGCCCCTCGGCCGCCGCCGCGGCGACGGCCGCGACGGCGCGATCCCAGTCGGCATCGAGGTGCGCGCGCCGCTCGTCGCTCACGCGCTCGGTGCCGATCCACTGCTGCCAGTCGGGCGAGCGCTCGATGACCGTGAAGCCGCGCTCGCGGGCGTAACCGGTCCACGGGTTGCGGTCCGCGGCATGCAGCCATGCGCACCCGCGATCGATCGGCACGCCGAACGTCGCGCGCTCGGTCCAGGCGCGGCCGCCGACCCGGCGGCGCGCCTCCAGCACGCGCACGGCGAGCCCCCCGCGCGCGAGCTCGCGAGCGGCGGTGAGGCCGGCCGCGCCGGCGCCGACGACCACGGCATCGAGCATCGCCCTGCTCCGGCCGCCGTCAGACGCCGACGTAGCGATTGACGTGGTAGGGCGTGTGGGCGAGGCCGGGGCAGAAGCGGCCGACGATCGGGGCCAGCCGGTCGTACAGCGCCTTGGTCGGCGCGTTGACGCGCGCCAGCCGCTCGCGCGCCGCGTCCGCCTGCCGCGCGAGCGCGGCGAGGTCCACCATGGTCGGCCGCCGGTTCTCCACGACCATCCGGCCGCCGATCATGACGTGCCGCACGCCGGAGCCGTCCTCGGTGTGGACGAGCTGGTTGGTGGGATCGTTGACCGGAATCCAGTTCGGATGGCCGAGGTCGAGGAACACGATGTCGGCCTTGTAGCCCGGCGCCAGCCGGCCCAGGCGTCCGTCGAAGCCGAGGGCGCGCGCGCCGCCCTCGGTCGCCGCCAGCGCGGCCTGCTCGGTCGTCACCCAGCGCTCGACGTCGGGACAGCGCGCCTTGGACGCCAGCGAGGCCAGGCGCATGGCCTCGTACACGTTCTGGTTGTCGGAGCCGTTGCCCAGGCGCATGTTGCTGCCCGGGTTGTGGGCCACCGAGGCGCCGTGGTCGCCGAGCCGCCGCATGTCGTCGGCGTCGAGCCAGACGCCGTGGGCGACGGTGAAGTGGGGGCCGAGCGCGCCGAGGTCGTCGAGATGGGCGGTGAGCGTCTTGCCGTATCGCTGCAAGCCCACGATCGCCTGCACCTTCGACTCGGCGACGTGGCTGTGCAGCCCGACGCCGTACTCCTTGGCGAGATCGGCGCACGCGCGGATGAAGTCGTCCGAGCAGTGATGCGGAATCGTCGGGGCGACACCGAGCCGCACGTGCTCGCGGTCGAGCGTCCAGCCGCGCAGCGCCTTGCGCATGTTCTCGATGCTCGCCGCCCACGGCGCCAGCCGCAGCGTCTCGACCGACTTCTGGAGCTCGGGCGGCAGCACGTCGCGCAGCCCGGGAATCGCCTCGAAGAACGTGCGATCCGCCACCATCGGGGCGACGACGGCTCGCAGCCCCACGTCGGCGTAGGCGCGGCCCACCGCCTCCAGTCCCTCCGGTGTCGGCGCCGGCCACTCGAACGGCAGGTCGTAGGCCGCCGTGCAGCCCTTGAGCACCATCTCGACGGCGCCGAGCGTGGCGCTGAGCGCGCGCTCCTCGTGCGTGCGGCCGCCGCTGATCCACGGGCCGGCGGTCAGCAGCAGCTCGAGCGTCCACAGGTCGCCCATGCCCTTGGCCAGGTTGCCGTGGGCGTGCGTGTGCGCGTTGACGAGCCCCGGCTGCAGGAGCATCTCCTCGGCGTGGACGATGCTCGCGCCGGCCGGCGCCGCCATGCCGGGCGGGCCGATCTCGCTGATGGTGTCGCCGACGATCAGGACGTCGGCGACGTCGGCGCGATGGGCGCGGATGTCGAGCAGTCGGCCGCCTCGAACGATCGTGACCTTGCCCGTCTCAGCCGTCATCATGGGCCTCCGCCGGCAACATGGGGTGATAGCATCGCATGCCATGCACTCTGCCGCTGCCGTGCTGTCGGCCGCCCGCGCCGAGCTGGCCCGGTTCCCCGGCGTGCTCGAGGGCCTGCTCGGCGGCCTCGACGCCGCGGGCTGGCGTGCGCGCCCGGCGCCGGGCGAATGGGCGCCGGTGGAGGTCGTCTGCCATCTCCGCGACGAGGAGGTCGAGGACTTCGGCGCGCGCGTGGACGTGATTCTGGCCGGCGGCGCGCGCTTTGCGCCCATCGAGCCCGAGCGGTGGGCGGTGGAGCGGCGGTACGCCGATGCCGACGGGCCGGCCGCGCTGGCCGAGTTCCGGGCGCGCCGTGCCGCCAGCCTGGTGTCGCTGGCCGCGATCCCCCCCGAGCGTCTCGTCGGCGCGATCGAGCATCGGCGCACCGGCCGCCTGTCCGGGCTCGATCTCGTCGCCGCCTGGGTGGCTCACGACCGGTTGCACCTGGCTCAACTGGCTGGGACGCTGGCCCGCACGTGGACCACGCGCTGGGCGCCGCTGCGCACCGACTACGCCGGGCCGATCCCGTACGCGCCGTGACGCCGCCGGCGATCGACGAGGACTTCTCCGGGCCGGCGATGGATGGGCGCCTGCGGTGGTGGAACCCGCCGCCGCGCGCCGACCTCCGCCGCTCGCGGCTCATCGTCGCCACCCGCGGCGGGACGGACTTCTGGCAGCGCACCCACTACGGCTTTCGTGCCGACAACGGTCATTGCCTCCTGTCCGAGTGGCGAGCCGGAGACTTCGTGCTCAGCACGCGCGTGCGCCCGCATCCCGTCCACCAGTACGACCAGGCCGGGCTGATCGTGCGCTTCTCGGCCGACTGCTGGCTGAAGACGTCGGTCGAGTACGAACCGAAGGGACCCAACCGGCTCGGCGCCGTCGTGACCAACGCCGGCTGGTCGGACTGGTCGACGCAGGACGTGCCCCGCAGCCTGGGCGCGGTCAGCTTGCGGGTGCGGCGGCAGGGCGCCGACTACGTCGTCGACTACGCGGCGGCGAGCAGGGCGCCGGCGTGGTCACAGCTTCGCCTGGCGCACCTGGGTGAAGATCGTCCGGGTCGGGTCGCGCAGTGCGGCCTCTACGCCTGCAGTCCCAAGGGCGGCGGGTTCACGGCGGAGTTCGAGTACCTTCGGCTGCAGCCAGCGCGTAGGCCTCGTCGATGAGCCGCACCGCGCATAGCAGGTCGTGGACGCTGGTCGGCGGCGGCGCGCCGCGGCGCCAGTGGTCGAGGATGTCGCGAACGCAGGTGAGGTAGAGCGGCTCGGCGGGCGGGGCGGCGGCCGTCTCCTCGCCGGTGGCGGTGATGACCCGCAGCGTGTCGTCGTGGTGCAGCGCGAGGATCGCGTCGCGCCCGGCGAGCTTCCACTCGCCGTCGGAGCCGTCGTAGGGCACGGTGTTGCCGACCTCGATCGTGCCCAGCACCCCGCCGGCCGAGCGTAGCAGGACGCTCGCGTAGTCCTCCACGGGCTGCCCGTGCACGCGCCGGCTGAGCTGGGCGGCCGTCACGCGCGCCTCCTCCCCGGTGAGCAGCAGGAACAGGTCGAAGCAGTGGGCGCCGAGGTTGCGCAGGCAGCCGCCGCCGGCCAGCGCGGGATCGAGCATCCACGGCGAGTCCCAGGCCGGATAGCGCGCCGACGTCGGGCGATTGAGCCGCAGGTAGACGTGCGAGAGCGGGCCGAAGCGGCCGTCGGCCAGCATCCGCCGCGCGCGCGCCACGAAGGGTGAGTAGCGCTGCGGCAGCGGCACCGCGACGAACGCGCCGCCGGCGGCGGCCTTCTCGGCGATCGCGCGCACCTGGTTGGCGCCGAGCCCCATCGGCTTTTCCATCATGAACGGCTGGCGCTGGTCGAGCAGGTAGTGCGCGGTCTCCGCCATGCGGCTGTGCTGTCCGAGCGCGACGACGAAGTCCGGCCGCGTCTCGGCCAGCATCTTGCGATAGTCGGTGAAGGTCGGCGGGCGGCCCACCTCGGCCGCGCGGCGGGCGACGACGGCGGCGTCGGGGTCGTGCAAGGCAACCAGCCGGACGTCGGGCAGGGCGGCCAGCCGGTGCAGGTACGCCGCGTCCCAGAGCGCGTGCCAGTGGCTGACCTCGATCGCGGCGACGCGGATCGGGCCGGAGCGCGTCACTGCCAGTCGAAGCCGAACCGCTGCTTCATCTGCGCGAGGTACTCGGCGTCGGGCATCGGCCGCGCCCCCGCGATGAACTCCTCGTCGGACATCCGGCGCCGGCCGGCGTCCAGGCGCCGGGCGTCCTCGCCGACCAGCCAGCGCAGGCGCGGCTCGCGCGTGGTCACCGCCTCGAAGATCACGCGGGCGGCGTCGGCCGGCTGCGAGGCCAGCTTCATCTGCACCTGGTAGAAGAGCAACAGCCGCCGCACGTGCTCGGCGTAGGGTGAGGCCGGGTCGGCGAAGCGCCTGGCCTTCTGGAAGATGGGCGTGACCACCACGCCGGGCTCGACGATCGCCACCCGGATGCCGAAGCCCTGGACCTCCTGGGCGAGCGCCTCGCTGGCCGCCTCCAGCGCGTGCTTCACCGCGCAGTAGTGCCCGTGGCCGGCGACGGCCACGCGGCCGCCGATGGACGAGACGTTGACGATGGCGCCGCCGCGGCGGTCGCGCATCGACGGCAGCACCGCGCGGATCATGCGGATCACGCCGAAGTAGTTCGTCTCGAACAGCGACTTGACCCAGTCCACCGGCACCTCTTCGATCGGCCCGCCGCCGCCGATGCCGGCGTTGTTGACGAGGACGTCGATCGCGCCGGCCTTGGCGAACACCTCGCCGACACCGCCGTCGACCGAGGCCGTGTCGTTCACGTCGAGCTGGACGAGGCGGATCGGCAGCTGCTCGCGCTCGAGGCTCTCGCGCAGCTCGGTCGCGCCGGCCGGGTCGCGCACTCCGGCCCAGACGTCGTAGCGCTCGCGCGCGAAGTGCAGCGCCGTGGCGAGGCCGATGCCGCTGCTGCAGCCGGTGACGAGGGCGACGGGCATGGTGACCCTCCTGGGAGCGCCTCTCGTTAGAGTAGCAGAGGCCTGCGGTCGGGAAGCACAGGACGCCGCGGCTCCCCCGGGCGCCCCCACCGCCTGCGCGGAGACGAGACGGTGTGGTGATACGATTGACCGGATGACCGAGGCCACGAAGCCCAGCAACTTCATCCGCGAGATCATCCTCGAGCACAACCGCACCGGGCGGTTCGGCGGCAAGGTCGTCACGCGCTTTCCGCCGGAGCCCAACGGCTACCTGCACATCGGCCACGCCAAGGCGATCTCGATCGACTTCGGCATCGCGACGGAGTTCGGCGGCCGCTGCCACCTGCGCTTCGACGACACCAACCCGACCAAGGAGAGCCAGGAGTACGTCGACGCGATCATGGGCGACATCCGGTGGCTCGGCTTCGACTGGGGCGAGCACCTCCACCACGCCAGCGACTACTTCGAGCAGCTCTACCAGTGGGCCGAGCAGCTCGTCCGCAGCGGCAAGGCGTACGTGGACGACCTCTCCGGCGAGGAGATCCGCGAGTACCGCGGCACGCTGACCGAGCCCGGCCGCCCGTCGCCGTATCGCGACCGCGCGGTCGAGGAGAACCTGGACCTCTTCCGCCGCATGCGGGCCGGCGAGTTCGACGACGGGACCCGGACGCTGCGGGCGAAGATCGACATGGCGTCGCCCAACATCAACCTGCGCGATCCGGTCATGTACCGCATCCGCAAGGCGACGCACCAGCGCACCGGCGACGCGTGGTGCATCTATCCGATGTACGACTGGGCCCACGGCGAGTCCGACTCGATCGAGGGCGTCACCCACTCGATGTGCTCGCTCGAGTACGAGGACCACCGCCCGCTCTACGACTGGTACCTCGACGCGCTCGGGATCTTCCACCCGCAGCAGATCGAGTTCGCGCGCCTGAACCTCTCGCACACGGTGCTGAGCAAGCGGAGCCTGCTCGAGCTGGTCGAGCAGGGCCACGTGACCGGCTGGGACGACCCGCGCATGCCGACCCTGGCCGGCCTGCGGCGCCGCGGCTACACGGCCGAGGCGATCCGCGACTTCTGCGAGCGCATCGGCGTGACCAAGGCCGCCAACCTCGTCGAGCTCGCCTACCTCGAGCACTGCCTGCGCGAGGATCTCAACCGGCGCGCCCCGCGCCGGCTGGCCGTGCTGCGCCCGCTGCGGCTCGTGGTCGAGAACTATCCCGAGGGCCAGGTCGAGGAGTTCGAGGCGATCAACAATCCCGAGGACCCGGCCGCCGGCACGCGCAAGGTGCCGTTCTCCCGCGCGCTCTACATCGAGCAGGACGATTTCCGCGACCCGGCGCCGCCGAAGTACTTCCGCCTCTCCCCCGGCGCCGAGGTGCGCCTGCGTTACGCCTACATCGTCAAGTGCACCGGGGTGACGAGGGACGCCGCCGGCGCCGTCACCGAGGTGCGCTGCACCTACGATCCCGACAGCCGCGGTGGCGACAGCAGGGGGCGCAAGGTGAAGGGCACGATCCACTGGGTGTCGGCCGCCCACGCGCTCGACGCCGAGGTGCGGCTCTACGACACGCTCTTCACCGTGCCCAAGCCCGACGACGCCGAGCACTGGGCGAGCGTGCTGAATCCGCATTCGCTCGAGACGCTGCGCGGCGCCAAGGTCGAGCGCGCGCTGGCCGGGGCGGCGCCCGGCTCCCACGTGCAGTTCGAGCGCACCGGCTACTTCTGCGTCGACGCGCGCGATTCGGCGCCCGGGCACCTGGTCTTCAACCGCGCGGTGGGGCTGCGCGACACGTGGGCGAAGATCGAGAGCAAGGGGTAGGCTCCCCGCGCGTCCGTCTGGCCGCCGCCGGCGACGCGGTGGCCATGGCGGACCTGGTCCGGCTCGCGTTCGCGGCGCAGTCCCGCCCGACCGCTCCACCCTCCAGCGCGCTCAGGGAAACGCCGGCGACGATCCGGGACGAGCTGGCCCGCGGCGGCGGGGCCGTCGTCGAGATCGACGGCGCTCTCGTGGGCGCGGTGCTGTGGCTCGAGGAGGACGGCAGCCTCTACGTCGGCCGGCTCGCCGTGCATCCCGCCCACCGCCGCCAGGGCATCGCCCGCGCGCTGATGGACGAAGCCGAGCGCGAGGCGCGCCGCCGCGGCCTCACGCGCATGCATCTCGGCGTGCGCCTCGCCCTCGACGACAACCGTCGCCTGTTCAAGGCCTGCGGCTTCGAGGAGACGACGCTGCACCGCCACGAGGGCTTCACCGAGCCGACCTGGGTCCGGATGGAACGACGGCTGGAGTGAGGCGGACGACGAAGCCGCCGCGGCAAGTATGCGGACGCTGTTCGTCGCGGCACCAGCGTGGTCGTTCTCGCGCCCGAGCCGGACTTCGAAACGGGCTTCACGCATCTCGTCTCGAAGGGCCCGGCGCCTGGTAGCCAGACGCGGTATGGTAACAGGCCATGGGTGCTGAACCCGGCGCGTCGTTCTTCGCCCTCACGCCCGATCGCGTGCTCGACGCGGTGGAGGTGGGCGGCCTGCGCTCGACCGGCCGCTGCCTGCCGCTGCGCGCGTTCGAGAACCGCGTGTACGAGGTGGAGCTGGAGGACGAGCGGCGCCTCGTCGTGAAGTTCTACCGGCCCGGCCGCTGGTCGCGCGAGACGATCCTGGACGAGCACCGCTTCCTGCTCGACCTGGTCGCCGCCGAGGTGCCCGCGGTGGCGCCGCTCGATCTCGGCAACGGTCAGACGCTGAACGAGGTGGAGGGCATCGCCTACGCCGCGTTCCCCAAGGTGCGCGGCCGGACGCTCGACGAGCTGGACGCCGAGAACCGCCGGCGCATCGGCCGCACCATCGGCCGCATGCACGCCGTCGGCGCCGCCCGCCCGGCGCCGCATCGGCCGAGGCTGGACGTGCAGCGCTACATCCACGAGCCGCTCGAGGTGCTGCTGAAGGGCAGCTTCATGCCCGAGAACATCTGGCCCCGCTATCGCGACGTCGCCCTGCGCATCGCCAACGCGGCCGCGCCGCTGCTGGCCACCGTCAAGCCCCAGCGCATCCACGGCGATCTCCACTACGGCAACATCCTGTGGACGCCCGATCCGGTCCTCGTGGACTTCGACGACTGCGTGATGGGCCCGCCGGTGCAGGACATCTGGCTGCTGGCCCGCGGCGGCACCGACGAGGCGCGGAAGGCGCGCGAGGACCTGATCGAGGGCTACGAGCTCTTCCGCGAGTTCGACCGCGCGTCGCTGCCGCTGGCCGAGCCGCTGCGCGGCATGCGCATCATCTACATGTCCGGCTGGATCGCGCGGCGCTGGGACGATCCCTCGTTCCCGCCGGCCTTTCCGAACTTCAAGGACGTGCGCTACTGGATGCAGGAGTACGAGGCGCTGGTGGCCATCGCCGAGGAGCTCGCCTGAGTCTCAGTTCGCCCGCAGGATGACCATCGTCTGCCCGCCGACCGGCTTCTCCTCGAGCACGCGCAGGTCGGTCCCTGTCGACGCGCGGATGCCGCGCCACGTGCGACCGTTGGTGACGACGACGGGATGCTCGGGTCGCGTGACGTAGTCCGTGAACTCGCCCAGCGTCTGGGCGGAGTACACCGGCCGTCCCAGGTAATAGTCGAGCGCGAACCAGCGACCGCCGAACACGCCGACCTCGCGACCGCCGGCGTGTCGCTCGACGGCGGCGGCCAACCCGGGAAAGTCCCAGACCGCGTTGAAGGTGCGGTTGTACGGCCAGATGCCGTAGCCGAGGGCCAGCGCCATCGCCGCGACGACGCCGTACATGAGCACTCGCGGTGCGGCGGCGTGGAGACCCGCCGCCAGCGCGCCGGTGAAGAGGGCGACCGCCGCCACGAGCGGCACCGACGACCAGCCGAAGCCCGTCAGGTAGGGGGGCTCCGAGGCGCCGAGGGACTGCGGCCGGACGATCACGGCCAGCATGACGCAGCCGGCGATCAGCGCGAGCGCCGCCAGCGTCCGCCGCGCGAGCCGGAACGCGGCGATCTCGGCCGTCGACCACCAGGCCACCAGCAGCGCGAGCGGCGGCGTCATCGGCAGCAGGTAGCGCGTGCGCTGGTTGGCGATCGGCACGATGACGAAGAACGAGACGAGGAACCAGGCGAGCAGCAGCCGGACGACCGGCGCGCGCCGGCGCCGGATGGCGGCGGCCAGCACCAGCGGCAGCAGCAGCGTCCACGGCAGGCACATCTTGGCCGCGTCGATCAGCAGATTGTCCAGGCGCGGGCGCCCCACGTACCACCGGATCCAGTCCTCCCACACGACGACTTCCGCGAACGTTCCACCGCCCAGCATCAGGAACGGAACGATCCACGTCAGCGTGACGGCCACGAACGCGAGCGCGCCGGGCGCGCTCCACAGGCGGCGCAGCCCGGCCGGTCCGTGCTCGGCCCAGAGCCACACGCCGCCGACCAGGAACGGCAGCAATCCGACGGGCCCCTTGGCGTAGACGGCGGCCGCCGTCGCCACGTAGAAGCCGACGGCGGCGCCGCGGCGCGGAGGCGCCGCCCGCTGCCAGACGACCAGCGCGTAGACGGCCGCGCACGTGAACGCCACCACGAGCATGTCGGGCAGGAGCAGCTGGCTGTGCTCGAAGAAGCCGTAGGTGACGGCCAGCGCGAGACCGCCGAGGGCGCCGACGCGGAGGCCGAGGAGCGCCTCGCCGATCAGGAACGTGAAGGCGACGGCGGCGATCGCCGCCAGCGCGATGGGCAGCTGTGCCGTCGCCTCGGTCACGCGGCCGACCGGCAGCGAGGCCAGCGCGATCAGCCACGCGTACAGCGGGGGCTTCTCGCGGAAGAGCTTCGCGCGCACGCGGACGTCGAAGGGCGCCTGTCGCTCGAGCACGCCGCGCGCGTACAGCACGAAGCGGGCCTCGTCGGACGGCGCGATGACCCGCTGGCCCAGCGGGGGCAGGATGAGGAGCGCCGCCGCGGCTGCGACCAGCAGCGCGCCGCGGACTCGCCGGGTCACGCCCGCCAGCAGGCTCCCGGCAGGTAGCGCTCGCGCCAGGCGTCGAACACGAGCAGCCCCCACAGCACCTTCGCGTGGTTGGCGTGGCCGGCGACGTGCTCGTCGACCAGGCGCGTCGTCGTCGCGGCGTCGAAGAGCCCGATCTCCGATACTCGCTCGGGCCGCAGCCACTCTTCCAGGAGGCCCCGCAACGGCCCGCGCAGCCAGCGGCCGACGGGGACGCCGAACCCCTGCTTGCGTCGCTCGAGGATCTCGGCCGGCAACAGCCCCCGCAGCGCCTCCTTGAGGATGTACTTCGTCGTCAGCCCGTGGACTTTCAGACGCGACGGAATCCGCCCGGCGAGCTCGACCATCGCGTGGTCGAGAAACGGCGCCCGCACCTCGAGCCCGCACGCCATGCTCGCGTGATCGACGTTCGGGAGGTTCTGGCCGGCCAGGTAGAACTTGCAGTGCTGGTAGATCGCCTGCTCGAGGCCATCGCGGCCGCCGGCGCCGCCGAGCGTCTCGGCGATGAGCGCGTACGGCTCGCGCGGTGCGCAGGCCGCCGCCACGTCGCGCGACAGCAGCTGCGCCCGCTCGCCGGAGGTGAGCCCGCCGAGCAGCACCTGGGTGCGCAGCGGGGCCGCATACTGCAGCCCGCGCCAGAGCTGCTTGAGCAGCGTCTCGTAGCCCGCGTAGCCGGCCGACCGCGGCAGCCGATCGATCGCCCGGCCGAGCGCGGCCATCAGCGGGCGCGGCGCCTGGTGAAGCTCCGGCAGCCAGCGCTCGACGAGGAACGTCGGGTAGCCGCAGAACAGCTCGTCGCCGCCGTCGCCGCTGAGCGTCACGGTGACGTCCTGCCGGGCGAAGCGGCTCAGCGCGTAGGTCGGCAAGAACGAGCCGTCGACCAGCGGCTCGTCGAAGAGGTCGCCGCTCTTCTCGAGCAGCACGCCCGCGTCGGCGGCGTCGAAGGTCGTCTCGTGATGCTCGGCCCCGACGTGGCGGGCCACGAGGCGCGCGTACGCCCGCTCGTCGTAGCCCGGCTCCGAGAACCCGATGCTGAAGGTCTCGAGCGCGCGGCCGCCCCAGACACGGGCGGCCAGCGCCACCACGGCGCTCGAGTCGACGCCGCCGCTGAGGAAGAAGCCGACCGGTACATCGGCGGCCAGGCGGCGCCGCACCGACGTCTCGAGCTGGTGGAGGACGCGCTCCCGCCACTCGGTCTCGCTCACGGTGCGATCGGGCGCGAAGCGGACGTCCCAGTAGCGCGCCACGCGCGGCTCGCCGCCGGGTCGCATCGTCAGCATGTGGCCGGGCGGCAGCTTGGCGACGTTGGCGACGAGCGAGAGCGGGTCGGGGACGTACTCGAACGCGAGATAGGCGGCGAGCGCGTCGAGGTTGAGCTGGGGCCGCACGGCCGGATGCTCGAGCAGCGCCCGCAGCTCGGAGCCGAACACGAGGCCGAAGGGCGTCGCCGTGTAGTAGAGCGGCTTCTCCCCCATGCGATCGCGGGCGAGGAAGAGGACGCGCTGGTCGGTGTCCCAGACGGCGAACGCGAACATCCCGTCGAGCCGCTGCACGCACTGCTCGCCGTACTCTTCCCAGGCGTGCACGAGGACCTCGGTGTCGCCGTGGGTGCGGAACCGGTGGCCGCGCTCCTCGAGCCCGGCCCGCAGCTCGAGGTGGTTGTAGATCTCGCCGTTCAGCGCGGCCCACACCGTTCCGGTCTCGTTGGCGACCGGCTGCTGGCCCGTGCGCCGATCGATGATGCTGAGCCGCCGCAGCCCGAGCGCGAGATGGTCGTCGCCATAGAAGCCCTCGCCGTCGGGGCCGCGATGACGCAGCTGCTCGGTCATGCGCTCGAGCACCCCGCGGTCGTCGTCGCGCCGCCGGTGCGCCAAGAATCCGGTCAATCCGCAGATGGCCGGCCTCCTAGGATCCCGCGCAGCCGGGCGGCGCGAGCCGTAAGACGGAGAAGCGACGGCCGTTCACGGCGCCGGCCGCGACGGGGTCGCTCGCGCATCCAGACGGCCAGCGCGCCAGCGAACGATCGTCGACGACGACGTAGCCGGGCGCCAGCGGGCTGCCTGCATCGACGCCGCGCACCGGGACGACCGGGCGGTCGAGGTAGAACGCCAGCGGGAGCTCGGGGACGCCGAGCGCGTAGATCGGCTGCCGGGCCTCCTGGGCGGTGCTGGCGCGCAGCGCGCCGAGATCCAGGAGCGCGTTGTGGCGCGTGTTGTCGGCGCGCTGCCACGTCACCAGCGCGATGGCGACTGCGGCGGCCGTGGCGAGGCCGACGCCGACGCCCAGGGCCGCGCGCTTCGGCGCGAAGAGGCGGCGGTACCAGACGGCGACCAGGAGCGCGGCCGGCGGACAGAGGGGCAGGTAGTAGCGCATCCGCTGCTGCTCCGAGAGCGCGATGATGACGAACACCACGCCCGCCCAGACGAGCACGAAGGCGAGGTCGTCCGCCGGCGCGTGTCGCGCGGCGCGCACCGCGGCGACGAGGGCGATCAGCACCAGCGGCGACCACGGCAAGAGGATCTCCGCCGCCTGCTCGAACGGGGCGACCAGCGTGTGCAGGCTCGGATGGGAGAACGGCCGGTACCACTCCAGCCAGTCCGTGACGACGTTGTCCTGGACGAACTGCGGACCGCGACTGGCCAGCGCGACGATCCACCACGGCGCGACCACCGGCGTGATGACGAGCGCCGCGCGCCCCAGTCGCAAGCGCCGCAGCCGCGAGCCGCCGCCTCGCGCGAGCACGTACGCGCCCACGATGGCGAGGCCGAGGAGGGCGGCGGGGCCCTTGACCAGGAAGCCGACGCCGAGCAGGGCGTAGCAGACCGTCATCGCGCCCGCCCGCTCGCCGAACCGGGCTGCCACGAACGCCGCCATGGCGCCGGTGAGCGCCAGGCAGAGCACCATGTCGGGCATCGGCACGCGGGCTATCGAGAACACGCCGTGCGTGGTGAGCACGACGAAGCCGGCCGCGAGCCCGACCGCGCGATCCCACAACCGCGCGCCGATCCACCACGTGGCCAGCGCCACGCCGAGCGCGGCGAGGAGCGAGGGCCACACCGCCGTGGCCTGCGTGACGGCGCCCGTCGGCCACGCCGCCAGCGCGATCAGCCAGGCGTCGACCGGCGGCTTGTTGAGGTACGGCACGTCGCCGAGCCGCGGCACCAGCCAGCTGCCGTGGCGCAGCATGTCGCGCGCCAGCATCGGAAAGCGCGCCTCGTCGTTGCTGGCCAGCACCCGCGCGCCGGCGTCGAAGAAGAGCAGCGCGGCGCCGAGCGCCAGGAGCACGAGCAGGCCTCCGGCATTGCGGTCACGAAACCACG
>VBPC01000234.1 GCA_005887895.1 Candidatus Rokuibacteriota bacterium
GTAGGCGTTCGGCCCCGGATCGCGGTTGCGCATGAAATAGGACCACTTCACGCCGGCCGGCTGGAGGAACTCGATCCGGATGATGGCCGGCCACGTCGCGACCAGACTCTCCGGCCCGTTGTCGATGATGCCGAAGATCGCCGCGAAGATCGTGTCCTTGGCGCCGAAGCGCTCGTCCCCCCAGGCGATGCCGTCCATCGGATTGTTGGTGTCCCACTCGAGGACCGGGTTGATGTAGCCGTTGGGGTTCGGATTGGCGACGATCAGCGGCACGCCGCGGATGCCCTCCACGTGGGGCGGGAAGCGATACGGCGGCATCTCGGGCACCCAGGGCTTGTCGCCGATGTAGAGGCGCGGGTATGGCGAGTCGATCTTGGAGCCGTTGTACGGCTTCAGCGAAAAACGCTTGTTGGTGACGAAGCCCATGCCTTCCTTGTCGGGGAAGCCAGCGTCCTGTCCCTTCTCGGTCACGATCCAGAGCTTCTCGGCGCCGTTGGCGATGCGCCGGTGTCCGAGGTCGTTCACGCCGTTGTCACTGACGGCCAGGGCCGTCTCGAAGCGGCTGCCCTTCGGACCGAACCTCACGCCGGACTGGTTGCGGAAGCCCATGGCATAGACTTCCATGTCCTCGTGCTTGTACATCCCGTCCGATCCCTGCTTGTCGATCTTCACGCGCATGACCGACCCGCCGCAGGGCACCTGGGCCTTGATGACCATGCCCGGCTTGGCCGGCACGCCGGCGGGCATGAGCGCGCCGGTGAGGCGCCCGTCGGACGACAGGACGTTCAGCCCGGTGTGGACGATGTCACGGCAGACCGGATCACGCGCGGTCTTGGGTAGCGCCGGGTCGCCGTGCTTCTGCCAGAACGGGTCGATCTCGGCCGTCCAGCCGTGATTGTCGGGGTCGGCGAACCCGCTGTTGCTCGGGAATCCCTGGCCCCAGTAGATGTAGCCGTCCTTGCACGTGATGCCGCCGATCTGGTGATCGCCGATCGGAAGGTCGGTGATGATCTTCCTCAGCTCCCCGTTGACGCCGCTGATCTCCCAGATGTGCTTCGAATACTCCGGAACGTAGACCTTGTTGTTCTCCGGGCAGTAGCCAATGGCGTTCATCACGAATCCGAACTTGCCGACGCCGATGTCCTTGAGGTGCTTACCGTCCTTGTCGAACACCTTGACGTGGGGCCCGGCGACCGGGTTCTTGATCCGCTGACCGTTGTACTCGTACTCGAATGGACCGAAGAGGTTGCCCGAGATGGCGACCCACACGTTGCCTTCCTTGTCGACGGTGGCCGAGCTCGGAGTGTCGAGTCCGGCCACGAAGACCTCGGCCTTGTACCCCTTGGGGACGGTGAGCTTGCCGGGGTCCGGGGTGACGGCCGTGCGGGGCACCCACCCGCCCGACTTGTTCGTCCCCGCGTTCTGGGTCGATGCCAGCGTCGCCGACAGCAGCACGACGGCGACGACCGTTCCGGCGATCCTGAGAATCTTCATCGGTGTTCCTCCTCGATCGTTCGGTTTGGGGCCGCGAGCGCTACGAGGGAGGCCAGTCCCGTCGTCATCGGCCTGGCCGGTCAGCGTCGGGAAAGCGTGCGGACAAAGGCCACGACGTCGCGGATGTCGTCGTCGCCGAGTTGCGCGCTCCAGGCGGGCATGGCGGCGTTCTTGCCGACGGCTGCGCCTCCCTTCTTGATGACGGTGAAGAGATACTCGTCGGAGAGCTCGTCCATGAGCGGCTTGACGGCGAGGTTGCCGACGTTGGGCCGGAAGGTCTTCGCCTCGCCGCGACCGTCTTCGCCGTGACAGCCCGAGCAGTAGCGGAGGAAGATCTCCCGGCCGTTCGACGTGTTGCCGGCCGTGGCACCGTTCTGAGCGGTCGCCGCATGGGCGGCCAGCAGCATCGGCGCGAGGAACGCCAGCCCGAGGAGAGCTCTGTATCGCCACACCATGTGTTCGTCGCCCTTCGTTGACGCGACGTGCCGCCCGGTCGCCGGTGCGCCCGAATATATGGCGACGTCGCAGGTCGAAGCAAGCGCGACGGCGGGCCCGGAGGCTCATTGACAACCCCTAATCGGGGTCCTAAGATGAGCCGCCCGTTGGGGAGGCCGACGCGACCATGGACGGTGCGACTCGCGATCAGCGGCGATCCAGCGACGAACCGCTCGGTGTGTGGCTCGTCGGCGCGCGCGGTGCCGTTGCCACCACGACCATCGTCGGCGCCATCGCGCTCAAGCGTGGCCACACGGGCTCGGTCGGGCTCGTGACCGAGAGCGACCCGTTCCACGGTTCCGGACTCGCTTCGCTCGACGCGCTCGTCTTCGGCGGCCACGACCTCCTCGACACACCGCTGGTCAAAGCAGCGCACGCGCTCTGCCGCGACGTCGGACCGCTCGCGCCCGATCTGGTGCGCCTGCTGGAGGACGAGCTGTCCACGAGCGAGCAGCATCTGCGGCTCGCGCCCGCCATCGTCGCGGGCCAGCCGCCGCGCGAGTTCGTCCGCGCCGTCCAGCGTGATCTCGCCGAGTTCCGGACCTCGTCCGGAGCGCGGCGCGTGATCGTCGTCAACGTGGCGACCACCGAGCCGCTGCCTCCGTCCGATCTGCTCGGGCTCGATCTCGCCGGACTCGAGCGCATGCTGGACGTCCCCGACGCGCGACTGCCGACCAGCGCGCTCTACGCGTACGCGGCGATCGACATGGGGATGCCGTACGTCAACTTCACCCCCTCGGTCGGGGCCTCGCTCGTCGCACTCGAGGCGCTCGCCCAGGCCCGCGGTGTTCCGCACGCCGGCCGTGACGGCAAGACCGGCGAGACGCTGCTGAAGAGCGTGCTGGCCCCCATGTTCCGCATGCGCGGCCTTCAGGTGCGCAGCTGGGTCGGGTTCAACGTGCTGGGTAACGCCGACGGGCTCGCGCTGGCCGATCCCGTCACCGCGGCGTCGAAGACCGAGTCCAAGGGCAAAGTGGTGCCGGCCATCCTCGGCTACGAGCCCCACACCCTCGTGCGCATCGACTACGTGCCCACGCTGGGCGACTGGAAGACCGCGTGGGACTTCATCCAGTTCGAGGGCTTCCTGAGAACGCCGATGACGCTGCAGTTCACGTGGCAGGGCGCGGACTCCGCGCTGGCGGCGCCGCTCGTCCTCGACCTGGTGCGCCTGGTCGATCTGGCCGCCTCGCGGGGCGAGCGCGGCGGCCTCGGGCACCTGGCGTTCTTCTTCAAATCGCCGGTGAGCTGCGAGGTCCACGATCTGGCCGAGCAGCACGCACTCCTGTGCCGACACGTAAAGGGTTCCTGACCAGCGTCCTGCAGTTGATCCGTCTCCCCAATGTCTTCACGGCGCCGTCGGACGTGGCGATGGGGATGGCGGTCAGCGGCGCCGCTCTCACGTCGTCCCACGCGGTACTGCTCCTGGCGTCGGCGTGCGCCTACGCGGGCGGGATGGCCCTCAACGACGCCTGCGACGCGCCCCTCGACGCGCGCGAGCGCCCCGAGCGCCCCATTCCCTCGGGACGGATTTCCCGGGCGTTCGCGTTCGGGGTGGCCGCCGTCTTGCTCGGGCTCAGCGTCGGCCTGGCCGCCACCTCCGGCCTCCGGCCGTTCGTGGCGGCGCTGCTGCTCGTGGGCGCCATCGTGCTCTACGATGCGGTGGCCAAGCGCACCGCCGCCGGCCCGCCGGTGATGGCATCGTGTCGCGCCCTGAACGTCGGCGTGGGCATCGCGCTCGGCGCGCTGGCGTGGTCCGCGGTGGGGGCGGCAGCCATCGTGTTCGCGTACGTCCTGGTGCTGACGGTGGTGAGCCGGTTCGAGGTCATGAC
>VBPC01000056.1 GCA_005887895.1 Candidatus Rokuibacteriota bacterium
GTTCAGGCGCTCGACGACGGCGGGCGACACGCGGTCGAGGATGCCGCGGGCCGCCAGCACCTCCAGCGCGTCGGCGAACGTCGACGAGTCGGGCGCCGTCGGGCCGGAGGCGATCACGTCCAGCGGATCGCCGACGACGTCGGAGAGCGCCAGCGTCACCACCGTCGCCGGCTGGGCCGCCCGCGCGAGGAGGCCGCCCTTGAAGCGCGAGAGGTGCTTGCGCACGGCGTTCAGCTCGCCGATCGTCGCGCCCGCCTCGAGCAGCAGCCGCGTCACCACCTGCTTTTCGCCGAGGGTGATCGGCGCCGCCGGCGCCGGCGTGAGAGCCGACCCGCCGCCGGACACGAGGACCAGCACGAGGTCGCGCTCGGTGGCCGACGAGGCGAGGGCCAGCAGCCGCCCGGCCGCCTCCTCGCCGCGCGCGTCGGGCACCGGATGGCCGGCCTCGGCGACCTCGATGCGCGAGGTCGGCACGCGGTAGCCGTCCTTCACCACCACGAAGCCCTCGCTCACCCGCTCGCCGAGGACGGCCTCCACCGCCCGCGCCATCGACGCGCCGGCCTTGCCGACGCCAAGCACGAGGATCCGCCCGGCGCGTTCGAGGTCGATCGTGACGCCGCCGGCCGTGAGCATCGAGCCGGCCAGCCGCAGGTGCCGCTGCACCAGCGGCGCGACGTCGCCGGCGGCCAGCGCCACGCGCCAGACGGCCGCTGCCGTCTCCCGCGCGCCTGTCGAGGCCGCCTTCGGCGGGCTATCGGGCAATCGAGCGGAGCTTCTGCAGGCGCTCCCCGGCTTCCGTCAGCATGTCGTCTGTCTTCGGGAAGCAGAAGCGGATCTTTGTCCGCCCCAGCTCGGGGTGCGCATAGAACGACGAGCCGGGCACGGTGGCGACACCGACTTCCTTGATGAGCCACATGGCGAAGGCCGTGTCGTCCTCGAGGCCGAGCGCCTTGATGAAGTGGGCGGCGTCGGTGAGGATGTAGTAGGCGCCGCGCGGCTTCCAGGCGACGAAGCCTGCCCGCTCGACGTAGCCGAAGAGCAGGTCTCGGCGGGCCTGGTAGGCCCGGCGCAGCTCCACGTAGTAGGCGTCGGGCAGCGCGAGCGCGGTGACGGCCGCCTCCTGCAGCGGGTGGGGAGCGCCGACGGTGATGAAGTCGTGGGCGCGGCGAATGCCGACGCTGATGTCCGGCGGCGCGATCGACCAGCCGATCCGCCAGCCGGTGACCGAGTACGACTTCGAGATGCCGGAGATCGTGATCGTGCGCTCGGCCATGCCGGGCAGCGTGGCGATCGGCGTGTGGCCGAGCCCGTCGTAGACGATGTGCTCGTAGATCTCGTCGGTGATCGCCAGCAGGTCGTGGCGGCGGCAGAGATCGGCGATCGCGTCGAGATCGGCGCGCGAGAACACCTTGCCCGAGGGATTGTTGGGGCTGTTGAAGATGATCGCCTTCGTGCGCGGCGTCACCGCCCGCGCCAGTCGCTCGGGGTCGAACGAGAAGTCCGGCGGCTCGAGCGGCACCCAGATCGGGACGGCGCCCGAGATGATGCAGCCGGGACCATAATTTTCGTAGAACGGCTCGAAGACGATGACCTCGTCCCCGGGATTCAGCACCGCCAGCAGCGTGGCCAGCATCGTCTCCGTCGAGCCGCAGCAGACGGTGACGTGCTGCTCGGGATCGATCGCCAGGCCGTAGAACCTGAAATACTTGTCGGCGATGGCGCGCCGCAGGCCCGGCGTGCCCCACGTGATGGCGTACTGGTGGAAATCGCCCTCGAGCGCGCGGTGCGCGGCGTCGATGACCGCCCGCGGCGGCGGAAAGTTCGGCATCCCCTGGGCGAGGTTGACGCCGCCGTGCTGGGCGACGACGCGCGTCATCTCGCGGATGACCGACTCCGTGAACCCCTGGACGCGCCGCGAGATCGGCATGCGGCTCGCCGGCTACCCTCCCGCGATGGCGGGCACGATCGCGACCTCGTCGCCGTCCTTCAGCTTGGTCGCCTTGTTGTCGAGGAAGCGGATGTCTTCCTGGTTCACGTAGATGTTGATGAACCGCCGCAGCTCGCCCGCGTCGTCGACCAGGCGCTCGCGCAGCCCCGGGAACTGCCGCTCGAGGTCGCCGATCACGTCCTCGACCGTGTCGCCCTTGGCCTGCACGTCGGCGTTGCCCTTGGCGACGGTCCGGAGCGGCGTCGGAATGCGTACGGTCACCGGCATGAGCGCTCTCTCCTGTAGAACATCTGGGATTTCCATCACTTAACACTCCGGACCGCGGCAAGTCAATGCAGTATCATCGCGACTCGTGGCGCGCGCTCCCCTGCTGATCCTCGTCGGCTACGGTGCCGCGTTCGCCGCGGCCGCCCTCGGCGTCTCGACTCCCGCGTTCGACGACCATCCGGGTCAGCTCTATCGGCTCTGGCACGTGGTCACGCTGGGGCCGGCGCCGTGGGCGTGGAACTTCGGGTGGTGGACGGGCTACCCGGAGCTCCAGTTCTATCCGCCTGCGTTCGCCTACGCGGGCGCGGCGCTGCACCGCCTCTCGCTCGGCGCGATCTCGGTGCCCGCCGCCTACCTGGCGCTGCTGTGGCTGAGCTATCTCGCGCCCGGCCTCACGGTCTTCGTCGCGCTGGCGCGCCTGCTCGGCAACGCGTGGCTCGCGCTGCCCGGCGCGTTCGTCGCGCTGACCCTGTCGCTCTGGCCGGGGCTGGCCAGCGGCGTCGAGGGCGGCGTTCACGTCGGCATGGCGCCGGCGCGGCTGGGCTGGGCGCTGCTGCCGCTGGTCGTGACGGCGCTGGGCGGCTGGAGCGAGGGCGCCCGGTCGTTTCCCGCGCGGACGGTCGTGCCGCTGGCAGCGGCGGTCGTGCTCGTCCATCCCGCGCACCTGCCCGGCACCGTGGTCCTCGTGCTGCTCGCCGCTGTCGCCGTCGCGCCACGCCGGCGGAGGGTTGTGACGGTGCTGGCGTGGCTCGGCGTCGCCGCGCTCCTCACCGCGTTCTGGGCGCTGCCGCTGCTGGCGCGCGCCGGCGAGACCCGGGCGCTGGCGTGGGGCTCGCTCACGATCCAGCCGGCCCACCTGCCGCTCGTGCTCGCGCTCGCCGCGGCGGCGGTCTTCGCGCTGGGGGCCGTGCGCTCGCCTGCCGAGGGCGTCGTCGCGCGTCTGCCGTGGGCCGTCGGGCTCGTCGTCGCGCTCGACGCCCTCGTGCTGGAGCCGGTCGGCCTGCGCTGGCTTCCCGCCGACCGCGTCCTCGACGTCGGCTGGCTCGCGCTGGTGCTGGCGGGCGGGCTCGGCCTCGGCCGCGCGATCGAGCGGCTGGCCGAGCGCCGCCCGGTGCCGAGCGCCGTCGCGGCGCTCGGCACCGTCGGCCTCGCGATCGTCCTTTCGGTGATGAGCGACAGGACGCTGGCGCGGGCCGGCGTCGAGACGCTGACGCTGTGGCCACGGGCCGGCGCCTGGCCCTCGCTGGCGGCGACCGAGCGCGGCCTGCGCGTGCCGGCGCTGTGGGACGCGCTGCGCGCCGCATCCCCCGGCCGCGTGCTGTTCGTCCGGTCGTCGGTTCCCCTCGTGTACGGCACGGAGTGGTGGCGGCCGCACACTCACGTCACTGCGCTCACGCCCATCGCCGGGACGCGGCCGATCGTCAACGGCACCTTCACGCATCCCTCGCCGGTGGCGGCGCTGGTCTATCGCGGCTCGGCGGGGCGCGGCGCGATCACCACCCTGGTCGAGCGCCTCGACGGCGAGTCGCTGTTCGGCCGGCGCCTCGACGCCCTCGACGCCGCCACGCTGAACGACCACGCGCGCAGACTGGGTATCAGCGTCGTAGTGGCGCTCGAGGACGATCTGCCGCGCCTGGGCGCGCTGGCCGACAACCCGCTCTTTCCCGCGCGTCGCGTCGAGCCGCCGTTCGTGATGTGGCTGGGGCCCGCGGCGCCGCTGCCCGCGCCGAGCGGGCCCGGGCGCTGGCGCGTCACGCTGCCGCCGTCCCTCGGCGAGTGGAGCTCGGCCGGCGTCGCCTACTACCCGCTCTGGCGCGCGGCGGCGAACGGACGCCCCGTCGCGACCCGCGACGGCGCCGACGGCCAGCTCGAGGTGCGGGCGCCGGGCGGCGCCATCGAGCTGACTTACGGTCCCGGCCCGCCGGAGCTGGCCGGCCTCGCGCTCAGCGTCGTCGGAATCCTCGTGTGGCTCGTCTACCCCTTGATGGCCGCCGCGCCGGCGTCGGCGCACTCCTGATCCTGCTCGCCGGTGCCACCGCCGCAGCCGATGCCACCGACGACGCGGCCGCCGCGGACCAGCGGCGCGCCGCCCGGCGTCGGCAGCGCCTGGCCCTCGAGAATCACCGGCACCGTCCGCCAGAACGCCGAGCCCTTGTTGGCGAGCTCGCCCAGCTCGGTCGTCGACTTCCTGAACGCAGCGGCCGCTACCGCCTTCGCGCGCGAGGTTTCCGGCGTGAAGAAGCCGGTGCCGTCACCGCGCGCGCTCAGCACCAGGCGGCCAGCCTCGTCCACCACCGTGATCGTCATCGGCGAGCCGAGCGCCCGCGCCTTGGCCTGGGCCGCGCGCACCGCCTGCTCCGCCAGCTCCAGCGTCAGCTCGATCATGAGCCCTCTCCTCCTGCCGTGTCCGTGGTGAGATGCCGCGTCATTCCGGCCCGATGGTGTGCGTGAACATCACGCTGCCCTGCTCGTCGATCAAGCGCACCGCGAGCTGGGCCGGTTCGATCGTGACCTCGCCGAAGTTGTAGACGCCGCCCTGGGCGAAGAGCGTCCGCGAGCCCAGCCGCATGTCGAGCGGTCGAGGCCGCCCCAGGGTGGCGGACAGCGGGCCCGCGATGAACTCGTGGAAGGACCAGTCGCTGGTCGGGTGGTGGCGGATGAGCTCGGCGTGGTGGACGTCGGCGGCGAGGAAGACCAGGTTCTTGACGCCGCGCGTGCGGAACGCCTTCAAGATCGCGTCGCGCTCGGTCACGAAGCCGGTGCCGCTCTCGGCCGGCATGCCGAACACGTTGGCGTCGGTCCACGAGTCGCGCCGCGCGGGGCGTCCGGTCGGCACGGCCAGCGGCACGCTGGTGACGACGACCTTCCACAGCGCCGTCGACGCGGTCACGCCGTCCACCAGCCAGCGGCGCTGCGCCGCGCCCAGCATCGTCTTGCCGGGTCCGTCGAGCTCGGCGTCGTCGCTCCGGTACTGGCGCGTGTCGAGGATGAAGATCTCGAGCAGCCGGCCCCACCGCACGCTGCGATAGAGACGCGTGGGATCGTCGCTGGCCGTCGCCACCGGCCAGTAGTCGAGAAACGCCTGGCGTCCCACCGGCATCAGCGGATCGGTCGAGCCGGCGAAGTCGTTGCGCACCTCGTGATCGTCCCAGATCGCGTAGACCGGCGTGCGGCGCAGGAACTCCTGCACCGCCGGATCCTCGCGGTTGTAGCGGTGCCGGGCGCGGAGCTGGGCCGGGGTCGTCGCCACGAAGTCGGCGCCCGGCACCACGCCGGGACGATTGCACGGCACGTCGGCGTAGATCGTGTCGCCGACGAAGAGGAAGAAGTCCACCGGCCGCCGCGCCATCGCGCGGAAGATCCGATAGCCACCGTCGAGCAGCCGGCAGAAGCCGCCGCCGCCGAGGTCGCCGCTCCAGAGAAACGACAGGCGGGCCGCCGTGCCGGGGGGCGGCGCCGTGACGAACTCGCCGTCCACCCGCTCGCTGTCCTGACCGATCGTGTATCGGTGGCGGGTCGCCGGCGCGAGGCCGTCCAGCGGCATGCGCACGACGAGGTCGTCGGCGGCGGTGGCCTCACGGGTGAGCCGGCGCGGCGCCGCACCGGCAGCCACGACCTCCACGGTCACCTCGCCAGCGCGCGCCGCGCGCATCCACAGGATGGCGGCATCGGGCCGGACCTCGGTGACGGTGACGAGCAGCGCCGGCGGCGCCGGACCGGCACCGGCCAGCAGGAGCAGCAGCGACAGCGCGAGCGCGAGACGGCAGCGGCTCAGCGAAGGACCCGTCCGAGGTGCGCCAGCATCTCCGCCTCGAACTCTTCCAGCGTCTGATCGAACGCCAGGCGGAAGCCCTCGCGCCGCCCGCGCCCGCCGGCGAAGCCACGGTAGTACTCGAGGAGGCGCTCGAAGCCGTGACGGCGAATCAGATAATCGGTCATCAGGAACGCGAGCTGGTAGGTTGCCAGCGAGCCTTCGCGCTGATGGCGGACGGTGAAGCCGCGCGGCGTGCCCAGCGTGTCCAGGTCGAGGCGCGCGTCGCGCAGGGCCGCCTGCTCGCGCACGTGCTCGAGCGCGGCGGCTCGCCGCTCGCCGAGCGCGTCGAGCCCGAGACGCTCGAGCACGCTGAACGCCGCCCACTCCGCCATGCCCTCGGCCAGCCACTGCTCTGCCCGGCCCTCGCCCTGGGCCAGCTCGATCTGCGCCACGTGCGTCAGCTCGTGGGCGACCAGGCGTAGCCAGTCGCGTGTGGCCGGCCGGCCGCCGTCGTCCTGGAGCAGCAGCTGGCGCCGCTTGCCGACGCCGATCGCGAACTCGCTCAGCTCGGCCGCCCGCACCGCCGGCAGGCGCCCGTCGCTCACCAGCCCCTGCTCGAAGACCGCCCGCGACGAGTAGATGTAGACGGTGACGTGATCCGGCACCGGCAGCCCGAGCTGCCGCGAGAGGATGGCGGCGACTCCGCGCACGGTCGCCTCGTGGCTGACGAAGTCCTCCGGGTACCGCAACGTCGCCGCCGGCGCCGGGTCCTCGAAGGCGACCGGCAGGACGACGCGGCCGCCGCTGTGGCAGGCGCTCAGCAGGAGGGCGGCGGCGACGGCAAGGCCAGGCGCAGATCGGCGATTGCGGCGATCCATGCGGCAATGAACGCTGCCGGGATTCTACACGACCTCCCCCCGTTTCCCTCCGTTTCCGGCCCGACCATGTGAAGCAGTCGTGCACACGGGCGCAGCGCACCTGCATGGCCATCGCCGCCGCTGCCGACAATCTCGCGGCCGCGCGCCCTTTTGGCCCTGGCGGCGTTGGCACGACTATCGCTTTCCGCAGGCGCACATTTATGGACCACGATTCGACATTGTTCTGCGCTTGCCCTGTGTCTCTCCGACGGCGTCCACCGGTCGTGCCGTTCGAACGCTGCGCATCGTCGACCATCTCGTCTTTCCAGGGAGCAGCCATGACGCCAGACCGTCAACACGCGCTTGATCTCATGACGCCGAGGCGATCCGCCTCGGGACCTCTCCAGGAGCGGCTCGACGGGGTGATTCACGAGCTGCTGGCCTCGTTCCCCAACCCCGCCCACCTCTCCGCCGCCGAGCGGCGTGGCATCATCGCGCGCTACACCGCGGTGCTCGAGGGCAACTTCATCTACTGGATGACCGCCGCCTATCTCGCGGTGGCCTCCGACGAAGCCCACGCCATCATCGAGGACAATCTCCGCGAGGAAGTTCGCGATAACCACCCGGGGATGCTGCGCAAGTTCGCCATGGCGGCCGACGCCATGCCGACGGACTCCGATGCGCTGGCCGTCCACCGCGACTTGCAGGGCGTCCGCCAGTTCGTCGCCCGGCTCTCGGGCGCGCGGCTGGTCGTGATGATGGCCTTCTTCGAAGGCTGGATCACGAAGTTCATGCCGTACCTCGCGGAGCTGGCGGCGCGGCAGGGCTCGACCGAGCAGGAATACACCGACGTGCACGGCGTCGTCGACGTCGTCCACACCCAGGGACTCTTCCGGGCCCTCGACGCGGAGCTCGCGCTCCTCCCCGAGCCGGCCCCGCCGATGGCACCGCTCCTCGAAGGCGCCGAGGCCCTGGGGACGCTGATCTCCACCATCGTGCACTTCCGCGCCGGGGGCACCGGCCGGACGACGCCGGAGGGGCGATAAATGTCCGTGAAGGTCGAGATCGTGACCCAGTTCGAGGAAGTCGCCAAGCAGCAGGAGAAGACCCTGGCCCCGCTGTCCGACGAGCTCGTGTTGCTGGACTCGGGCCTCGACTCCCTCTGCCTCGCCATCGTCGTGGCGCGCCTCGAGGACAAGCTGGGGATCGATCCGTTCACCGCCGACGACGCCGAGTTTCCCGTGACCCTGGGCGACTTCATCAGGGTCTACGAAGATGCCCGCCGCTGATGAAGGCGCGCTGTGGACCTCCCTGAGCGCCGCCGGGCGGCTGCCCGACCGCGCGCTGTGGGGTGCCGAGGCATCGGTCACGCTCGGCGATCTCGTTCACGGTTCGAGCCTCGCCGGTCGACTTGACGAGCTGCGCGGGCGGTCCGTCCTCATCGCCACCACCGACCAGCTGACGGCGGCGCTGGCCCTCATCGAGCTCGACGGCGTCGCCCGCCGGCTCGTGCTCTGTCCACCCGATCTGCCCGTCGACGACCTCCCGTTCGTCGTCGCCACGGCGGAGATCGACGCGCTCGTCTCGGATCGACCGGCGCCGGCCGCGCTGCCCGGGGTGCCGCTCGCCGTCCCCTGCCGTGCCAGCCTCGCGCCCGCGACGTGCGAGCGCACCGGACGACATCCCACGGAGTGGATTCTCCTGACCTCGGGCACGAGCGGTCGGCCGAAGATGGTCGTGCATCAGCTGGTCAGCCTGGCGGGAGCGATCCGGAACGCCGGTCCTCTGTCCCGCGCCGGTGTGTGGAGCACGTTCTACGACATCCGTCGCTATGGTGGGCTCCAGATCTTCCTCCGCGCCCTCCTCGGCGGGGGATCGATGGTCCTCTCGAGCGCCCGGGAGTCGACGAGTGACTTCCTGACCCGGGCCGGCGCGCACGGCGTGACGCACATCTCCGGGACCCCTTCGCACTGGCGCCGGGCGCTCATGAGCCCGTCGGCCCGTCGGATCGCGCCACAGTACGTTCGCCTGTCCGGCGAGATCGCGGACCAGTCCATCCTCGACCATCTCCGCGCCTGCTATCCCGGGGCCGGCATCGCGCACGCATTCGCCTCGACCGAGGCCGGGGTGGCGTTCGACGTCGGCGATGGCCTGGCCGGCTTTCCGGCAAGCCTGATCGACCGGCGCGGTGGCGACGTCGAGATGAAGATCGAGGAGGGGTCGCTGCGCATCCGTTCGACGCGCACGGCGGCCCGCTACCTCGGCGATCACCAGCCGGCCCTCGCCGACCGCGACGGGTTCGTCGACACCGGCGACGTCGTCGAGCGGCGGGGCGACCGGTATCACTTCGTCGGCCGCCGGGGCGGCATCATCAACGTCGGCGGCCTCAAGGTCCACCCCGAAGAGGTCGAGGCGGTGATCAACGGCCATCCTCACGTGCGCATGTCGCGCGTGCGGACCCGCAAGAACCCGATCACCGGCGCCCTGGTGGTCGCCGACGTGGTGCTCAACGGCGGCGGCGAGCCGGCCGACGGACGGGTCGCCGAGATCGAGCGCGAAATTCTGCGGCGCTGTCGCGAGGCCCTGCCCCGGCACAAGGTGCCCACCGTCCTCAACGTCGTGTCCGTCCTGCCGATGGCCGAGTCCGGCAAGCTCGTGCGCCGCGATGCGTAACGTCGTCGTCACGGGTGGCAGCCGCGGCCTCGGCCTCGGCATCGTTCGCCGGCTGCTGGCGGCGGGCTATCGGACCATCGCCATCGCCCGCAAGGAGAGCAACCCGCTCAGCCTGGTGATGGAGGCGGCGAACCGCGAGCGCCCCGGATCCGCGCGCTTCGTGGCCTTCGACCTGGCCGAGATCGGCGAGATCGCCCGCCTGGTCAAGGCGCTGCGCCACGATGTCGGCGAGATCTACGGGCTCGTCAACAATGCGGCGGTCGGATTCGACGGCGTCCTGGCTCTCATGCCCACCTCGCAGATCGAGCAGCTCGTGCGGGTCAACACGCTGTCGCCGATCGTCCTCACCAAGTACGTGGTGCGCACGATGATGGCCGACGGGGGCGGGCGCATCGTCAACGTCGCCTCGATCATCGGCTTCACCGGCTACAGCGGCCTGTCCGTCTACGGCGCCACCAAGGCGTCGATGCTCGGCTTCACGCGGTCCCTGGCGCGCGAGGTCGGCCGCATGGGCGTGAACGTGAACGCGGTCGCCCCCGGCTTCGTCGACACCGAGATGACCCAGGGCCTCGCCGACGAGCAGCGACAGCAGATCGCGCGCCGCAGCGCGCTCCGCCGGCTCCCTGACGTCGAGGACGTGGCCAACGCCGTCGAGTTCCTGCTCGGCGACAACGCCCGCAGCATCACGGGCACGGTCTTGACGGTCGACGCCGGCAACACCGCATGACCACCACCGTCAGGGGGCCGGAGCGCGATCAGAGCGTCCAGCGCCGGGCCTGGCTGCGCGCCCTCGAGCTGACGGCGACGATCGCCAAGAATCCCGAGCGCGTCCTGCCGGCGGTGATCGACGAGCTCGCGGAGGAATCGGGTGACGCGCCGGCCCTGCTGGCGGACCGCGAGTCGCTGACCTTTCGCGCGCTCGCCGAGCGCTCGAACCGGTACGCGCGGTGGGCGCTCGACCACGCGCTCGGCAAGGGCGACGTGGTCTGTCTGCTGATGCCGAACCAGCCCGAGTACCTGGCCATCTGGCTCGGTCTCACGCGGGTCGGCGCCGTGGTGTCGCTGCTCAATACGAACCTGCCCGGCCCTGCGCTCGTCCACTGCATCGACATCGTCGCGCCCCGGCACGTGATCGTCGCGGCGGAGCTCCTGGAGCCGTTGACCGCGGCGCTCCCGAGTCTTGCCGCGGCGCCGACGATCTGGGTTCACGGCGGCGGGCGCCACGCGTTCCCGTGCATCGATCGCGCGGTCGAGCGTTACCCGGGCGCCCCCCTCGGCCCGAGCGAGCGGCGGCCGGTCACCATCGAGGATCGAGCCCTCCACATCTACACCTCCGGCACCACCGGGCTGCCCAAGGCGGCCAACGTCAGCCATTTCCGCCTCGTGCAGTGGAGCCTGTGGTTCGCCGGCATGATGGACACCGCTCCGGGCGACCGGATGTACAACTGCCTGCCGATGTACCACAGCGTCGGCGGCGTGCTGGCGACCGGCGCCGTGCTGGTCGGTGGCGGCTCGGTCGTCATCCGCGAGAAGTTCTCCGCCCGCGAGTTCTGGCGCGACGTGGTCCGCTGGGACTGCACGCTCTTCCAGTACATCGGCGAGCTGTGCCGCTACCTGCTGCACGCCGGACCGTCGGCCGACGAGCAAGCGCATCGGATCCGGTTGGCCTGTGGCAACGGGCTGAGGGCCGACGTCTGGCCCGGCTTCCAGCAGCGCTTCCGCATGCCCCGGATCCTCGAGTTCTATGCGGCGACCGAGGGCAACGTGTCGCTGTTCAACGTCGAGGGCAAGCCCGGCGCCATCGGCCGCATTCCCCCGTTCCTGGCCCATCGATTCCCGGCGGCGCTGGTGAGATCCACCCCCGACGGTGCCGAGCCCGTTCGGGACGGCGCCAGCTTCTGTGTCCGCTGTGCGCCCGGCGAGGTCGGCGAGGCGATCGGCCGGATTCCCGGACATCCGGCGGCCGCCGGCGCTCGATTCGAGGGGTACACCAGCGCCGAGGCCTCCGAGCGCAAGATCCTTCGCAACGTCTTCGAGCCGGGCGATGCCTGGTTTCGCACCGGCGACTTGATGCGCCAGGACGAGGCCGGCTACTACTACTTCGTCCATCGCATCGGCGAGACGTTCCGCTGGAAGGGCGAGAACGTCGCGACGTCCGAGGTCGCCGAGGCGCTCGGCGCGTTTCCCGGTGTCAGCGAGGCGGCCGCCTACGGCGTGGCCATCCCCGGCACCGACGGTCGGGCCGGCATGGCCGCCCTCGTCGCCGACGGGCCCCTGGACCTGTCGGCGCTGCGAAGCCACCTGCGCCGCCGCCTGCCGGCCTACGCGCGGCCGTTGTTCCTGCGCCTGCGGCCCGCGCTGGAGCTGACGGCGACCTTCAAGCACACGAAGCTCCATCTGGAGCGCGAGGGCTTCGATCCCCGCGCCACCGACGACGTCATCTACTTCGACGACCCCGAGCGTCAGGCGTTCGTCCGACTCGACGGGCCGCTTTACGACCGCATCACGACCGGAGCCGTCCGCCTGTGATCGTCGCGGGCCCGGTCCGGACTGAGGAGAGCT
>VBPC01000157.1:0-61132 GCA_005887895.1 Candidatus Rokuibacteriota bacterium
GGGGCGGGCGCGTGTTACAAACGGGCACTCCGTGGCGGTGCGAGCCGAAGCGCTTCTGGCGCCGAGGCGAGCCAATGGACTGGAGGCGTCTCGATGGATCTGAATTACTCGCCCGAGGACGGCGCGTTCCGCGACAAGACCCGACGCTGGCTCGAGGCCAACATGCCGAAGGACGACCTCAAGACGCTCGCGGAGCGCAAGAGCTGGCACCGCCAGCTCTACGAGGCCGGGTACGTCGGCATGCTGTGGCCCCAGGAGTACGGCGGGTGGGGCGCGACCGCAATGCAGCAGGCCATCGTGCAGGACGAGATGGCGCGCATCGGCGCGCCGCCGGCGATCAACGGCCTCGGCATCGGCTTCATCGGGCCCACCATCATCGTCCACGGCACCGAGTGGCAGAAGCAGCGCTATCTCAAGAAGATGCTGACGGCGGAAGAGATCTGGTGCCAGCTCTACTCGGAGCCCAACGCGGGCTCCGACCTGGCGGGCCTCAAGACGCGCGCGGAGGACGCCGGCGATCACTTCGTCGTCAACGGCCAGAAGATCTGGACGTCGAGCGGGCCCATCGCCGACTGGGGCATCCTGCTGGCTCGCACCGATTCGAAGGTCGCCAAGCACAAGGGCATCTCGTGCTTCCTGCTGAACATGCGCCAGCCCGGCGTCGAGGTGCGGCCGCTCAAGCAGATCAGCGGGCACTCGCTCTTCTCCGAGGTCTTCATGACCAATGCGCGGGCCGACAAGCAGGATCTGATCGGCAGCCTCAGCGAGGGGTGGGCGATCGCCCAGACCACGCTCGGCTACGAGCGGGGCGGCAACTCGCTGGGCCGCGTCACCCGCTACGCCATCGCCTTCCACCAGCTGGTGCGGGCCACCCGGCAGCTCAAGCGTAACGGCAAGCCGCTGCTCGACGATCCGGTCGTGCGGGCGAAGATGGGCAAGCTCTACGCCGAGCTCGAGGTGCAGCGCTATGCCGGCCTGCGCGTGCTGTCCACGCTGAACAAGGGCGAGCGGCCGGGGCCCGAGTCGTCGATCACGAAGCTCTCCTACACGGAGTTCGAGAAGCGCTACTACGAGACCGCGCTGGAGATCCTCGGCCCCTGGGGCCAGATGATGACCGCCCGCGAGGAGTTCGAGGAGATCGACACCTC
This sequence comes from Candidatus Rokuibacteriota bacterium, assembly GCA_005887895.1. Lineage (GTDB taxonomy): Bacteria > Methylomirabilota > Methylomirabilia > Rokubacteriales > CSP1-6 > AR5. The sequence goes on from VBPC01000157.1 coordinate 1,149, forward strand.
GTCGGGCGAGGCCGGCACCTGGGCCACCGCGTTCCTGTGGTCGCGGGCGGGCACGATCTACTCCGGCTCTTCCGAGATCCAGAAGAACATCATCGGCGAGCGCGTACTCGGGCTGCCCAAGGAAGTCCGCGCCGATCGCCTGAAGGCTTGACGCCATGGACTTCTCCTTCACGCCCGACCAGACGCTGCTCAAGAATTCCGCCCGCTCGTTCCTCGACGAGCATTGCAAGCCGGCCACCGTACGCCTGCTCTGGGATGACCCCCGCGGCGAGAGTCCCGCGCTGTGGAAAGAGATGGCCCAGCTCGGCTGGCTGGGCCTGTCCCTGCCGGAGGCCCACGGCGGCAGCGGGCTCGGCATGGTCGAGACGGCGCTGCTGCTGGAGGAGCTGGGCCGCGCGGCCTACCCGGGACCGCTCTGGCCCACCATGCTCGTGGCCAGCGCCATCGCCTCCCACGGCACCGACGAGCAGAAGAAGCGCTGGCTGCCGGCCGTCGCCAGCGGCGACGCCCGCGCCGCCGTCACGCTGCTCGATTCCGACCTCGACTGGAATCCCGACGCGGTGAGCACGCGCGCCGACAAGACCCCGACCGGCTGGCAGCTCAGCGGTCTCAAGCGCTACGTCGCGTGGGGCCACGTGGCCGACGTCCTGCTCGTCCCCGCGCGGGCGCCGGAGGGCGTGTCGCTCTTCCTCGTCGATCCCTCCGCCGCGGGCATCGGCTGGACGCCGATGATGAACATGGATCCGGGAACGCGCCTGGCCGACCTCAAGCTCGATCGCGTGCCCGTGTGCGGCGAGGACCGGCTCGGCGCGCCCGGAGCCGGCACGCCGGCGCTGCTGAGCCTGTTGCGGCGCGGCGCCGCCGGCGCGGCCGCCGAGATGCTGGGGGCCTCGCGCCGGTGCCTGGACATGGCGGTCGGCTACGCCAAGGTCCGCGAGGCGTTCGGGCAGCCGATCGGCTCGTTCCAGGCCATTCGCCACAAGTGCTCCGACATGCTCCTCGAGACCGAGAACTCGCACGCGGCGGTCTACTACGCCGCCTGGGCGCTGGACGCCGGCGCCGAGGACGCCGCCACGGCGGCCTCCATCGCGAAGTCCTACGTCGGCGATGCCGCACGCAAGGTGTGCGGCGAGGCCATCCAGGTGCACGGCGGCATCGGCTTCACGTGGGAGTACGACCTGCACATGTACTTCAAGCGGGCGAAGGCGCTGGAGGCGCAGTACGGCGACGCCGAGTATCATCGCGAGCTGATCCTCCGGCACGTGGCCGCCTGAGGGCGGCGCGTGGCTTCCAGCGGGCCGCCGCTCGACGGCATCCGCGTCGTCGATCTGACGAGCTACATCGCCGGCTCCTACGCCGCGATGATGGTGGCCGACCTCGGCGCCACCGTCGTCAAGGTCGAGTCGCTCGAGGGCGATTCCTTTCGCGAGCTGCCGGGCTTCTTCGGCTGGAATCGCGGCAAGCGCTCGATCGCGCTGAACCTCAAGACCGCCGAGGGGCGCGAGATCGTCGAACGGCTCGCCCGCGGCGGGGACGTGCTGATGGAGAACTGGCGGCCCGGCGTCGCCGATCGTCTCGGGGTCGGCCACCGGCACCTGGCGCCGCTGAACCCACGCCTGATCTACTGCTCGGTGACGGCGTTCGGCTCCACCGGGCCCTACGTCGACCGGCCCGGCTTCGATCCGATCCTCCAGGCGCTCGGCGGCCTCATGACCCTGCAGGGCTTCGGCGGGCCGCCGAAATATCTCCGGACGGCGCCAACCGACTACTACACCGCCGCGCTGGCCGTGCAAGCGGTGCTGGCCGCGCTCTTCGTGCGCGAGCGGACGGGGCGCGGCCAGCGAATCGAGACCTCGCTGCTGCAGGGCGTGATGGCGCTCCAGTCCGGCATCGCGCTCGACTATCCGGACAAGCCGACGCTCATCCGCGAGAACCCGACGTATCGGCTCTACCAGGCCAGCGACGGCGAGTGGTTCTTCCTGGCCTGCGGCAACCAGTCGTTCTGGGCGAAGCTCTGCAAGGCGCTCGGCATGGACGAGTTCGCCGACGATCCGCGCTTCGGCTCCTGGATGCTGCGCCTGCGGAACAACGAGGCGCTGCTGCCCATCATGGAGCAGCGCTTCGCCGAGAAGCCGCGCGCGGAGTGGCTCGAGATCCTGGCCACGCACGACATCCCGGCCGGGCCGGTCAAGACCGTGCAGGAGTTCATGGACGATCCGGCCGTGCGCCACCACGACATGGTCCACGAGTACGATCACCCGGAAGTCGGGCGTCTGCGCGTGATGGGCCAGCCGCTCGTCTTCGCCGACACGCCCACGAAGGATCCCGGTCCGCCGCCCACGCTGGGCCAGCACACCGACGAGGTCCTGCGCGAGGCCGGCTACGACGCCGCGACGATCGCCGAGCTCCGGGCGCGGAAGGTCGTCCGGTGAGCGTCGACTACCAGGCCATCCGTTACGACGTCGCCGACGGCGTGGCGACGGTCACGCTGAACCGGCCCGAGGTCCACAACGCGATGAACGAGGCGATGCGGCGCGATCTCTGGCGCTGCTTCGAGGGCCTCGGCACCGACGACGCCGTGCGCGTCGTCGTGGTGACCGGCGCCGGCGGCAAGGCGTTCTCGGCCGGCGCCGACATCCGCGAGTTCACGGCGCCGCAGGTGCCGACGGTCTTCCGGGAGCAGCGGCGGCGACTCGACTTCCGCCAGCTGATGGAACGCTGCTCGCAGCCGATCATCGCGGCGATCGGCGGCCACTGCTTCGGCGGCGGACTGGAGCTGGCGCTGGCCTGCGACATCCGGATCGCCGCGGCCGACTCGCGGCTCGGCCTCACCGAGGTCGATCTGGCCATCATCCCGGGCGGCGGCGGCACCCAGCGGCTGCCGCGCCTGGTCGGCCGGGGCAAGGCGCTCGAGATGATCCTCACCGCCGCGCGCATCGACGCGGCCGAGGCGCTGCGCATCGGGCTCGTCGAGCGCGTGGTCCCGGCCGGCGAGGCGCTGCCGGCCGCCCGTGAGCTGGCGTCGTCGCTCGCCGCCAGGGCGCCGGTCGCCCTGCGGTACGCGAAGGAGGCGGTGGTCAAGGGCCTCGAGCTGCCGCTGGCCGACGGCGTCCGCCTCGAGACCGACCTCGCCACGCTGCTGCGCACGACCGAGGACCGCGTCGAAGGCGCCCGGGCGTTCCTGGAAAAGCGCGAGCCGCGCTGGCAGGGGCGTTAACCTCAGCAGGATGCCGTTCTCGTATTACGCGCGCCTCTCGCGCTCCCAGCAGGCGATCTACCGGAAGAGCGACGAGATCGTGGAGGTGCGGCTGCCGCAGCCGGCCGCGCTCCACCCGGCGGTGGAGTCGCTGACGACGGCGCTGGCGTCCGAGGACCGCGTGACGGTCCAGCACGCGACCGACCGGTTGATCCGAGGCCTCACCGACGCCCTCGGGTTGCCGGCCGTCGAGGTCCAGGTCCTGGCTGCGCGCCCGCACGCGAAGTGGGGCGAGCTGCACGGCCTCTACACGGTCGAGCGCGGCAAGACCCCGACGATCCAGCTCTGGATGCGGACGGCCAAGCAGCGACGCGTCGTGGCGTTCCGGACGTATCTGCGCACGCTGTTGCACGAGGTGGGGCATCATCTCGACTACGCGCTGCTGCACCTGCGTGACTCGTATCACACGGAGGGCTTCTACAAGCGCGAGTCCAGCCTCTTCAAGCAGCTCGTCCCCGAACGGCGTACGCCGTGGCCCACCGTCGACGCCTGGTTCCGCCGAAGTCCCGACGAGCGCCTCGCGCGGCTGGCCCAGACGCCCGATCAGATCCGGACGGCGATCGCCGGGCGCGGCGAGGCCGCGCTCGGACGGCGACCGGCCCCCCAGGCGTGGGCGCCGACCGAGATCGTGTGCTACCTGCGCGACGCCGAGGAGATGTTCGGGCGGCGCTTCGCCGACATTCTCGCCATGGACGAGCCCGCCCTGCCCGAAGCGGGCCCGGCCGAGCGGTGGGCGAGCGAGCGCCAGTACCTGCGACACGACCCGGCGCTCGCGCTCGCACACTTCCGTCGGCGCCGCGGCGAGACGCTGGAGACGCTGATCGCGCTGGCGCCGGAGGCGTGGCAACGCGGCGGCGAGCATCCCCAGCGCGGGCGCCTCACGATCGACCTGCTGGTGGCGCTGATGGCCTGGCACGACGACAATCACCTGGAGCAGCTCACTCGAGCCCTGGAGGGACGACCCTGATGCCGACCATGGAAGAGTACGCGAAGCAGCCGACCGCGCAGCGCCTCGAGCGCCTCACCCGCACCGGCGAGCAGCTGGCCGCGGCCATCAAGGGGCAGAGCGACGCCGCGCTCTCCAGGCGGCCCGACGGCAAGAACTGGGCGGCCAAGGAAGTCGTCTGCCACCTGCGCGACACCGAGGAGTCGTTCGGCGCGAGGTTCGCGCAGATCCTGGCCATGGACACCGATCCCCGGATGATCGGCGCCGACGCCGACCGTCTGGCCGAGGAGCGGCAGTACCTGCGCAACGACGCCGGCGAGGCGCTGGCCGCCTTCCGCAAGCGCCGCGAGGAGACGCTGGCCACCCTGCGCTCGCTCGTCGGCGAGCAGTGGAAGAAGGGCGGCATCCACGCGACGCGCGGGCGGATGACACTCGACGACTTCCTCACGCTCATGGCCTGGCACGACGACAACCATCTGGACCAGCTCCGGCGCGCGCTGGAGGGCAAGGCCTAGGGGTCGCCGGGTGCTCGCCGAATGCCCGCCGTCGTCGACGCGTGATACAGTCGCGCCGTGCCTGTCCGCATCCTCGTGACCGGCGCCGGGACCGGGCTCGGCAACAACCTGATCCGCAGCCTGCGAGCGGCGGACGAGTCGTTCGTCGTGCTGGGCTGTCACGACGACCGGTTCGACCTCAAGAAGTCGGCGGCCGACCGGCACTACCTGCTGCCCTCCCCCGGCGATCGCGCCTTCCCGCAGCGCCTGCGCGGCCTGATCACGAGCGCGCGCGTGGATCTCGTGATCCCGACGTCGGATCGCGACGTGCGCGCGATCGCGCGGCAGCGCGCGCGCCTCGGCCGGCGGCTCTTCCTGCCGAGCGCACGGACGATCGAGCTCGGCCAGGACAAGTACACGCTGAGCCGGCGGCTGCGCGCGCGCGGCGTGCCGGCGCCGGCCACCTACGCCGTCCGCGACCTGCGCTCGGTCGCCGCGATCATGCGTCGCTTGCCCGGCCGGCGCGTCTGGTGCCGCGTGCGCCGGGGCAGCGGCGCATTCGGCGCGGCGGCCGTGCGAACCGCGGGGCAGGCGCGCGCCTGGATCGCGTACTGGTCGACCATGCGCGACGTGCGCGTCCGCGACTTCACGCTCGGCGAATATCTGCCGGGGCGCGACTTCGCGTGCCAGATGCTCTGGGACCGTGGCCGTCTCGTCCTCGCCAAGACGTTCGAGCGTCTCAGCTACGAGGGCGGCCGCGGACGCGCCGGCGGGGTCTCGTCGGTCGCCGCGCTGGCCAAGTCGGTGGTGGAGCCACGGGTCGTCGACGTCTGTGCCGCCGCGGTGCGCGCGCTCGATCGCCGGCTGTCGGGCCCCTGCTGCCTCGACCTCAAGGAGAGCGCCGCGGGGGTGCCGTGCGTGACCGAGATCAACGTGGGCCGCTTCAGCCTGTCGACGGCCCTCTACGATCTCGTCGGCAAGCACAACATGGCCGGCACGTACGTGCGCCTGGCGCTCGGCGAGCCGCCGGGCGTCGACGAGGTGTACGACGCCGCGCCCGATCATTACTTGATCCGGGACGTCGACACCGTGCCGGCCGTGGTGCACGCCGACGAGCTGTTCGACGGCATCATCGATCTTCGGTAGCACCGACGGAAGGGGGGACAGCACCGCCAGGACGCAGGCTCCGGGGTCCGACACTCACACTTGGTCACAGGGAGGATGCGATGCCGAGGCCACCGAAAGCGGGCGAGACTTATAGCGCCGTCATCAAGGTGAAGGGACCGGTCAGCTCCGCGGCGTACCGGCGATTCCGCAGCGCCGCGAAGGCTGTCTCGAAGGGCAACGCGAGACCGAAGGAGTCGTTCCGTCGCGTCAAGGCGAAGCGGAGCGCGGGAAGGCGTCGCCGCCGGCGGTGAGGAGAAAGCCGCCAGCATCGCCGCGGTCTGCCGACACGATCCGATCGATCACCGTGCGATCGGTCGGCGACCGCGGCGATCTGGAGGCGTTCCAGCTGGAGATCCGGCGGCTGGCGCGCGAGCACGGCCTCGAGGTCGTCGACGTGCGCCTCGAGCCGGCGCGCCGCCCGCGGGCGCGCCGCTCAGACTGATTCGAGCAGCTCGGCGTCGCTCCGTCCGGTCCAGCCCGTCATGTCCGTAGCCGCGAAGATCGCGCGGGCCGCCGCCAGGTGGGCGGCGGCCGCGTGACCATCACCGACCTGGTGCTTCACGCGGGCCAGGTCGACGTGACATTGCCCCACCAGCGGTTGCATGCCGAGCCCTTCGGCCAGCTTCAGCGCCTCCGCCAGCGCCGCGGCGGACGTGACGACGTCGCCCTGGCGGGTGGCGGCGGCCCCGGCGACGCGCGAGGCTCGCGCCTCGTATCCGCGCTCGCCGTGCTCGCGCGCGAGCGCAAGGGCGCGCGCGGCCAGCACCGCCGCCTCGCTGACCTGGCCCGCCGCCAGGCAGGCGGCGGCGTGGTTGCCCACCAGGAGCGACAAGCCGCCCACCAGACGCATCGCCGAAGCGCGCTCCACCGCGCGTTCCGCCAGCGCGCCGCCGTCGGCCTCACGGCCGGCGCGGGCGTAGGCCAGGGCCAGGGCCGAGGCGACGCGCGGGAACCACAGGGGGATGTTCCACTCGCGGATCAGCGCCAGCGCCGGCTCCAGCACCGAGATGGCGCGCGCGGCGTCACCACGGCCCAGCCAGGCGACCCCCAGCCCGGCGTAGGCCACCGTGCGGCTCAGCGGCTGATCCGCCGTTTCCGCGATCGCGACGGCTTCGCCGGCGCGCTCCATCGCCTGCCGGAAGTCGCCGAGCGCGACCAGCGCCCACACCAGGCACGTCCGCGAGTGCACCGACGGTAGCTGGGGCAGCCCGAACCGCTCGCGTGACTGCTCGCCGACGAGCGCCTCGACGTTGGCACGGAAGAAGTCCGCGGCCCGGCGGTAGTCGCCGAGCGAATGGAGCACCTGCCCGAGATAGGTGTTGATCGTGACGCGCAGCGCGACATCATCGAACGTGTCGCGCAGCTCGAGCGCCCGCTGGCCGGCCTCCCACGCCTGGGCGTGCGCGCCCATGAAATAGAGCTGGCCGATGCGATACGCGGCCAGCTGGGCCAGACGTCGCGGATCGCCGAGCTCGTCGGCGAGCCGCTCGGCTTCCCGGACGTACTGGAGGCCGCGCTCCACCTCGCCCAGCGGCAGCAGCGCGGTGCGGAGCTCGAAGCGCAGGTCGATGGCCCGGCCGATCTGCTCCGACGTCGGCGGCAGCTGGCCGAGCGCCGCCAGCGCCCGCTCGAAGCAGGCGACCGCCTCGCGATGGGCGCCGTCGGCGTAGGCTTTCACGCCCGCCCGGCGCAGATAGGCAAACGCCTTGTCCCACACGGCTCCGCGGACGGCGTGGTGGGCGGCGTGGTCGAGGTGCTCGCCGATGCGCTCGCCGTAGAGCCGCTCCAGCTCGTGCAGGATGCGCGCGTGCAGCGAGCTCCGCTCGTCCTCGGCCACGCTGCCGTAGGCGACCTCGTGCGTGAGCGCATGCTTGAACGTGTACTCGGGCTCGGCGCTGCCGCCGCTCTCGTGCACGAACTCCAGGCCTTCGAGGTGCGCGAGTCCCCGCCGCACCGCCTCGGCGGCCACGCCCGCGATCGCCTGCAGCACCGACACCGGAAAGTCCTTGCCGATGACCGCCGCCGAACGAAGCAGTCCGCGCTCGGCGGCCGGGAGCCGGTCGATTCGCGTGAGCAGGACATCCTGGACGGTGTCGGGCACGACCGGCTGCTCGATGCCACCGGGATCGCGCATCGCCAGCGCCAGCTCTTCGAGGAAAAACGCGTTGCCCTCGGCCTTGGCGAGGATCAGGTCGACGAGCGCGTCCGGCACCTCGCGCTCGCCGAGCACGCCGCGCACCACCCGGCGCGCCTCGCCCGCGTCGAGCGGCTGGAGGGCCACCTGGGTGGCGTACGATTTCTCGATCCACGGCGGCCGATAGCCGGGTCGGTACGTGCAGATGAGGACGATCGCCGTCCCGGCCAGACCGTCCACGAGCGAGTCGAAGAATTCCTGGGACGTGGCGTCGATCCAGTGCAGGTCCTCCACGACCAGGACCAGCGGCCGCTGGCGGGCGCGCCGACGCAGCGATTGCCGCAGCACCTCGAAGATCCGTGTCTTCAGCGCCTCGTGGTTCTGCACGGCGAGGTCCTGGCTCCCCTCCTTGACGCCGAGCGCGTGCAGGAGGTAGGGCGCGAGCTCACCGCCGTCGAGTCCGAGCTCCTCGAGGGCGCGCCGGAGCTTTTCGGAGGTCACCTCCGGCGTGTCGCTCTCCGAGAGACGACACGCCGCCCGCAGGAGATCCAGCACCGGCAGATAGGGCACGACGCTGCCATAGGACAGGCACTGCGCCTCGAGGCAGTCGACGTCCCGAGCCGCCAGCGTCTGGCGGAACTCGTAGACCAGCCGCGACTTGCCGATGCCGGCCTCGCCGCCGAGCCCGACGACCTGGCCCTGACCGCGGACCGCCGACGCCAGGCGGCTCTCGAGCAGCTCGAGCTCGTGCTGGCGGCCGACGAAGGCGACCATCCGGGCCCCGGGCCCGAGGCCCGTCCGCTCGCGGCCGACCAGCAGCTGGGTCGGCGCGCCGCCGGCCGGACCAGCGCCGGGCGCCAGGCCGAACCGGCGCGTGAGCAGCGGCGCCGTCACCGCGCTCACCGTGATGCCGTCGAGCGGCGCCCGCTCGACCAGCTCGTCGAGCAGCGGCCACAGGTCCCGGCGCTCGTCCATGTCGAGCTCGACGCCGCCGCTGGCGAGGCTGACCAGCGCCGGCGTGGCGTGCACCCCGAGCTTGACGGCGACCTCGCTGCGCTTGTCGCGGCGGGCGCGCTCGACGGCCTTGACCATCGCCAGCGCCGCGTGGGCCGCGCGGTCGGCGGCGTCGCCGACGGCGTCGAGCCCGAATGCGGCCACCAGCCCGATCGGCCCGATGCCCTCCACGCGCCCACCGAACGTCCGGACCTTCTCGACGATCTCCTCGAGCGCGCGCGCCGTTTCCAGCGTCGCCTCCGGCCGCGCCGGCGGCACCAGCGCCGCGCGCAGCAGCGCGATGCGCCGACGCTCCCACCGGCGGCCGGAGGCCGGCGCCGGCACGACGCTCGGGCGGGCGGCCGCCGGCGCCGACGCCGCCGGCGGAGTGCTGACGACCCGCGGGCGCGCCGCCGGCCGCGGCGCCGTCTCGCGCTCGCGCAGCCGGTACCTGTCCATGCGGGCGCGAAGCGTGTTGCGCGAGATGCCGAGCAGTGCTGCCGTCCGCGAGATGTTCCCGCGCGTCTGGCCCAGCACGTCCACGAGGTGCTGGCGCATCGCATCGTCGAGCGAGACGGTCTCCGTCCGCGCCGGCGCGGCGGCCGCGGGGTCCTCGGCGACGCCGAGCGCCTCCGCCGTCAACTCGTCCGAGGAGGATTGCAGGACCGCCCGCTCGATCACGTTGGACAGCTCGCGGACGTTGCCGGGCCAGGCGTAGGCGCGCAGCGCGGCCACCGCGCCGGGGGCGAGCGTGCGGCGCGCGACGCCGTAGTCGACGCACACGCGCGCGAGGAAGTGCTCGGCCAGCGCGACGACGTCGTCACCACGCTCACGCAGGGGCGGCAGCATCACGGTCAGCACGGCGAGCCGGTGGTAGAGGTCCTCGCGGAAGCGCCGCTCGCGCATCGCTGCCCGCAGGTCCTCGTTCGTCGCGGTGAGGATCCACACGTCGATCGGCTCGTCGCGCGTCGCGCCGAGCCGCCGCACGCTGCGCTCTTCGAGCACCTTGAGCAGCTTCGCCTGGAGCGCCTCGGGCAGGAGCCCGACCTCGTCGAGGAAGATCGTGCCCCGGTGGGCCGCCTGGAACAGGCCAGGCTTGGAGCGGCGGGCGTCGGTGAACGCCCCGCGCTCGAAGCCGAACATCTCGGCCTCCAGCAGCGTGTCGGGGATCGCCGCGCAGTTGACGTCCACGAAGGGGCCGTCCGGGCGAGGGCCGGCGCGATGGATCATCCGCGCGAGCAGCCCCTTGCCGCTGCCGGTCTCGCCCTGGATGAGGATCGGCGGCAGCCGCCGGACCTCCTGCTGGCGCTCGAGCAGCCGGGCGACCTTGTCGCGGACGGCCCGTATGCCCGGACTGTCCCCCAGGAGGTCGGTCAACGCCTTCATGCCCCGGCATCTTAACCCTCACCAGCGCTCGCCGGGCGGCTTGGTGTTCAAGTGTTGACCACCCCGGGCCGCGTTGACCCCCTGACCACCAGCCAAGTACTCGATCTGATGTGGATCTCCTTTGGTACCCGGCTTGCGTGGGTCAGCGCGCCGTGAGCAATCAGACGATGGGCGACGAGAACGTGAGCGCGTCGAGCGAGGCCGACATGGCCGAGTCGTGGGTGACGCGGTGGTACACGCCGCTCGTCGCGATCGGCGTGGCGCTGCTCATCGTGCTGGTTCTCGCGCTGGCCATGGTCGAGTTCCTCGTGGCGAACGCGCCCGAGGTGACGGGCCCAGCGGCGTGGACGAAGCCGCTGGCGCGCGTCGACGAGGCGCTGACCGACGGCGACGTCGCCCAGGCGCTGGCCTGGTGGCGGGAGGCGCGCGTGGCCGCGCTGCGTAGCGGGCAGTGGGAGGCCATGATCGAGGTCGGCGATGCGTCGCGCCGCCTCGGCGGCCGAAGCGGCTTCCGCCACGACGGCGACGCCCTCGCCCGCCACGCCTACCTGACCGCCCTTGCCCGCGCGCGCGGCCTGCACTCGGTCGACGGCGTGCTGCGCGCCGCCATCGCGTTCGATGAGCTCGGCGACCGCGACCGCGTCGCGCACGCGATGCACATCGCCGAACGTCAGGCCCGACGCGACCCCCGCGCGCGGGAGCACGTTCGCGCGGTCGCCGATCGCTGGATGACACAGTCGGTCCGGGGACAACACCCGACTTCGGGAGGACAGCCATGATCACGGAGACGACGCGCCCACTCGAGCCGTGGACCGCGCACCTGGAGGCGATGGACGTCGCGATCGCCGCCAACAATGCCAGCGCCGCGGTCCTGGCGTGGCGGCACGCCTATGCCGCCGCGCTCGATCAGCCGGGCTGGCGCGGGCTCGTCGAGGTCGCCGGCGCCGCGCTGCGGATCGGCACGATTCCCGGCTTCAAGAAGGCCGCCGAATCGCGCGCGCGCGAGAGCTACTGGACTGCGCTGTTCCGCGCGCGCCGGCAGGGCTCGCTCAACGGCGTGCTCGACACGGCCGAGGCGTTCGGCACCCTGGGCGATCGCGTGATGGTCGAGCAGTGCATCCGCATCGCCGAGCGTCTGGCCGTGCTGACCGGCGATGCCGACGCCGCAGATCGTGTGCGGGGGCTGGCGGCCGATCTCGCCCAGCGCTACGTCGAGGTGGACCCGACGACGCGGCGGCCGTGAGGGGGCTCAGCCCTCGGCGGCGATCTTCGGGAAGGCCTGACGCTGCGCGTGGTCCGCGCACACGATCAGGACGTCGCCCGGTTGCAGCGGCCACCGCCGGCCCCACGGTGACTTCCTCGACCGGAGTCGAGAAAGTCGCCGACGAGCTTGCGGAGCGCCGGGCTCCTGGACCGGATCGACCTCGATCACGACGAACGGCGTGCGGGTCGCCAGCAGCTCGCGCGCGATGGCGCGGCCGGCCACCGCCGCCGACGATGATGTGCCGGTTGAGCGCGGCGATGCGTCGTGCCGAGGCCCAACACGATGAGGATCATCGTGAACCCACGGCCGGTGGTGGAGAGGGGATGGACTTCCATGTAGCCGACCGACGAGATCGGGCTCCAGCCTTCGATGAGCTGGTAGTCGAGTGTGCGAACGCGATCACCCCCACGAGCAGGATGACGATCTGCAGGAGGCGCTCGCGTGGGCTCACGCGGGCGCGAGGCTAGCGGAAACGGCAGGGGGTCGCCGGTCCGCTCAATACCGGCGGTCGCCTCGCACCGACGGCGGTGTGAGGTCGCGCGCGTGCGGATCCTTCGGCTTCTCGGTGCTGCCGCCGGGGTTCACCGCGCCCCAGCCGAGGTTCCGCATGCACGCGTCGTCCACCTTGCCGTTCCGAGCGCAGGCCGCCCAGTCGCGCTGAAAGTCCTGCCGCGTGTAGCTCGCGTCGAGCTTCATCCACTGCCGCTCGTCGCTCACGCAGCCGCCGAGGGCCGCCGCCGTCACGACCACCGCGAACGTCCCGTCACGCCATTTCATTGCGCCGCATTGTACCGGGTGTAAGGTCAGAAAAGGAACCCCGCTATGAGTGACCGCTGGGCAGGCGAGGTGTGGGTCGGACTCCTCCAGGTGCGCGAGCGGTTGCTCGCCATCGTCCCCGGCCTGCTGGTCATGTTTACCCTCGTGATCCTCGGGCTGATCACCGCCTGGGTCGCGCGGGTCGCGGTGTCCCGTCTCGGCCGCGCCGTGGGAATCGACCAGGTCTTCGAGCGCTGGGGCGTGGCGCCCTCGCTACGTCGTTCCGGCGTCGTCCGCCCCGCGTCCGACGTGCTCGGTCTCATCTGCTTCTGGGCGATCTTCATCCTGTTCGCCAGCGCGGCCGTCGACGGGCTCGCCGTGCCGGGCGCACCGCTGGCGACGGCGCTGGTGGTGGCGTTCCTGCCGCCGCTCTTCACCGCTGCGCTCATCCTCATCGTCGGCTGGCTCGCCGCGAACTTCCTCAGCCAGGGCGCCCTGATTGCCGCCGTCAACGCGCGAATGCCGGAGGCGCGGCTCATCGCGCGCGGCGTCTACTGGGCCGTCCTGCTCTTTGCGGTGGCGACCGCGCTGACCCATCTCGGCATCGGCAAGGAGATGGTGCTCGTCGCATTCGGCGTCACCTTCGGCGGCGTCGTGCTCGCGCTGGCGCTGGCCTTCGGGCTCGGCGGTCGCAGCATCGCCCGCCACATCCTCGAGCGCCGTCTGCGCGCCGAGTCGCCGCCGCCGCAGGAGCGCATAAGTCAGTTGTAGATGGGGGGCCACGAACGGGCCCCCCAAACCCCCCCGACGTTCGGAGCGCCCCGGCACAGCCGTGGCGCTCCTCTAACCCCCGACGTTCGGAGCGCCCCGGCACAGCCGTGGCGCTCGATGTATTACATAGGGGCCCCGACATGGCCCCCAAACCCCCAACGTTCGGAGCGCCCCGGCAGAGCCGTGGCGCTCCTCTATACCCCCGGAGGTTCGAAATGCCCCCGTCGAAATGCCCCCGAATGACGAGGGTCGTCACGGCTCCGCCGTGACGACCCGAGCGATGGGGGTCTGGAGGCCATGTCGGAGCCCCCAGGTTCAATGGTCGGGCGGGAAGAGCACGTAGCCGATGCCGGTGCGCTCCAGCCATACGCGAGCCAGTTCGTCGGCGTGGTAGCGGCGCGCGACGCCGCCCGCGCTCGCCGCCGCCGGATCGTTCACCAGCACCTCGTCGCCGTCGACGCCCGTCAGCACCAGCAGATGGCCGGGCGTCTCGGCGACGGCGGCGCCGCTCAGCTCGCCCTTCGCGTAGCGGACGGAGGCGATCACCGGCAGGCCCTGCTCGAGGCACCACGTCGCCGCCGCCCAGTCGGGGAATCGCAACAGGTAGCCGGCCACGCCGTGACGGCCGGCGGCGACGATCGCGGCCGGCCATATACCGTAGAGATCGGTGCCCGGGTGGAACATCTCCGCGGCGAGCGCGAGCGTCGGCGCCGGCCGGCGCCAGTAGTCGAGCACCATCGCCACGCACGTCGGCGAGCAGATGCGGCGCCCGAGCGCGGGATCGACCTCCATCTGGCTCAGCGGCGGCACGGCCAGCTGCACCCCGCGCGCGGCGACGAGGCCGCGTCGAGACGGCGGCGGCGCAGCACTCGCCGAGAGGCTCAGCATCCGCGGCGCGGCGACGATCGCGTCCGGCGCCGCCGCCGGGCGCAGACGCGCACGCACGCGCACGGCTTCGAACGGCGTCGGCGAACGAAACACGTCGATGTCGACGGCGAGGGGCGCCGAAGACGGGAGCGGCTCGAACGCGTCCGGACCCAGCGATGCGCCGGCAATCCACGGCGTCCAGGCGCCGCCGACGCGCGCCGCGACCTCGAGGCGCAGGGTGTACGACGCGTCGGTGAGCGCGCTGAACGACGGCACGAGGTGCGTCGCGCCGGCGACCGCCCACGCGGGCGTCTCGAGGATCACGTCCTTCCCCTCGACGCGGACGGCCGTGCCGGCGGTGCCGGCGGCGTCGACGCCGCGGCGGCAGGAGGGCGGGATCGCGGCGGCCAGGCGATCGACCGGCAGGCCCCAGGCGAGGACCGACAGCCCGCTGGTCACGTGCGCACCGGCGAGCGTTTCCCCTGAACACGGCAAAGAAGTTCCCTGCCCATCGCAGTCCCGGACGCGAACTCTGCGCCGGGTTTCACCCTCCCCGGCGGCATGTCGCTTGCAGCCCGAGTCGCGCCAAGTTCGTCCGGACTCGGCGTGCCGACACGGGAAAGGAGCGTTCATGGCGACCTTCGGGAAATGTGTTTGGGATGGCTGCACCCGTCATGCGGAAAAAGAGGCGACCGGTGCCTGTCGCGCGCATCACGTGCTGATGCGGGACGCGCGATGCCAGAAGTGTCAGAGCGCGCTCACCAGTCGACGCGAGCTGGAATCTCGCGCCTGTCGTCGCTGCTCCTCCGCGCGCGCCGCCTGACTCGATGGCGCGATGTGCATGATCCGTCCCGCCAAACCGGCCGTGGCACCGACGTTGCACCCGGACGTCGGCATGCCGGACGAGCCGACTCCTCCCGAAGACGCCGCCCATCCCGCCGTGGTGCACCAGTTCACGGTGCTGCGCGGCATGGCCGTGGCGGTCGTGATCGAGACGCGTGACTGGTACCTGGGGTTGCTTCAGGCCGCGCTCGCCCGCGTTCGTCTGGAAGGACACAACTGAGGGACTGACCCGGATCGGGGGCCGCGAGCGGACACGTCGTCCGCTCGCGGGACTCCCCTTTCTTCCATGCGCGGGATTGGGTACCGCGCGCTCCGGCGTGCGCCGGAGCATTCAATGACTCGAGACGGCGCCGATCGTGGCTGCTAGCGGGCCTCGACCGACGCGGCCCTCAGGTCCGGTGGCGTATTTTCCATCCGCACCCCCTTGTTGGCGGTTGCGCGTCACGACGGGACGGGATCCGCGTCCCATCACGTCCTCTCTACGCCTGCCCGGGGCCGCGGTCAAGGCCCCTGCGAACTCGCACGTGCCGTAATTCACGATCCACGCAGCCGCGGATCGAGCACGTCGCGGAGCGCGTCGCCGAGCATGTTGAAGCCGAATACCGCGAGCGAGATCGCAGCGCCGGGCCAGATCGCCATCCACGGCGCGCGGAGCATGTAGGTGCGGCCGGAACCCGACAGCATGCCGCCCCACGAGGGATGCGGCGGCGGCACGCCGAAGCCGAGGAACGAGAGCGCCGACTCCGCCAGGATCACCGCGCCGAGGCCGATGGTGGCGAGGATGATGATGGTCGCGGTGACGTTCGGCAGCAGGTGGCGCACGATGATGCGGGCGTGTCCGCAGCCCATGGCGCGCGCCGCCTCCACGTACGTCTGCTGCATCGCCGTCAGCGTGGCGCCGCGGATCACCCGCGAGTTCGTGGCGGCCAGCAATAGCGCCAGCGAGAGGACGACGTTGAGCAGGCCCGGCCCGAGGACCGCCATCACCGACAGGATGATGATCAGGTAGGGGAACGACAGCCAGGCGTCGACCACCCGCTGCACGATCAGGTCCCAGGCGCCGCCGAAGTAGGCGCTGGAGACGCCGACGGCGGTGGCGGCGAGCACGGCCAGCGTGACCGTGAGGAAGCCGACCGAGATCGACACGCGCGCCCCGTACACGATCCGGCTCCACATGTCGCGGCTGAGGTTGTCGGTGCCGAGCCAGTGGGCCGCGCTCGGGGCCTTCATGCGCGCGCCGCGGATCGAGTCGTCGTAGCCATAGGGCGCGATCCGCTCGGCGAACACCGCCATCACCAGCATGGCGCCGACGATCACCGCCCCCATCGCCCCCAGCGGCTTGCGCCGCGCAAACTTCCCCACCGTCGTGATCCACCGGATGCCCACCGTCGACCGGGCATGTTCGAGCGCGGGCTTTGCCCGCGCCATCGGACCCTCGATCCCGACTCGCGTATTCACGTTGACTCGCGTCGTTCCGCGCTGGGGGGCTTAGGGGAGAGCGGCGCGCTCCCCCCTATCAATTTAGTATCGTATCCGCGGGTCGAGAACCGCGTAGAGCGCGTCGACCGCGAGGTTCACGAGCACCACCGTGGAGACGACCAGCAGGTTCACGCCCTGGATGACCGGATAGTCCCGCTGGTTGATCGCATCGAAGAGGAAGCGGCTCATGCCCGGCAGGCCGAACACGGTTTCGATCACCACGGTGCCGCCGATGATCTGGGGAAGCTGGGTGCCGAGCAGCGTGACGACCGGGATGATCGCGTTGCGCAGCCCGTGCTTGAGGACGATGGCGCGCTCGGCCAGGCCCTTGGCCCACGCGGTCCGGACGTAGTCCTGGCGCAGCACCTCCAGCAGCATGCCGCGCGTGAGCCGCATCAACGCGGCCGAGGCCGCGATGCCGAGGATGAGCGCCGGCAGCAGCATCTGGCGCAGGTAGCCGGCCGGGTCGGCCTGGAACTCGACGAACTCGGAGACGGGACGCCAGCCCCACCAGATCGCCGGCAGCACGATGAGCAGGGTCGCCAGCCAGAAGCCGGGCACCGAGAGACCGAGGATCGCGGCGCTGCGGGCGACGAAGTCGGCCGGCGTGTCCTGGCGCGCCGCCGACAGCACGCCGACCGGCAGGGCGATGACGAGCGCGAACGTCAGCGCGAAGGCGGCCAGCGTCAGCGTCACCGGCAGCCGCTGGCCGATCTCTTCCAGCACCGGGCGGCGCGTCCACAGCGACTCGCCGAGATCGCCCCGCGCGACGTGGCCGAGCCAGTCGACGTACTGCACGTACAGCGGCCGGTCGAGGCCGAGCTTGGCGCGCAGCTCGGCGAGGTCCCGGGCGTACGCCTTCTCGGAGAGCATGAGCTGGACGGCGTCGCCGGGGATGAGCCGGGGCAGCGTGAAGACGATCAGCGAGGCGATCAGCAGCGACGGAATCGCGACGAGCAGCCGCTTCGCTACGTACCGCTTCAGCAACGCCCGCTTAGCGGTCGAGCCAGGCCGCCAGCAGGCGGCCGCCGTAGTCGTAGCCCATGTTCGGTCCGTAGTTCTTGAGCGCGCCTTCCCAGACGGCGATGTACACGCCGGACGGCATCTGCACGTAGTACTGCTGCTTGGCCAGGTAGCGCTGGATGTCGTGGATCAGCTCGCGCCGCTTGGCAACGTCGAAGGTGCGCCGCTGGCGCACGAGCATGTCGGCGACGACCGGATCGTTGATGTGGCTCTGGTTCTTCAGCTCGTCGGGGTAGTACTGGCCGACCAGGAAGTTGTCGGGCTCCAGGAAGCCGGTCTGCGGGCCGAACGTCGTCGAGTCGAACTTGCCGTAGAAGCAGGTCGCGATGTAGGCACCGTACTCCTTCTGGTCGATCCGGGCGTCGATGCCGACGACCTTGAGGTCCTTCTGCACGAGCTGCGTGATGTCGACCAGCAGCGTGGAGCCGTAGTTCGTGAAGCACATGCTGATGGGAAAGCCGTTCGGATAGCCGGCCGCCGCCAGCAGTCGCCGGGCCTCGGTGGGATCGTGACGGTAATACTTCGCGCCCTCGCCGAGCTTGTCGAACGGCACCGACCACTCCTTCAGCGCGGCCGGCACCGGCGGGTTCATCACACCGACGCCCTCGAACGGCGAGTCGATGATCGCCTGGCGATCGATGGCCAGCGACATGGCGTGGCGCACGCGCGGGTCGCTGAAGGGCTTCTGGTCGGTGCGCATCGAGATGTGACTCATGACCGGCGACGGGAACTCGGTCGTCTGCAGCCGCGGCCGCTTCTGCTTGAGCGTGTCCTTGATCTGCACCCAGTCGGTGCGGTTGATCGTGCCCGGAAACTCCCAGCCGATGTCGTACTTGCCGCTGAGGAAGGCCGCCATGCGGGAGGCGTTGTCCTCGTCGACGGTCATCTCGATGCGGTCGATATAGGGCAGACCGGCGAGGAAGTAGGCCGTGTGGCGCACTAACGACAGCCCCACGTTGGGCCGGTATGCGTCGAGCATCCAGGGTCCGGTGCCGATCACCGACTCGACCTTCTTGAGATCGCCGTACTTTTCGACGACCTCCCTGGCGACGATGGCGACGGCGTGCGGGTTCGACACCATGTCGAGGAACCAGGCGAACGGCTCCCGGAGCGTGAACTTCACGGTGTACTTGTCGGTGGCCTCGACCTTGTCGACCGACCTCAGCATGTAGGCGTTGGCGTTGCCCTTCACCGTCAGGAAGTGGTTCACGCTGAACACGACGTCGTCGGCCGTCAGTTCGCGGCCGTTCACCGGCGGCTTGTTGTGCCAGCGCACGCCGCGGCGCAGCTTGAACACGTAGGTGGTGTCGTTGGGCTGCGTCCACGACTCGGCGAGGTCCCCCTCGACCGGGAAGGTGCCGGGAGCGACCTGGGGACCCGCCTTGTGCTTGAGCAGGCGGCTGTGGGTGAAGCTCAGCGCGATGTGGGTCTTGTAGGAGATCGTCTGGAACGGATCGAAGTGCGGCGGATCCCACGTCCGCAACGACAGCGTGCCGCCGCGTCTGGGCGCCTGGGCGCGCGCCCTCCGCGGGGCGAGGACGGTCCCGGCCAGCGACAGACCTCCGGCGGCCAGCAGATCGCGACGGCTGAGCCTCATGGCGTCCCCCTAGGACGTGCGCGCGGCCACCGCAGCCAGCGCGGCGTCGAAGACGCCGAGCGTCTCCTCCACGTCCTGCTCGCCGTGGGCGAGCGAGACGTAGATCTTGTTCACGGCCTTGACCACGCCCCGGCGCAGGCATTCCTCGTTGAACAGCGCGATGCGCCGCCGGTCGGCGGTGAGCGTCGCGCGGTAGTCGACCGCCGGCCGGTCCGTGAAGATGATGTCGAACACCGGCGGCTCGCCGCTCACCTGGGCCGGCAGGCCGTGCTTGCGCGCCGCCGCCGCCAGCCCGTCGCGCAGGCGCTTGCCCGTCGCGAAGAGGCGCTCGTACGTGCCCGGCTTTCGCAGCTCGGCCAGCGTGGCCAGACCGGCCACGGCCGCCACCGGATTGCCGTTGAGCGTGCCGGCCTGCCAGACGTAGTCGGGCGAGCCGTCGAGGGCGGCGTCGAAGTGGTGCATGATCGCGGCGCGCCCGGCGACGGCCGCCAGCGGAAAGCCGCCGGCCAGCACCTTGCCGAACGCGGCCACGTCGGGCACGACGTCGTAGTAGGCCTGGGCGCCGCCGTAGGCCAGCCGGAAGCCGGTGACGATCTCGTCGAAGACCAGCGGCACCTCGTAGCGGGCGGTGACCGCGCGCAGCCCCCTGAGGAAGCCGGGCTCGGGCACGATCACGCGCTGGTACGGCTCGACGATCACCGCCGCCAGCTCGTTGTGATGGGCGGCGATCAGCGCCTCGGTGGTGGCGAGGTCGTTGTAGGGCGCGATGAGGACCTCGTCGCTGATCACGTGCGGAATCCCGGCCGAGTCGGCCATGGCGGCCGGAAATGCCTTGGGCGAGCGCGGGCTGACGCTCATGAGCGCGTAGTCGTGGGTGCCGTGGAAGCCCCCCTCGAACTTCATGATCTTGTCGCGATGCCGGAAGGCCCGGGCCACGCGGAGGGCGAAGAACGTCGCCTCCGAGCCGCTCGACATGAAGCGCACCTGCTCGGCGCACGGCACCGCGCGGACGATCTCCTCGGCCAGGTCGATGATCGGCTCGTTGAGGAGCATGAACGTCGTGCCGTGGCCGGCCTGGCGCTGCACCGCCTCGACGACGGCCGGATGCGCGTGGCCGAGCAGCATCGGGCCGGAGCCGAGCAGGTAGTCGAGATACCGGCGACCGTCGGCGTCCCAGAGATACGGCCCGCGCGCGTCCTTGACGACGAAGTCCAGGCCCGGTGCGCTCCGGTGGCCGCCCAGGACCCCGCCGGGAAATAAGCGATCGGCCCGCTCGAGAAGGCTCTTCTGGTTGGTCATGGCACCCTTATACTCGGAAACCATCGTCGGTCAAGAGCACGCCGCTGCCCGTGATGGCGCCCTCCTTGAGTAGCTCCAGCGCCTGGTTCGCGACCTCCAGCGGAAATTCCGTCGTGGCCAGGCGCACGCGCGCCCGGCTCGCCTCCGCCAGGAACGCCGTGCCGTCGGCGCGGGTGTTGGCGGTCACCGAGCGAATTCCGCGCTCGTAGAAGAGGTCGGTGTCGTAGTCGAGCCGCGGGATCGGGGTCATGTAGATGCCGGCCAGGGCCAGGGTGCCGCCGCGAGCGAGGTTGCGCAGCGCCACCGGGACGAGGTCGCCGACCGGCGCGAACAGGATCGTGCCCTCGGTGCGGCGCGGCATCGGATCGCGGACGTCGCCGACCCAGGCCGCGCCGAGCGACGTCGCCAGCTCGCGGTGGCTTGGCTCGCGCGTGCACACATAGACCTCCATGTTGCGAGCGCGCGCGATCTGCAGCGTCACGTGCGCGGAGGAGCCGAAGCCGTACAGGCCGAGCCGGCCGCCCGGGCCCACGCCGCTCAGCGTCAGCGCCCGGTAGCCGATGATGCCCGCGCAGAGCAGCGGCGCCGCCTCCACGTCGCTGAAGCTCGACGGGATCGAGTACGCGTAGTCCTCGTCCACCACCGCGTACTCGGCGTAGCCGCCGTCGGCGTGCCAGCCGGTGAACTCCGCCCGCTCGCAGAGGTTCTCGCGATCGGTCGCGCAGTAGAGGCAGGCGCCGCACGTGTGCCGCAGCCAGGCGATCCCCACGCGGTCGCCCTCGCGAAAGCGCGTGGCGCCGGCTCCCCGGGCGGCCACGCGCCCGACCACCTGGTGACCCGGCACGACCGGCGAGCGCAGCGGCGGCAGCTCGCCCTCGACCACGTGGAGATCGGTGCGGCAGATCGCGCACGCCCGCACCTCGACGAGGATCTCGCCGGCGGCCGGCGCCGGGGGGTCGAGGTCCTCCAGCCGCAGCGGCCGCTCGGCGACGGGCGCCGGCTGTCGCAGCACCATCGCCCGCATGATCAGCGGGTGGTCGAGGAGCGTCCCGGCTTCGCCGGGACGCTTCCGAGCGTACGGGGGGTGTGGGAGGCCATGTCGGGGCCCCCCACTCAACTGGCCCGGGCGATGATCTTGAGCGCCCGGGTCAGGTGCGGGGCGTCGACCATCTGCCCCTTGAAGCGGAACGCGTAGACGCCGCGCCGGCGGTGCTCCTCGAAGGCCGCGACGAGCTCGCGCGCCTCGTCCACGACGGCCTTGGCCGGCGTGAACGCCTCGTTGATGACGGCAATCTGCGACGGATGGATCGAGATCTTGCCGCTGAAGCCCATGGCGACCGCGTCGTCACACTCGCGGCGCAGGCCGGCCAGGTCGGCGATGTCGGTGTACACGGTGTCGAGCGCCTCCACGCCGGCCACCGCCGCCACGATCGCGCACATCGTGCGCGCGTGCCGCGGGATGTCGAGATAGCGGCCGTCGGCATCGCGCACGCGAGGCAGCCCCATCGCGGCCGAGAGGTCCTCGATGCCCCACGAGACGGCGACGATGCGCGGGGTGGCCGCCGCGACCTCGCGGATGTTCAGCAGGCCTTCCGGCGTCTCGGTGGCGATGAGCACCAGGCGGGTGGTGCCGTTGGCGATGGCGTGGCGGTGCTCGAGCCGGTCGAGCGTGTGCGCGATCTCCCGCACGTCGCCGGCGTGCCGGGGCTTGGGCACCACGTAGCCGTCGGGCCGGCCGGCGATCGTCGCCTCCAGGTCGGCTACCCCGAGGCCGGTGGCGATCGGATTCATGCGCACCCAGCGCTCGCGACCGCCGAA
Organism: Candidatus Rokuibacteriota bacterium; assembly: GCA_005887895.1. Taxonomy (GTDB): domain Bacteria; phylum Methylomirabilota; class Methylomirabilia; order Rokubacteriales; family CSP1-6; genus AR5. Next base: position 23,242 of record VBPC01000157.1, read on the forward strand.
GTCCAGCTCGGTGAGCCAGCGGGTGACGATCGGCCGCGTGGCCGCCTTGAGGTCCGGCGTCACCGCGTCCTCCAGGTCGAGGATGAGGCCGTCGGCGGGGAGCGTGAGCGCCTTGGCGATCATCTTCTCGTTGCCGCCCGGCACGAAGTGCAGCGAGCGGCGGCGGCGGGCCGGGGCCATGTCAGGCGGGCCGCTTGCGCATCATCGCATTGCGGCGGGCCCGCATCACCAGCTCGCCGTGCTGGTTGCGCGCGCGGTGCTCGAAGGTCACGATGCCCCACTGCGGCCGCGACTTGGACTCGCGCTTGTCGACCACCTCGGTCTCGGCGTAGATCGTGTCGCCGTGGAAGACCGGCTTGGGGAACTCGACCTTGTCGAAGCCGAGGTTGCCGACCGTGGTGCCGAGCGTCGTCTCGGCCACCGACAGCCCGATCGCGATGCCCATCGTGAGCAGGCTGTTGACGAGCGGCTTGCCGAACTCGGCCTTGGCGGCGGCGTGGAAGTCGATGTGCAGCGGCTGCGGGTTCATGGTGAGCGTCGAGAAGAACACGTTGTCGGCCTCGGTGATCGTGCGCCCCACCTCGTGGCGGAACGTGTCCCCCACCTTCAGCTCCTCGAAGTGCTTGCCAGCCATCGACGCCTCCTCGCGCGCGATGGTATATCATCCTCGACCACGCGACACCAGGAGGCCGCCCGATGATCTACGAGTACCGCGCCTACTATGCCCTGCCCGGCCGGATGCCCGACATCCAGGCCCGCTTCGCCAACGTGACGATGAAGCTCTTCAAGAAGCACGGCATCCAGGTGGTCGGCTTCTGGGAGACGGTCATCGGCGAGAACAACGAGCTCGTCTACATCTGCGCGTTCGACGACCTCGCCCATCGCCAGAAGGCGTGGACGGCGTTCCAGGCCGATCCGGAGTGGCAGGCCGCCCGCAAGGCGTCCGAGGCCAACGGCCCACTGCTGGAGCGCGTGGTCAACAAGATCTGGAAGCCGACGTCGTTCTCGCCGCTGCAGTAGCGTTGGCGTGGTGGCTATAATGCCTCCGCCATGACGTACGACATCGCGATCATCGGCGGGGGCATCGTGGGCCTCGCCACCGCCCGGGCCCTGCTCGAACGCGCGCCGTCGCTGACGCTGGCCCTCTGCGAGAAGGAGGCGCAGCTCGGCACGCACCAGACCGGCCACAACAGCGGCGTCATCCACTCCGGCATCTACTACAAGCCCGGCTCGTTCAAGGCGCGCCTGTGCGTCGAGGGCGCCCGGTCGATGGTGGAGTTCTGCGAGGCGCACGCGATCAAGTACGACCGCTGCGGCAAGGTCATCGTGGCGACCTCCGACGAGGAGCTGCCGCGCCTGCGCACGCTCTACGAGCGCGGCGTCGCCAACGGGGTGCCGGGCGTGGCGATGATCGACGCCGGCCGCGTGCGCGAGATCGAGCCGCACGTGCGGGCGGTGGCCGGCATCCACTCGCCGAACACGGCCATCGTCGACTACAGCGAGGTGACGGCCGCGCTCGGCCGCGACCTCGTCGCGCGCGGGGTGACCATCGAGTACCGCTTCCCGGTGAGCGCGATCACCCGCATCAAGGGCGGCGGGGTCGCGGTGAGCACGCAGCAGCACACCATCACCGCCCGCCGCATCGTGAACTGCGCCGGCCTCTACTCCGACGTGGTCGCCCGGCTCGCCGGCGCCGCGCCCGACGTGCAGATCGTGCCCTTCCGGGGCGAGTACTACTTCCTGCGGCCCGAGCGCGAGTCGCTCGTGCGGGGCCTGATCTACCCCGTGCCCGATCCGGAGTTTCCGTTCCTCGGCGTCCACTTCACGCGCACGATCCACGGCGAGGTCGAGGCGGGCCCCAACGCGGTGCTGGCGTTCGCCCGTGAGGGCTATCGCTTCACGCGCGTGCGGCCGCGCGAGCTGGCCGGCACGCTGCGCTTCCCCGGCTTCTGGGCGATGGCGCGCAAGTACTGGCGCGTCGGGGCCTACGAGATGCACCGCTCGCTGTCGAAGAAGAAGTTCGTGGAGTCGCTGCAGCGCCTCGTCCCCGACCTGAAGGCCGAGGACATCGCGCCCGGCGGCGCCGGCGTGCGCGCGCAGGCCGTGCGGGCCGACGGCACCCTGCTCGACGACTTCAGCATCGTGTCGACGCCCGACGCGATCCACGTGCTGAACGCGCCGTCACCGGCCGCGACCGCCTCGCTGGCGATCGGGCGCCACATCGCGGCGCTCGCCGCGGAGACCTTCAGCCTGCAGTAGGCATCGAATTCCGCTACTTCAGGTGGGGCCGGGGCAAAAACCCCTCTGTTGACAGGGGTTTGCCGATCAGTTACATTGGCGCCCCATGATCAGCGTGCCTGCGCGCCGCGTCAAACAATTCGGCGTCGAGTTCTACCAGGCGGGACTGAGCGCCAAGGACATCGACCGGCTCGTCAAGTTCGAGGTGCTCGGCTACACCGGCGGTCCCGAGCCCGACGCCAAGGGCAAGAAGAGCAAGGCCTCGCGCTCGCGGGTCAACTGGGACATGCTCGAGAAGCGCATCAGCGAGAGCGAGACCGCCTACCAGCGTCCCGTCATCCGCCGCAAGATCGACGAGCTGGCCGCGTACTACCGGGAGTGCAAGGACGCCGCCACGCTGCCGGCCATTCCGGGCGCCGTGATCATCACCTCCGAGAAGCGGTTCACGTTCACCCCGGTGGCCGGTCACCACGACCTCGGCCTGCTGCAGATTCCCGAGGAGCACGGGGTGCTGCGCGTGCTCGACGGCCAGCATCGCCTGCTCGCGTTGCACGCGCTCAGCCAGAACGGCGAGGCGGCGGGCATCGAGGTGCCGGCCGTGCTCTTCGACTCGCTCGACGCGCGGCAGATCGTCGAGCTCTTCGTGACGATCAATGCCAAGCACACGCGGCTGAACCCCTCGCACATCATCAGCCTCTCCGGGCGCAAGCTCTATCCCGATCCCAACCAAGCGCTCGCCCACGACGTCATCCGCTCGCTCAACGAGGACGACACCTCGCCGCTGCACGGCGAGATCAAGATGCTCGGCACCGGCCGCGGCCGCGTGAGCCAGGCGCCGCTGGCCGAGGAGATCGTCGATTTACTGGAGACCGTCGAGAAGGTGGGCGGCGGCGCTCGGATCCAGGAGGTGCGCCAGCACGCCAAGCGGTTCTTCCTCAACTACATCAAGGCGCTGTCCACGACGTTCCCCGGCGCCTGGGCCGGCCGGAAGTACTCGATCAAGACCGGCGCCGCGCTGCGCGCCTTCGTCCGCACCGCGCCCGACGTGATGGCTCGCGCTCGCGAGCTGCGCCGCGACTCGTACGATCTCAATGCCATCCGCGAGGCGATCAAGCCGTGGGGCGAGCGGTTGCGCGATCGCCGCTTCGAGACCGAGGGCGAGTGGAAGCTCAAGCTCGCCGGCGGCACCCGCGGGACGGTGGACGCGCTCACGCGCGAGCTCCGGGACGCGCTTCGGTAGCACCCCGGAGGGGGACTTCGTCCCCCTTCCGGCGGTCGTCGCGCGCCTAGTCGGCGCGCTCCTCCCTGCTTCCCCCTGGAACATCGATTGCGCCGGCAAAGCCGGCGCTCGAACGTGGTCGATCTAACCGTTACCTACCAGGTCGAGGAAGGCGGCGGCGATTCGCGACGGCAACGCGCGATCGAAGCTCCTTGGACGGCCCCAGCCGAGGTCGTGACCGGCGTTCACGGTGATGAGGGCGGTGCGGGCGGGGATCAGGGCGCGGAGGGAGGCGAGCTCGTTGGAGGTGGCGAAGGGGTCGGTCGTGCCGTGGACGAGGAGGGTGGGGACGCGCAGGCGCGGCAGGTGCGCGATGCGCACGTCCTCGGGCTTGCCGGGCGGGTGTAGCGGATAGGACTGCAGCAGGAGCCCGCTCACCAGCGCCGGCTCGTCGGCCACCAGCATCGAGGCCTGGCGCCCGCCGTACGAATGGCCGCCGAGGAAGAGCCGGCCGGCGACACGTTCGCGCAGCACGCCGAGCGCCGTGCGCAGGCCGGCGCGGTCGCGCGCGGCACCGGCGGGCGATGGCCCGCCTCGCGCGCGCGCCTGGCGGTACGGTAGATCGCAGCGCAGGACGCTCACCCCGCGGGCGGCGAACGCCTCGGCCACGGCGACAAGCAGCGGCGCCTCGGCGTTGCCGCCGGCGCCGTGGGTGAGCACGAAGCCGGAGCCCTCGAGCGACGCGGCCGGGTGCAGCACCCCGCGGACCGGCGGATCGGTCGCGACGGCGATGCGCTCGAGCGGCACTCCCGGTCAGCGGCCGGTGGTGCGATCCGCCGGCAGCGTCGCCGAGCCCGTCTGGGAGGCGGGATCGCGGCGCGGCCAGCGTCCGGCGTCGACCGCGGTCAGGAAGTCGAGCACCGCGCGATTGAAGAGGTCGGGCTCCTCGAGGTTGATGGCGTGACCGGACTTGGGCAGGATGATCAGCCCCGACGTCGCGATCGTGCGCTTCATGAAGATCGCCGGCTCCAGGCACGGCTCGTCCTCGTCGCCGGTCATGATGAGCGTCGGCACCTCGAGCCGCCCGAGCCGGGCCTCGAGCTCGAAGATCGACGGCCGCTGCCGCTGCACGCCGCGCAGGGTGTTGGCGTGGCCGAGCGCGGAGCCGCCGGCGAACCGGTCGTAGAACTCCCGCCAGCCCACCGGATCCTTGGCCATGAACTGCACGCGGGTCGGCCCGCGCGCGTAGAACTCCGCCACCGCGGCCATCCCGGCGTCGAACTGGCGGACGAGGTAATCGGTATCCTTGTGGAACGTCGTGCGCTCGGTGCCGCTGCCATAGCCGGCACCGGCGATGGTGAGCGACAGCGCCCGCTCGGGGTACATGAGGCCAAAGTGCAGCGTGGCATAGCCCCCCATCGAGAGCCCTGCGACGTGGGCCTTCGCCAGGCCCAGGTGATCGAGCACGGCCTTGATGTCGTCCGCCGCCTGGACCTGGGAGTAGCGCGCGGCGTCCTCCGGGACGTCGGACGGCGGGTAGCCGCGCGCGTTGAAGGCGAGCGTCCGGTAGCGCCGCGCGAAGAACTTCACCTGTGGCGCCCAGCCGCGGCAGTCGTCGGCGAATTCGTGGACGAAGACGATCGGCGTGCCACGACCGATCTCCTCGTAGTAGAGCTTCACGCCGTCGGCGGCCGCAGCGGTCGGCATCAGGCGCTCATCCGGCCCAGGGGAAGTTGACCTCGAGGATCTCGAACGTCTTCTTGCCGCCGGGCAGCTGCGCGGTGACGGTGTCACCCACGCGCTTGCCGATCAGCGTGCGGGCCAGCGGCGCCAGGATCGAGATGAGCCCTCGGGCCGGCTGGGCCTCGTCGGAGCCCACGATCCAGTAGCGCACCTCCTTGCCGCTCTCGTCCTCGAGGCGGACCGTGGACGCGAACGTCACGCGATCGCCGCCGTTCGGCGGCTCGATCACCTCGGCGGCGCCCACCTTGCCCTCCAGCTCGTTGATGCGCCCCTCGGTGAAGCTCTGCTTCTCGCGGGCGGCGTGGTACTCCGCATTCTCCGACAGGTCGCCGTGGGCGCGGGCCTCGGCGATCGCCTTGGTGATCGCCGGCCGCTCGATCCGCTTGAGCCGCTCCAGCTCCTCCTTGAGCTTTTCGTAACCGGCCCGGGTCATCGGCGTCCGCGGCATCGCCATGCCGGTACGGTAACACGAGGCGACGCGTCAGGCGGCGCGGGCGGCGCCCGCCGGCCGCGCGAGTCGCCGCTGCAGCAGGCCGAGCACCACCCCTTCGGCCGCGTCGAGGCCGCCCAGCGTTCGGCCGATCGTCACGCCGTCGAGATAAGCGTCGACGATCCCGGGGTGCACGTAGCCCTTGCGGCAGATTGCCGGCGTGTTGCCGAGCCGCGCGGCGACGCGCTCGATCGCCCGCACGACGTTACGGCGTGCCTCGCGGACTGTCCTGAACCGACGCGCCTCGGCCAGCGCCCGCGCGGCCAGCACCGTCCCCGCCCAGGTGCGAAAGTCCTTCGCGGTGAAGTCGTCGCCGCCGATCTCGCGCAGGTAGGCGTTCACGTCGGCGGAATCGATCGTGCGCGGGGCGCCGTCGTCGTCGACGTACTGGAAGAGCTCCTGCCCCGGCAGCTCGTGCAGCCGTCGGACGATGCGGGCGACGCGCGGGTTGCGCACGCCGACGGCGTGCGTCTTGCCACCCTTGCCGCGGAACTCGAAGCGCACCTCGGGGCCGTCGACGTCGACGTGACGGCCGCGCAGCGTCGTGAGCCCGAACGAGTTGTTGGCGCGCGCGTATTCCTCGTTGCCGACGCGGATCAGCGTCGTCTCCAGCAGCCGGACCACGGTGGCCAGCACCTTCGCGCGCGGCAGACGGCGCCGGGCCAGGTCCGCGTCGACGCGCGCGCGGATCCGCGGCAGCGCCCGGGCGAAGGCGAGCATGCGCGTGTACTTCGTCTGGTCGCGCACCGCGCGCCACCGGGGGTGATACCGGTACTGCTTGCGTCCCCGGGCGTCGCGCCCCACCGCCTGGATGTGTCCGTGCGCCGAGGCACAGATCCGCACGTCCGTCCAGGCCGGCGGAATGACGAGCGACCGGATGCGCCGCAGCGTCTCGGGATCACGAACGCGCCGCCCGCCGCCGAATCCCCACCCCCGCGTCGCTCACATAGCGCAGCCAGAGACGTATGGTCACCGCAACGGGTCCTACGCCGCGCCGCTCGTGGTCGCCGGCCCTGGCCGCGGCCGCGCCCCCGCCGGCGGCCGTCAGGCACGCAGGTCGATGAGGACCTTCATGACGGGCCCGCCGCGCAGCGCCTGCTCCATCCCGTCCTGCAAGGACTCCAGGGGAACTCGGCGGCTGACCAGCGGGCCGAGCGTGACGGCGCCGGTCGCCGCGAGGCGGATCGCCTCGTCCCAGTCCTCGCGCGCGTACAGCCGGCTGCCGTGCATCGTCAATTCGCGTGCGAAGAACCGGTAAAGGTCGACCGGCAGCGGCTCGGCGTGGATCGCGACCATGCTGATCGTGCCCTGCACGCGTGCGAGGCCGGTCATCGCGGTGACGGCGGCGGCGTTACCGGTCACCTCGAACACGACGTCGGCGCCGTCGCCGCCGGTCCACTCGTCGACGAAGGCGGCGAGGTCACGGCCGGGCCCGACGACGTCGATGCCGAGCTTGGCCAGGATCTCCACGCGGAACGGGTTGATCTCGCTCACGACGACGCGGGCGCCGCGGTGGCGCGAGACCATCGCGATGAGCGCGCCGATCGGTCCGCCGCCCAGGACCAGCACCGAGTCGCCCGCCTTCACCTCCGCGCGCCGCACGTCGTGGGTGGCCACCGCGAGCGGCTCGATCATGGCGGCCTGGTCGTCGCCGAGGGTGTCCGGCACGTGGAGCATCCGCACCGCCGGCACCGTCCAGTAGTCCTGCATGCCGCCGGGCAGCTCCACCCCGTAGATCTTCAGGCGATAGCAGAGGTAGTAACCGCCCATCCGACACGCGCGGCACTCCCCGCACGAGTGGATCGGCTCGGCCCTGGAAGATGTGCAGATCGGTGCCGCAGATGCCCACCCGACGGACTCGCAGCAACGCCTCGCCGGGCGCGGCGGCCGGCCGGGCGGCGTCGCCGATGCGGAACCGCCCGGCGCCCTCGTAGAACGAGGCGCGCATCAGCCTCGCCTCGGTGTCTTCTGACCGACGACCTCGATGCGGGACTCGCCGCGCGCGGCCATCACCCACCGCTCCCACACCTGGTTCTGCTTCTGGCTCGTCAGCTCCTTCTCGAGCTTATCGCGCTCCAGCGGATCGACCGGCCCGGCCGGCGCTCGCTCGAGCACCTTGACGACGTAGTACCCCTGGGGCGTGCGCACCGCCGGGCTCGTCTCGCCGGTCGGCGTCTGCAGCGCGGCCAGCTGGGCGTCGCCCGGCAGCTTCTCGGCTGGCTTGCTGCGCGAGAAGCGTAGCGTCTCGCCATAGCTCGCGCCGACCTTCCTGGCGGCGCCCTCGAGGTTGCCGCTCTTGGCCTCGTCGGCCAGCTGCTTGGCGCGGCCCGCCGCGAGCGCGTCGGCCTTGAGGCGCTTCACAGTGGCGGCCACCCGGTCACGGATCTCGGCGAGCGGCGGCACGCCGGCCGGGACGGTGTCGACGACCTTCAGCACGACCCAGCCGGCCGGCGTCTTCACCGGCGTGGTGACGCCGCCCAGCGCAAGCGCGAACGCCGCGTCTTCGAGCGAGTCGGCGCCCTCGGGCATGCCGGGCGGCCGCGCCGCCTTCGTCATCGAGGTCTCCACCGGCGCCAGCCCGAGCGTCCGCGCCTGGGCCATGAAGTCCTTCGTCTGCTGGAGCGCCGGCCGCACCTCGTCGGCCTTCGCGCGAGCGGCCTTCTCGGCCGCCTCGGCGGCGAGCCGATCGCGGATCTGCGCGGCCACGTCCTTGAGCGGCTTGCGGGTGCCCTCACGGACGTCGAGCACCTTGATGGCGTGGAAGCCGTACGGGGTGCGCACGGGCTCCGCGGTCAGCTCGCCCTTCTTGAGCGCGAACAGCGCCTGCTCGAAGGGCGGCACCATGTCACCCTGGCTGACCCAGCCGAGGTCGCCGCCCTTGTCCTTCGATCCGGGATCGTCGGAGATTTCCCGGGCGAGCTTGCCGAAGTCCTCGCCGGCCCTGGCGCGCCGGATGACGTCAGCCACCTTGTCGCGCGCCTTGTCCTCGGCCTCGCTGCCGCCGGTCTCGCCGACGCGGGCCAGGACGTGGCTGGCGTGGACCTGGCGCGGCGTCTCGAACTCCTTGGTGTGTTCGGTGTAGTACTTCTCGACGTCGGCGTCGCTGATCTTCGGCGTGAAGTCCTTGGCGACGAGCGTCACGTACTGGACCTTGCGCCGCTCCGGCTGCTTGAACTCCTCGCCGTGCGCCTTGAAATACTCGGCGATCTCCTCGTCGGGAGCGGCCGCCGACGCCACCAGTGGCCCCAGCTCGACGAGCGCCCACGCCGCCCGCACCTGCTCCCGCCGGAGCTGCCACGCCTGCTCGACCTCGGCGTCGGTCACCCGCACGCCGCCGGCGATCATGCGCTGGACCTTGCGCATGGTGAGATAGCGCCGCAGGTCGCGCTCGGCGTCGACACCGCGCATCTGCAAGAAACGCCGGTAGCGGTCCATCGAAAAGCGGCCGTTGTCCTGGAACTCGCGCATGGCGTGGACGGCGGCGTTGAACTCCTCGTCGTCGACACCGAGGCCCTCGCCCTGGGCGCGCTGAACCACCACGGCCTCGGTGACGAGCTCGTCCACCACCCGCTGGGGCAGTCCCAGCTGCTCGGCGATCTCCGGCGAGAGACGGCCGCGATTGGCCTGGGCGTAGTAGTCGAGAACGGCCTGGTAGCGGTCGTGGAACTGCTTGCGGGAGATCGGCTCGCCGTTGACGGTGGCGACCCGGTCGCCGTCGGCGCCCGACGAGCCGTCGAAGCTCCGCGAGCCGAAGACGAACAGCGAGCCCACGAACGCGGCGATGACGACGAGCAGGCCCAGCTGCAGGCCCTTTCGATAGCGGCGCATGAACGTGATCATCGAAACTCCTTGGCCCGGATTCCGCCGACCTACTCGTCCCGCTCGGGCAGCGGCAGGCGCGGCATGGCGACGCCCTCCTCCGGCACGACCCGCCGGGCGACCGTGATGAACCCGGTGTGGGCCACCATGCGGTGGAACGGCCGCACCGAGGTGCCATCGATGTTCCACGGCCGCACCAGCGTCTCGAAGGTCTCCACCAGCGCCCACGCCCGCTCGCGCTGCAGCGCCTCGGTGATCTGGTGCGACTGGATGATCGTCGGCACGTACATGAGGAGAATGCCGCCGGGGCGCAGCACGCGGGCGACCGCCGCCGTCAGCTTCCACGGCTCCGGCAGATCGAGCACGACCCGATCGACCGGCTCCTCCTCGCCGAGGCCATCCTCGACGGGCCGCAGCCGCACCATGAGGTTGCCGACCTCGCCGGCCCGCATGTGGATGTTGGCCAGCGCGCGGCGGGCGAACTCCTCGCGCTGCTCGTAGGTGATGACGCGTCCCTCGGGGCCGACGGCGCGCAGCAGCGCGAGCGTCAGCGCGCCGGAGCCGGTGCCGGCTTCCAGCACGCGACAGCCCGGGTAGACGTCGGCCCAGAAGAGGATCATGGCGAGGTCCTTGGGATAGATCACCTGGGCGCCCCGCGGCATCTCCAGCACGAACTCGGCCAGCGTCGGCCGGAGCGCGAGGTAGCGTAGCCCCATCGAGGAGCGCACCCACGAGCCCTCCGGCTGGCCGATCACGGAGTCGTGCGGGATCCAGCCGCGGTCGGAGTGGAACGTCTCCGACTTGCGCAGGAAGATCAGGTGGCGCTTGCCGCGCTGATCGATGAGCAGCACCTGCTCACCGTCCTGGAGCGGGAGTCGCTCGTTCACGCGGCGGCGTGGCCCCGCGGCGCCGGCAGGAAGCGCGTGAGGGCGAACCCGGCCAGCGGCATCAGCGCGCTGATCCAGAGCGCCGTCGGCACGCCCCAGCGGTCGGCGATCCAGCCAAGCGCGGTCACGCCGGCGCCGCCCAGTCCGATCGCGAAGCCGACGATGAGCCCCGAGGCCATGCCGGCGTTGCGCGGGAGATAGGCCTGGCCCAGCACGACCGAGACGGAGAAGCTCGAGGTCAGCGCCGCGCCGAACAGCCCGAGCGCCACGAAGGCCAGCGGCCCGCTCGAGACGAGGAACAGCGCCCCGAACGGAATGGCGGCCAGCAGCACCCACTGCATGAAGGTCCGCGCGCCGACGCGGTCGGCGATCGGTCCGGCGACGACGGTGCCGAGCGCGCCGGCGCCGAGGAACACGAAGAGCACGACGCCGACCAGGCGCGGGTCGGCCTTCAGCGTGTCGAGGTAGTAGAAGGGCACGAACGTGCTGAAGCCGAGCGACGACCAGGCGCGCATGGTGACGACGAGGATCAGCAACGCCATCGCGCGCGGCATGTTCAGGCCCGAATCCCCCGCGCGCGCGGCGGCCGGCGGCGCGGCCGATTCCCGCGTGAGCCTCGGCAGCACGGCCAGCAGGAGCGTGCCGACGACGAGCGTCGGGCCCAGCATTCCGAGCGTGTGGGCGGGGCGGAAGCCATCGCCGGCGAGACCGGCCACCAGAAAGATCATCAACGGCGGCCCCACCGCGATGCCGACGTTGCCGCCGAGCGAGAACCACGAGAGCGCGGTGGCCTTGCGATCACCGGCCACGCTGCTGGCGGTCTTGTAGCCTTCGGGATGCCAGGCGGCCGCGCCCAGCCCGAGGACGATGACGAGGGCCACCACCGCCGCGTAGCCCGGAGCCAATCCGAGGAGCGCGATGCCGAGACCGGACACGAACACCGAGAGCGGCAGCAGCCAGCGCCGCGCGATCTGATCGGAGAGGTAGCCAAACAGCGGCTGGATGATCGACGACGCCACGTTGGCGGCCAGCACGATCATCGCCGCCTGCGCATAGGACAGCGTGTGGACGTGCTTGAGGAACGGCAGGACGGCCGGCAACGCCCCCTGGTTCACGTCGATCACGAAGTGGCCGAGCGCCAGCAGCGCGATCAGCTTCGTGTGGGGCTTCACGCGCTCGGCCACGGGAAGGAACTCGGTCGCGACGGCCGTGCGCAGGGCCGCCGGCTTGGAGTCAGCCATGACCAGCCAATGTTACACTACCGCCGCCATGGAGACACCCGCGCGGGCCGCGCCCACGCCGGGACGCCTCGCGGTCCGCGAGCTCGGTCACGTCTCGTTCTTCGTGCGCGACCTCGACGCCACCCGGCGCTTCTATCGCGACGTGCTCGGGCTCGCGGAGACTGGCACCGGCAAGAACGGACGCATCGTGTTCTTCTCCGCCGGCGTCCATCACCACGACGTCTCGTGCGAGCTGGCGCGCGCCGAGGGCCCTGGTCCGCAGCCCAGGGGCGTCCCCGGCCTCTACCACGTCGCGTTCGACATCGGCACGTCGCCGGAGGACCTCGCCGCGGCCCGACGGTGGGTGGAGGCGCACGGTCTCACGCCGTTCGGCGAGTACGACCGCGGCTTCTGCATCCGCGATCCCGACGGCCACGAGCTGGAGGTTTATATAGACGTGGGGGGCCCCGACATGGCCCCCCACACCCCCCACACGCTCGGAGCGCCCCGGCGGAGCCGTGGCGCTCCTCGACAACGCGTCACGCCTTCCCGGCCTTCTCGAGGTCGATGAAATAGAGGAGGTCGAGCCAGCCGGGTGAGTGGCCGAGGTTCGTCAGGAGCATGGCGGCCTCGCTGCGGTGCTGGGTCGCGTGATTCACCTGGTGCAGCAGTTGCTGCCACAGCGGATACGCCCAGCGCTCGCCCTGCATGTTCGTGTACTCGACGACGGCGGCGGCGCGCGCCTCGGTCAGGGCGGCCAGGAACGTCTGCGTGTCGCGCTCGATCACGTCCCAGCGCGCGCGAATCGACGCGAGGTCCACCGAGGCGGCGGCGGCGGGCCAGGCGCGCGGCGAGCGCCCCTGCCAGCGCTCGAGATACAGCCACTGCGCGTTCAGCGTGTGCGCGAGCGTGTCGCGGACGGAGTCGAAGCTGGCGCCGCCGGGGGCGATCAGCTGGGCCGGCGTGAGCCGCGTCGCCGCATCGAGGATGCGGGCGTTCGCCCACGTGTTGTAGCGGTACATCGTTCGCACGACGTCGAGGATCACGCGCGCACCCTCCAGATGGCGATGACGCCGGTGACGAGCATCGTGACCGAGAACACGAACGCCGGCAGATAGCTCCCGGTCGCGTCGAAGATCCGGCCGCCCAGCCAGGCGCCCAGCGCTTCGCCGGGGCCGATGGCCAACCCCAGCATGCCCCAGATCGAGCCGAACGCGGCGCCGGCGAACACGTCGGCCGCGCGCGCCGCGGCAATGATGCCGCTCGAGCCCTGGGCCATGCCGTAGAAGAGGACGTAGAGCGCGAGCCACCACGAGGCGCCCGTCGCGGCCAGGAGGCCGAGGCACCCGATGCCGACCGCCGCGCTGCCGTAGGCGAGCGTGAGCGTCAGCGGGCGGCCGACGCGATCGGAGAGCCAGCCCGTCGTCATCCGTCCGGCCAGGCTGACCAGACTCACGGCGCCAAGGGCGGTCGCCGCCGTCGCCGGCGGGATGCCGTGACCGATCGCGTAGGCGACCATGTGGACGTTCATCAGCGGAAACGCGCAGGCGCCGGCGAAGCGCATGAGCGCCAGAAACCAGAACGGCGTCGCGCCGAGCGCGCTCGCCAGCGTCCAGTCGCGCGCCGGCGGCGTTCCCGCCGCACCCACCGGCCCCAGGCGCTCGGAGGGCGGGCGGCCCTGGAAGGCATTGAGCGGGATCAGGACGAGCGCGAGGAGCGCCGCCCACACGAGGAGCGTCGGCCGCCAGCCGAGCGACGAGACGAGCGCCTGACCGAGCGGGATGAAGCAGAACGCGCCGAAGCCGGTGCCGAGATCGACGAGCGCGATGGCGCGTCCGCGGGCCCGCGGGTACCAGAGCGCCGCCACCGTCATGTTGCCCTGGCTGCCGAGACAGGCCAGGCCGAGCCCGCCCAGCAGCCCATAGGTGAGCGCCAGGACCGGCAGCGACGGCGCCCGGCTGCCGAGCGAGAAACCGAGCGCGGCCAGCGTGGCCCCGAACTGGAACAACCGGCGCGGCCCGAGCCGATCGAAGGCCCAGCCGACCAGCGGCGAGCCGAAGCCGCCGAGCAGCAGCACCACCGACTGCACCGCCGCCACCTCGCCGCGCGAGGCATGGAACTCCTCCAGCAGCGGCAGGTACAGCACCGCGAATGACATCATCACGCCGTTCTGCACGGCCAGCGTGATGGCGGCGATGGCGAGGGGACGGGCGCGGTTCAGACCGGAGCGCGACCTCAGCGAGACACGGTGAGGCTCTGACCGCCGTAGTGGTCGGGGTCGTGCCACGGGCGGCCCTCGGCGAAGCGCGACGCGCGGAACGGATGGAGGTCGGCGGTCGTCGACGCACCGGTCACGATCCACTCGGCGAGGCAGCGGCCGATGGCCGGGGAGGTCTTGAAGGAGGTGCCGGAGTCGCCCAGCATGCCCCACAGCCCGTCGGGGCCGAGTCGATCGATGATCGGTCGCCCGTCGGCACTCATCATGATCATGCCGGCCCAGCCGCCGCGCATGAGCGCGCCCCCGAAGACCGGCCAGCGCGCGGCCAGCGCCGCGCGGCAGGCGCCGACGTACGACTCGTCCACGGCCTCGTGGAACTTCTCCGGATCGGCGTGGGCCGAGCCCAGCTCGACGCCGATCAGCGTCGAGGCGCGGCCCTCCGGCCGGAACCACGCCTGGTGCACGGCGTCGATGACCGCCGGATGGCGCCGCGTCAGGCCCGGCGGCCACCGGAAGATCGCGACCTGGATGCGATGCGGGGCCAGAGGCACGTCGAGGCCGAGCGGCGTCAGCAACGGCGTCGACCATGCGCCGGCGGCGATCACGACGGTCGGCGCCGCGATGCGGCCGTCCGACGTCTCGACGCCGGCGACGCGGGCGCCGTCGGTCGCCACGCGCAGCGCCTCGACGCCGGTCTCGATGCGGGCGCCGCCCAGGCGCGCGGCCTCGGCGAACGCGAACGTGGTCGCCGACGGATCGGCAAAGCCGGAGTCCGCCTCCCACGCCGCGGCGCCGACGTCGCTCACGTCCGCGCCGGGCAGGAGGTCACCGACCTCGGCCGGCGCAATCGCCCGGGTGTTGATGCCGAGCTTCTGCTGGCGCGCGACGTTGCGGTGCAGGGCGGCCGTGTACTCGCGGCCCACGAGCTGCACGAAGCCGACGGACTCGAAGCCGCAGTCGCCGCCGACGATCTCGCCGAAGTTGCGGAAGACCTTCAGGCTCTCGAACGCGAGGCGCGACTCGGCCTCGTTCGTGTAGTGCATGCGGACCAGCGCGCCCGACTTGCCGGTGGCGCCGGCCGCCAGCTGCCGGCGCTCGACGAGGACGACGTTGCGGACGCCCAGCCGCGTGAGGTGGAACGCGGTGCTGGTGCCATTGGCGCCTCCGCCGATGACCACGACGTCGGCCGTGCGGATCATGACGCGGGCGATTCTAGCACCCGGCCGTCGGGCCGGGCGCACTTGACAGGGCGCCGCGCCTGTCGAGAATAGTCGCCACCTTCATCGTGGAAGAGATCCCCGGGGGCGCCGCCCCCGCGCCAGACGAGGTGTCGCATGAGCCAACTGACCCGACGTGAGCTCCTGAAGTCCGCCGCGACGGCCGGCGCCGCCGCCGCGCTGGCGCCGGCGCTGCCCGGCCCTGCCCGAGCGCAGACCACGCAGAAGCGTGAGCTGATCACCGCGCAGGGCGGCGACATCTCCAGGCTCGATCCGCACTACAGTACCTCCTCCAACGACATCCGCGTGTCCTTCAACCTCTTCGACAACCTCACCAGCCGGCACCCCGACGGCAAGCTCCACCCCGCCCTGGCGACGGACTGGAAGCTGACGGCACCGACCACGTGGACGTTCAAGCTGCGGCCGGGCGTGAAGTACCACAACGGTGATCCGTTCAGCTCGGCCGACGCCAAGTTCAGCATCGAGCGTACGTACAGTCCGACCGCCAAGACGATGGTGGCCACCGCACTGAGCACCATCGACCGGATCGAGGCGCCCGACGCCACCACCCTGGTCGTCCACACCAAGAAGCCGGACCCGCTGTTGCCGGCCCGGCTGGGGTTCTACGGGGGCCAGATCGTCCCCAAGAAGTACGTCGAGTCCGCCGGCAACGACGGCTTCAACGCCAAGCCGGTCGGCACCGGCCCGGTGCGGTTCGTCTCGTGGACGAAGGACGACAAGCTCGTCTGCGAGGCCAATCCCGACTACTGGGGAGGCCGCATCGACATGGACCGCTGGACCGTGCGGCCGATTCCGGAGACGGCGCCCAGGATCGCGGCGCTGCTCAAGGGCGAGGTGGACATCATCACCCAGCTGCCGGCCGATCAGGAGGAGCGAGTGGCCGGCAACGCGACCACGCGCGTGACCGGCGCACTCTACGCCGGGCTCTACGTGATGGCCGTCAACAGCAAGCGCCCGCCGCTCGACAATCCGCTGGTGAAGCAGGCGCTGTCGCACGCCATCGACCGCGAGGCGATCGTCAAGGAGCTCTGGCGCGGGCGCGGCATCGTGCCGAACGGCATGGTCGCCAAAGGCGACAACCACTTCGACTCGAAGCTGCCGCCGCTGCCCTACAACCCGAGCGCGGCCCGCGATCTCCTCAAGAAGGCCGGCTACAAGAACGAGGAGATCGTCATCGAGACGACCGTCGCCTACCTCTCCAACGACAAGCAGATGTCAGAGGCGATCCAGGGCATGTGGCGCGACGTCGGCGTCAATGCCAAGGTGGAGGTCATCGAGTACTCGGTGCGCGCCGAGAAGAACCGCGAGAAGTCGTTCAAGGGCGTCTTCTGGTCGGATCCCACCTCCACGCTCGGCGATCCCGACGGCATGGTGTGGCGGCTCATCGGCCCCGGCGGGCCCCAGGATTACTGGCGCCACCCGCGGTTCGACGAGCTGGGCAACGCCGCCCGCTTCTCGGTGGACGAGAAGTTCCGCGAGGCGTCGTACCGGGAGATGGAGAAGATCTTCCTCGAGAATTTCCCGTGGCTCCCGGTCATCCAGCCGTACGAGGACTACGGCTTGCAGAAGTACGTCGAGTTCACGCCGAATCCGAACCAGCAGTTCGAGATCCGGCGCTTCAACTTCAAGTTCAAGCGCGCCTAGCGTGGCGCTCGGGCCGGGCCCGTCGGGGTCCCGGCCCGGCTGAACCGATGCGCGGCGTCCTCGGCTTCCTGGCTCCGAAGCTCCTGCGAGCCCTCATCGCCGTCTGGCTGGTCACCACCGTCGTCTTCGTGGTCATGCGCCTGTCCGGCGATCCGGTGCCGCTGCTGCTGCCGCCCGACGCGCCGACCAGCGAGATCATGCGCGTGCGCCACGACCTCGGCCTCGATCGTCCGCTGCCGGTGCAGTACGCGACCTTCGTCGGCAACGCGCTGCGCGGCGACTTCGGCCGCTCCATCCATTTCCGCGAGCCGGCCTGGAGCGTCGTGGTGGGCTACCTGCCGGCCACGCTCGAGCTGGGCCTGACGGCGTTCGGGCTCGCCCTCGTGGTCGCGGTGCCGATCGGCATGCTGTCGGCGATCCACCGCAACTCACCCGTCGATCACGCCGCGATGGGCGTGGCGCTGGTCGGCCAGTCGGCGCCCACCTTCTTCCTCGGCATCCTGTTCATCCTGACGCTCTCGCTGAAGCTGGGCTGGTTCCCCACCTCCGGGCGCGGCGACTGGACGAACCTCGTGCTGCCGGCGCTGACGCTGGGCGCCTTCTCGATGGCGTCGATCGCACGGCTGACCCGCTCGGCCGTGCTCGACGTGCTGCGCCAGGACTACGTGCGCACCGCCCGCGCCAAGGGCCTGTCGGAGCTGGCCGTCGTCGTGAAGCACACACTCAAGAACGCCGCGCTGCCGATCGTCACGATCACCGGGCTTCAGTTCGGCACCCTGCTGGGCGGCGCCGTCGTCACCGAGACGGTCTTCGCCTGGCCCGGCATCGGCCGGCTCGCGATCCAGTCGATCTACAACCGCGACTATCCGATCGTGCAGTGCACGGTCTTCCTCTCGGCCCTGCTCTTCATCGTCCTCAACTTCGCGATCGACCTCTTCTATGGCGTCCTCGATCCCCGCGTCCGTCCCCGTTGACACGATCGCCGTCGACGCGCCGGCCATCCGCGGCGGCGCCGGCGCCCGTCGCACGCGGCGACTCGTCATCGCCGGTGGCGTCTTCGTCCTCGCGCTGGCCGTGAGCGCGCTGGCGGCGCCGTGGCTGGCGCCGCAGGATCCGCTGCGCCAGACGCTGCGCGCGCGCCTGGTCGGTCCCACGCTGCAGGCCTCCGACGGCAAGGCCCACCTGCTCGGCACCGATCATCTGGGCCGCGACGTCCTCTCGCGCGTCATCTGGGGCTCGCGCGTCTCGCTGCTGGTCGGCTTCTCCGCCGTCCTGGTCGGCGGCCTCCTCGGCGCCAGCCTCGGCATCCTGGCCGGCTATCGCGGCGGCTTCACCGACAGCGTCATCATGACGATCGCCGACGCCCAGCTCGCGTTTCCGTTCATCCTGCTCGCCATCGGCATCATCGCCGTGCTGGGCCCGTCGTTCCCCACGCTGATCGCGGTGATCGGCCTGTCGGGCTGGGTCGGCTACGCCCGCGTGCTGCGCTCGCAGGTACTCGTGCTGCGCTCGCGCGAGTTCGTCGACGCCATCCAGGCCCTCGGCGGCTCGGTCGCCCGCGTCATCGTGCGCCACATCCTGCCGAACGTGCTCTCGTCGCTCGTCGTCGTCGCCACGCTGGAGCTGGCCCGCGCCATCGTGCTGGAGGCGACGCTGTCCTTCCTCGGCCTCGGCATCCAGCCGCCGACACCGTCGTGGGGCGTGATGGTGCAAGAGGGCCGCGAGTACCTGGACAGTGCGTGGTGGATCTCGACCTTCCCCGGCCTCGTGCTGATGGTGACGTCGCTGGCCGTCAGCCGCACCGGCGACTGGCTGCGCGACCTGCTCGATCCGACGCTGCGGGGGGAGTGACCGGCGCCGCGCCGCGGTCAGCCGAGCAGCGCGCGGCAGTCGAGGTCGTCGACCGCGAGCATGATGCGCTCCAGGTGGCTCCACCAGATGCCGGCGGCCAGTCGGAAGCTCGCCTGCCACACGGGCGTGGTGATCTGCCAGAGGACGGACAGCCGGTAGTCCTCGAGCAGCGCCGAAAGAGGGTAGCGCTCGACGCCGCCGGCGGTGAGCGTGGCGTGGTAGCGCTCGAGCAGTCGGCGCTCGAGCCGCCGGCGGCGGGCGGGATACCAGTGCAGCGCCATCATGTAGGACAGATCGTCGGTGGCGGTATCCACCCGCCAGCCGTCCCAGTCGATGAGCCGGATCGTGCCGGTCGCCGGATCGCGCGGATGGAGGGCGTTCCAGACATGGGCGTCGCCGTGGACGAGCGTGAGGCCACGATGCGTGCGATAACGGCCCAGCAGTCGCGGCGCCGCGTCCAGCAATCGCTCGTACAGCGCGAGCCGGTCGGGCGATAGCCGATCACCGAGGCGGTCGGCGAACGCCGCCAGCCGCTTGGGAAACTCCGCCAGGTGGCGGTCGAAGGTCCCCGAGGTGTCCATCCACGTGCCGATCGACTCACCGAGGCGCGAGTCGTCCCACCACTGGCCATGGAAGGCCGCATAGGTGTCCACGATCCGCTCGCACTGCTCGACGGTCGGCGGCACCGGCCACTCGCTCACGATCGAGTGGGAGTCGGTCAAGTCTTCGAGCAGCAGCCAGCGCGGCCCGGCCTCGAGACCGCCCATCCCGTAACAGCGCGGCACACGGCCGGGCGGCGTGAGCGGCGCCACCTTCGCATAGAAGGCGACCTCGTTGGCGAGGATCGTGCGGAGCGTCGGGTCGATGTCGGTGCGCGGCTGCTTGCGGATGAGCGTGGCAGGCCCCTCGCCGCCGGTGTAGCGCAGGCGGAGATGCTCGATGGTCGAGACGAGCGTCGTGCGCGACGTCTCGACCGCGACCTCGACCACGCGGCCTACCTCGAGGCCGCCGCCGCGATGCAGCGCCTCCGTGAGGCGCTCGGGGGTTACGTCGTCGTCGACCGACTCGGGCGCCACGACGGCGACATCAGGCGCACGCCATCGCGTACACGTCCTGGACCCCGTCCGGCAGCAGCGACTCGCGCCAGCTCTTGCCGCCGTCGCGCGTGCTGAAGGCCTGGCCGCAGCGAGAGACGCAGTGGACGTGATTCGCGTCGTGGGGATCGAGCGCGAGCGCCATCATCGTGGCGCGGGCCTTGACGCCGTGGTCCATGCGCGTCCAGCTCTTGCCGAGATCGGTCGTCCGGTAGAGCGAGCCGTCCTGGCTGCGGGCGGCCGGGCTCAGGCACGCGTACAGCGTGCGCGGGTCGTGGGGCGAGACGCGCACGTCGCGGGCGTAGGTCAACGGCGAGAAGCGGCCCACCTCCATGTCGCGCCAGCTCTGGCCCTTGTCGTCGCTCTGGAACAGACCCATGCGCACGGCCAGGAAGACGCTGCCGGGCGCCGCGGCGCTGACGGCGAGCGCGTGGGCGTCGAGCATGCCCTCGGCCTCACTGTCGCTCTGGATCTTGCTCTTGAGATTGGGTCGCTCGGCGAGCGCGACGAGCTCGGCGCTGCAGTCCGACCAGTGCTCACCGCCGTCGAGGCTGCGCATGGCGCCGGCCACCTCGAGACCCGCGTAGAGCTCGTCGGGCGGGCCAGGGGCGACCGCGATGCGCATCACGCGGCAGGCGAATCCCATCGTGATGCGCTCCGGCTGGACGGCGTTGGGCAGCCGCTTCCACGTCTCGCCCCCGTCCTCGCTGCGCAGCACGCCGACCGGAGACGTGCCGGCGTAGACGACGCGCTCATCGCGCGGGTGGACGGTGACCGACCACACCTGCAGGTCTCGCGGGAAGTCGGTACGCTGCCAGCTGGCGCCGCCGTCGACGCTGCGGTAGACGCCGTCCTGCGTGCCGGCAAAGATCACGTCGCGCCGGCTCGGATGCACGGTCAGCGCCTGGATCGACGCAGGCTCCGGCAGCCCCTTGGTGATCGATTGCCAGCGGTCCTCGCCGGCCGCCTGCCGGAACAACCCGCTGAGCGTGCCCGCCGTGAACTTCCCCGCGCCGACGAAGAGGTCTGACTTGGCCATCGCCGTTCCCTCACTCAGGGGTTAGAGGCCGATCCGTCCGCTGGCCCAAAGGATAGCAGGTGAGCATAGGACCCCGAGCAGCAACCTGTCGCGTCCTGTTGCGCGGCGTCGCTCTAAGGTGCTGACGGGTATGTTGACGGCGCCCTGGAGGCCGAGCATCATCTTGGACTGACCGACCGCAGCACCAGGAGGCGCTTCCATGAAGCGCATCGTCCTCGGCTTGGTCCTCGCGCTGCTCCCCTCGTCCGCGTGGGCGCTCGAGATCACGGACTTCGGCGGCGCTCCCGACAGCGGCGATACCACGCCAGCCCTCGCGCGGGCGCTCACGGTGGCGCTCAGCGGCCCTGACCGCACGATCCACTTCGGGGGCGGGGACTATGCGTTCCTCACGACGCCCCCCGTGCTCAGCGGCGGCGTGCAGCTCCAGGGCGAAGGGCCATACAACACGACCCTGACACGCCACTACTCCAACGGCGAGTTCCTCGTCGGGCACGGCAACGGCCTGGCCTTCCGCCGCTTCGCCATCGGCTCGATCGTGGGCACGCATGGCGGCACCGCGCTCCACCTGATCGCCAGCGACGCCATCGGCCGCGGCGGCAAGCACGTCATCGAGGACGTGCGGATTCTGGCGGGCGTCGCCGAGGGCCCGATGGGGACGTTCGCGCTCCCGTTCTTTCTCGACGGCACGAACAAGCTGAGGCCGCCCATCGGGATTCGCGCGGTGACCGTGCGCAATCTCCTCGTCTTCGACGCCACCCAGATCGCCGTGCAGTGGTGGAACTGTATCTCCTGCGAGTGGTTCGGCGGGGGCGTCTACCAGGGCAGGGGGACCACGGACGCGATCGTCGTCGGCGGGCCACTGGCGGAGAAGAACTGGATCGAGGCGGATATCGACTGGCTTGCGAGCTACGTGGCGCGGGGCGCGATGCGGGCCCGGTGAGCCGCGATCCCCCGCAGGTCATGGCGTTCCCTCACAAGACCGTCGACATCCGAGACCGGCTTGAAGTCGCGCAGCACACCGGAGCGCCGATCCTCATCGGCGATGGACGCTGTGCGATCTGCGGACAGCTGACGATGGTCGCTGCCTACGTGACCGGGGACCCGGATCTCGCGCGGCTCGCGCAGGCAACCGCGACCTCGGATTCCGCCCAACTCGCGTGGCTACTGCGTAGGGGGCCGGGCATCTGCATGGACTGTGCGGCGACCAAGCTCGTCCTCACGATCAGCCGGGTCGGTGAGGCCGTCAGAATCCTCGCGAAGACACGCGTCGTGAACGAGGCCGCCGGTATGTGCTCGGGATGCGGGCGATCGACGCCGGTGCTATCGCTCCGGCCGGAGAAGGATTTCCTCCGTAGCGTACCGGTCCAATCGAGGGAGCGGGCGCGTCGCGCTGGTGAGCGGCGCTGCGGTTTGCCCCGTTCTGCGAGGGGCTACGGTGTAAGTGGCGGACAGCCCGTGGCGCTCGATAGAACAGGTGAGCATAATACGGCGCATGCGACCCCATGAGGAGACGATCTCGGTCGGCGGCATCGACGTCCACGCCTGGATCGGTGGCCGGGGCGATCCCCTCCTCGTCCTCCACGGGGCCGGCGCCAATCGTGGCTGGGTCCGATGGATCCAGCAGGTGGCGGAACACTTCACCGTGTGGGCCCCGACCCATCCGGGGTTCGGGCGGTCGGGCGACGCGGAATGGATGGAGGGCGTCGATGACCTCGCCCGCTTCCATCTCTGGTTCATCGAGGCCGCCGGGCTCGGTCGGCCCCACCTGCTGGGTCACTCGATCGGTGGGTGGGCGGCGGCCGAGATGGCGACCATGAGCCCGGGATCGATCAACCGCCTGGTGTTGGTGGCGGCGACCGGACTCAAGCCCGAGCGCGGCGAGATCCTCGACGTGTTCTACCATTCCGACGCTCAGCTCCGCGACATGATCGTTCACGATCCCAAGACGGTCCCGGAGTGGGACGAATTGTTCGGCCAGCCGCCGACGCCGGCGGGGCTCGAGATGGCCGACCGCAGCCGCGAGATGACCGCGCGCCTCAGCTGGAAGCCGTACATGCACAATCCCCGTCTCGCACACTTCCTGCCGCGGGTCACAAACCCGACCCTGATCGTCTGGGGTCGTGACGATCGCATCGTGCCGGTCGAGTGCGGGGAGCAGTATCGCCGCGCGCTGCCCGGCGCGACGCTACGCGTGCTCGAGCGCTGCGGTCACCTGCCACCCATCGAGCATCCGGACGCGTTCGCGCGGCTGGTGCTCGACTTCCTCCAGGGAGCGGCCTGAGCGATGAAGCTCTATTACTTCAGCGAGATGCCGCACCACGAGTATCCCGACGCGGAGGGCGAGAAGTATCCGTCGTTGCGGCTGGGGTTCCCGAATCGCTTCTTCGATCGCGCCAAGGCCGCCGCCAATTATCAACGGTACCTCGACGAGTACGAGTACGCGGACCAGGTCGGCTACGACGGGCTCATGATCAACGAGCACCATTCCACGCCGTCCTGCGTGAACGTCGGCGTCAACATGGCGGCGGCGCTGCTGGGGCGCACCACGAAGCGCGCGAAGCTGCTCATCCTCGGCAACATCCTGCCGATCGAGGACAACCCGGTGCGGATGGCCGAGCAGATCGCCATGGCCGACCTGATCTCGGGCGGTCGCGTGCTCTCGGGCTTCGTACGCGGCGTCGGCGTGGAGCAGTGGTGGGCCAACGCCAACCCGGTCCACAACCGCGAGCGCTTCGAGGAGTGCCACGATCTGATCCTGAAGTGCTGGACCGAGCCCGGCCCCTTCCGCTGGGAGGGCACGCACTACCATTTCCGTCACGTCAACCCGTGGTGCCTGCCGCTGCAGCAGCCGCACCCGCCGATCTGGATCCCCGGCACCGCCAGCCCCGAGACGGCCGTGTGGGCAGGGCAGCGCGGCTACACGTACGTGCCGTTCCTGGTGCCGTTCGACATCGCGCGCGAGCTGTTCGACTACTACCGCCAGGGCGCCGCCGAGGCTGGACGCGAGGTGACGCCCGACAACCTCGGCTTCCTGATCTGCGCGGTCACGGCCGACACGAGGGCGAAGGCCCTGGAGGCCGGTCGCCACTTCGTCTGGCGCATGGGCCCGACGCTGCGCGGGCCCATCGAGTGGTTCTCGCCGGTGGGCATGCGCTCGCGCGCCGGCAAGCAGTTCGCCCTGAAGGCGCGGCCGCGCTCGCTGGCCACGCTGAGCTACGAAGAGCTGGTGGCCGAGCGCTTCATCATCGCCGGCACGCCCGACGAGGTCGCCGACGGCTTCGCGCTCGTGCAGCGCGAGCTCGGCATCGGCCACCTCCTGCTGGAGGCCCAAGAATCGCGCATGGACCACGTCACCACGATGCGCTCGATCGAGCTGATGGGCGCCAAGGTCATCCCGGCGATGGCCCGGCTATGACCGGCTGCCTCGACGGCGTCCGCGTGCTGGAGCTGGCGCGGTTCCAGGCGGGGCCGCGCGGCGGCATGCTGCTCTCGGACCTCGGCGCCGAGGTCATCAAGATCGAGCCGCCCGGCGGCGAGGAAACGCGCCGGCATCCGCCGATGGTGCGGGGCCAGAGCGTCTACTTCTCCGTCTACAACCGCGGCAAGAAGAGCCTCTGCCTCGATCTCCGCTCGCCGAAGGGCAAGGAGGTCTTCGCGGCGCTGGTGCCGAAAGCCGACATCGTGCTGGAAAACTTCCGGCCCGGCGTGATGGCGGCCATGGGATTCGCCTACGAGTCGCTGCAGGCGCTGAATCCGGGCATCATCCTCGTGTCCGTGTCCGGCTTCGGGCAGTACGGGCCGTATCGCGACCGCCCGGCGTTCGACTCGCTCGGCCAGGCCATGGGCGGCCTCATGGCGCTGACGGGCCAGACCGAGGGCCATCCGATCGGCACGGCGTCGTCCGTCGTCGATCGCTACACCGCGCTGCACGCCACGATCGGCGCGCTCGCCGCCCTCCGTCATCGCGAGCGCACGGGACAAGGACAGGTCGTGGATGTATGTCTGCTCGATTCGGCGCTGACGATGGTCGAGATTCCCACGTCGTACTATCTGGCGACCGGCGCGGAGGGCGGCGAGGGCGGCCGCCCGCCGTACCAGGCGAAGGACGGCTGGGTCGTGATCGCCGCCGCCGGGCGCGACATGGCCGCGCGACTCATGAAGATGGTCGGCGGACCGGCCGACGACACGCCCCTGGCCGGCAGCTCGCCGGGCGCCGAGCGCCGCGCGAAGATCGAGGCGTGGTGCGCGGCGCGGACGGTGAGCCAGGTCTGCACCGCCCTGCTGGAGGCGGGGATCCCGGTCGCGCCGGTGCGCACGATCCCCGAGGTCGCGAACGACCCGCACCTGTGGCAGCGCCAGATGCTGGTGAAGCAGGACGACCCGGTGGCCGGCGAGATGTACCTGCCGGGCGCGACGGTCAAGCTCTCGAAGACGCCGGCCCGCGTCGGCCCGGTGCCCACGCCCGGCCAGCACACCGACGAGGTGCTGGGCCGCCTGCTCGGCTACGATCGCGCGGCGCTCGACGCGCTCCGCAAGGCGGGCGCGATCGCCTGACGACGTGGCTACCGCCCGCGCGCGAATCCGCCGCCGGCAGCTGGCGGCGATCATGCTCGTCGCCTCCGCCATCACGCCCGTCTTCAACATCCTGACCAGCGAGCGCTCGCTCAGATCGGCGATCCAGGGCGTCGTCGACGCCATCCTCATTTCCCTTCTCGTCGGCGGCTACGTGCTGTTCGTCCACGACGGCTGGCTGCGTCCGTGGTTCCGGCGTCTCGGCTTCCGGGCCGACCTGGCGCTCAGCAGCGCCATCATGCTCGCGCTGTTCCTCGGCGGGCGCGCGGCCGGACAGGTGGTGACGACGCTCCAGCCCGGTCGCTTCCTGACGAGCTTCACCGAGCCTCACTTGCGGTGGTATGCCCTGCCGTTCTTCGCCGTGATCGCGACGACGATCCAGTTCGTCATTCAGATGAATCGCCTGATCGGTGCCAACGTCCTGGGCTACTTCGCCGCCGGCGTCTACCACCGGCCGAAGGCGGAGGAGCGCATCTTCCTGTTCCTCGATCTCGAGGGCTCGACGCAGCTGGCCGAGCGGCTGGGCAGCGACGCCTACTTCGAGCTGCTGCGTCGCTTCGTGGACGACCTCACGGACCCCGTGATCGAGGCGGAGGGCGAGATCTACCAGTACGCGGGCGACGAGGTCGTGGTCACCTGGCCGCTCGAGGCCGGCGTGCGCGACGCCAATTGCGTCCGTTGCTTCTTCGCCATCCGGGCCGCGCTCGCACGCCGCGCGGCCCGGTACGAGCGCGACTTCGGGACCGTCCCGCGATTTCGCGGCGGGTTGCACGGCGGCACCGTCACGGCCGGCGAGCTGGGCGATCTCCGGCGGCAGATCGTCTTCGTCGGCGACATCCTCAACACCGCCGCCCGCCTGGAGGAGTATGCGAAGCGGACGGGCCTCGATCTGGTGGCGTCGGGGGCGCTGCTGGAGCGGCTCGCGCTGCCCGCCGAGGTCGAGGCGAAGCACTGCGGCGAGCTCGCCCTCCGGGGCAAGGAGGCCCGGGTGACTGCGTACGGCTTGACGGGCGCCTAGGTCTCTACGCGGTAGAGGCCGAGCGTCTTCAGCAGCGGCACGTCCTGCACCGAGTAGAGGATCGCCGGCGCCCGGCCGGGGTTGGCGTGAGCGTGGACCGCGCGGGGCGGGATCGCGAAGAAGTCGCCCTCGCCCCACTCGTGGCGGACGCCGTCGATCTCGGTGACGCCGGCGCCGGCGACCACGTGATAGACCGCGCTCGACGTCTCGCGGTGCGCGCGCGTGCGCACGCCCGGCCGCAGCATCTGCAGGTAGCAGCCGACGGCGGGGACGACCGAGCGCCCGGTGACCGGATCGAGGTACTCCACGAGGACGTCGTCGAACGGGTCCGGCTCGCCCGCCGAGCGTCGCAGCAGCTCGGCGTACGCCGTCTCCCAGCGGTAGTGCCGGTGGCGCGCGGGCGGCCCGGAGCGTACCGGCTGTGTCTCGCCCTCGTAGGCGTCCATCGCGAGGTTCTCGAGATAGCGCACGACCGGCGAGTCGAGCGCGTCGGTCCAGATGACCGGCTCGGTCCCCTCGTTGCCGTGGTCGTGCCAGGTCATGCTCGGCGTGACGACCAGGTCGCCGCGCCGCATGACGAACTTGTCGCCCTCGATGGTCGTGTAGGCGCCCTCGCCGTGGAGCATGAAGCGGATCGCGCTGGGCGTGTGGCGGTGGGCGGGCGCCACCTCGCCCGGCAGCAGGTACTGCACCGCGACCGAGATCGTGTGGCCCGACGTCCGCTCCGGCACGCCCGGGTTGTCCAGTCGCAGGATCCGGCGCTCGGCGCCGCGCCCCGGCGCCATGAACTCCGGCGTGCGCCGTACCAGCGGCTCGATCTCCCGCCAGCGCCAGACGCGCGCCTGCATGGCGGAGGCCTTGGGCCGGATGAGCGGCCCCGGCTGCAGCCAGGGCGCGTCGAGCCCGGCCGCCGACAGCGTCGAGACGAAATCGGTGCGAGCGGTGGTGGCGGCGGTCGTCCGGATGCTCATGGCCGGCAGTGTACTCCCGGGCTCACGCGTGCGGGATCCACGGCCAGTACTTCGCCAGCGCTCCCGCGTCGACGCGCAGGTCCAGCCCGGTGATCATCTCGGCGTCGTCGGAGGCGAGGAACACCGCGGCCTTCGCGTAGTGCCGGGGGCTGGGCAGGCGATCCATCGGGAGCATCTTCTGGAAGTCGAGCGCACGGCCGCGCGGCTCCGGCCGGGCCCGACCCCAGCCGGCCGCGCGCGCGAGGCCTTCCTCGACGTCGGTCGCCGTCGGCGTGAGGCTGTTGACGCGGATGCCGTGCCGCACGAGGTCCATGGCGGCGGCGCGCGTGAAGTTGAGCAGCCCGCTCTTGCTCGTGCAGTAGCCGATGTTGCCGGCCTGGCCCTGGTGGCCGGCCGTGGACACGATCACGATGATGCTGCCGCGCGTGCCCCGCTCGACCATCACGCGCGCGACGTGCTTGGTGCACAGGAAGGTGCCCGTGAGGTTGACGGCGAGCTGACGGTTCCAGCGCTCGAGCTCCATCTCGAGCACGCTCTGGCCGCCGAGGATGCCGGCGTTGTTGACGAGGACGTCGACGCGGCCGTAGGTGTCGCGCACACGCGCGACCATCGCGGCCACCTGCCCCTCGTCGGTGACGTCGCCGGCGATGCCGAGCGCCTGGCCGCCCCGCTTGGTGATCCAGTCGGCGCACCGGATGGCGTTGTCGGCCACCACGTCCACGCACACGACGGTGGCGCCCTCGTCGGCCAGGCCCTCGGCGATGCCACCGCCGATGTTGGGGCTCGTGCCCGTCACGATCGCGACCTTTCCGGCGAGCTTCACGGGGTTTCTCCTCTAGTCGACGTGCTCCGCGAGGGAGACGACTATAATCGTCGCTGCGGAGCCGGTCAATGCATTGGCGTCCCGTCGCGATGCTCGTGTCGATTCTCCTGGCCGGTCACGGCTGCGTGGGCCGGCCGGCGGCGCCGCCGCCGGCGCTCGCCGCCCTCGTCCGCGCCTGGGACGCCGACCTCGCCCCCTACAACCCGTTCACGGCCAGCGAGCTGGGGCAGCGCCAGTACGACCGGATCCTGGCCAACGACATCGGTGACGAATACCGGGCCGGGATGGAAGGGCTCTGCACCCGGTATCGCACCGAGCTGCGGCGCCTCGATCCCGCCCCGCTGAGCGGCGACGAGCGGGTGACGTACGACGTCTTCGCCTTCCGGCTCGACACCTGCCTGGACGGCTACCGGTTCCCGTGGCACTTGCTGCCCGTCAACCACGTCGGGCGCAGCTGGCCGAGCCGCTTCCCGATCGTCGGCGCTGGCAAGGGGAGCCATCCGTTCAAGACCGCCCGGAACTATGAGGACTTTCTCGGCCGCATCGACGGCTTCGTGGTCTGGATGGACACGGCGATCGCGAACATGCGCATCGGTATGGCCCGCGGCATCACCCAGCCGCGAATCGTCATGCTCCGCGTGCTGCCGCAGCTCGACACGCACATCGTCGAGGATCCGCAGGCGAGCCTGTTCTACGAGCCGATCCGGAATTTCCCGGCGAACTTCGACGAGGCCACGCGCCGGGACCTGACCGCGAAGTACGTCACGGCGATCCAGCAGAAGATCGTGCCGGCCTACCGGCGCCTGCGCGCGTTCGTCCTGGACGAGTACCTGCCGAAGTGTCGCACCTCCTCGGGCCTGGGCGCGCTGCCCGACGGCCGCGCGTGGTACGCCTCGGCCGTTCGCGTCTCGACCACGACCGAGATGACGCCGGACGAGATCTACGAGCTCGCCATGCCGTCGAGGACCTGCTGAACGGGTATGCCGGCCTGCGCGCCGCGGTCGACGAGGCGATGCCGAGGCTCTTCGGCCGTTTCCCGCGGGCGGGCTTCGAGATCCGTCCGATCGAGGCGTTCCGCGAGCGCTCGATGCCGTCGAGCTACGAGGCGGCGGCGCCGGACGGCTCGCGCCCTGGCGTCTTCTATCTCAACAGCGCCGATCTTCGCAGCAGCGGCGGCGCGGCCGTGACCCGTCACCTCTACCTGCACGAGGCCGTGCCCGGTCATCACTTCCAGATGACGCTGCAGCGCGAGAATACGAGCCTGCCGGCGTTCCGCCGTTTCGGCTGGTACACGGCGTTCGGCGAGGGCTGGGCGCTGTACGCCGAGAGCCTGGGCACGGATCTGGGCGTCTATCCCAGTCGCGCGGACCGGCTCGGGATGCTGGGGGGCGAGCTGTTCCGGGCCTCGCGGCTGGTCGTCGACGTCGGTCTTCACGCCAAGGGCTGGACGCGCGAGCAGGCCATCGAGTACCTGGGCGGGCCGACGCCCGACAACGAGCGGGAGGTCGAGCGCTACATGGCGTGGCCCGGCCAGGCGCTCGGCTACAAGATCGGCCAGCTGAAGATCCTGGCCCTGCGGAGGAGGGCCGAGGCGGCGCTGGGCGCCTCGTTCGACATCCGAGCCTTCCACGACGAGCTCCTCCGCGACGGCGCCCTGCCGCTGACGGTGCTGGAGGCCAAGATGGACCGCTGGATCGAGATCCGTTAGACATGGGGGGCCTCGAAGGGCCCCCCAAATCCCCATGGTGGCTCGGGCCGCCCCGGCGGAGCCGTGACGGCCCTCGGTCTCCTAAAGCGTCGCGGTCGCTTTCTTCTGCTCTTGCAGGTAGCGGACGGAGACGCGCTCGAGGGGGACGGCGTCCGGCGCCAGGCCGTCGGGATTCCGGTAGTCGAAGCTGGCGTCACGGCCACCGTAGTGCTTGGTGACGACGAGCCGGCGCCACTGGATCACCTCGGCGTCGGTGCCCGAGAGCTTCTCGGGTGTGTCGTAGCGCTGGTTCAGCATCACGGCCTCGTCCTGGCGCGAGAAGTTGTACTCGATGATCCACCGGCGAAGCGTGGCGTACATCAGCCGGTCCCACAGCCGCCGCGTGGCGGCCTTCGGGCGCGTGCAGTGGTAGTACCAGACGCGCGTGAGGTCCTCGTCGACCGGCACGCACATCCGCGTGTAGAGATCCCAGCCGAACTCGGCGCGGAACATGCCGGGCAGATGATGACCGCCGCACCACCGGGCCGACCGGGGCGGCGGAATGTTGCGCCGGGCGCGCTCGGCCAGCGGCCTGGTGAGCCACGTGAAGAAGCGCCGGTAGTTCGTCTTCGGCCAGCGCCACCCGTTGGGATAGAAGTCCTGGGCCGGGTTACGACGCATGTAGTTGCTCTCGGCCACGTCGCCGCCGAAGCCGTTGCCGACGAAGATCGGATGCTCGCCCTGGGCGCCGCGCGCGATGAAGCCCGCGCGCGCCACCACGAGCGCATTGCGGTGCACGTAGTTGACGTGCGAGTCCATCGAGTTCTCGAGCGCGACCTCCCAGTTGCACTTCCAGTAGACCTGGCCGACCTGCACGAGGGCGTCGTCGAAGAACTCCTCGGGCACGTCCTCGTCGATCGGCGCCGGGTCGGCGTCCCCGATCCACACGAACACCAGGCCCTTGAGCGTGCGCGTGGGATAGATCCGCGCCTCGGTGCCCGGCTTGCCGCACACGCCGGAGTCGGGCCCTTCGGACAGCACCGCGACGTTCTTGCCGGAGTCGTCGAAGACCCAGCCGTGATAGGGACACGCGACGGTGCCCCGGTAGTGGCACGTGCCTTCGCTCAGGCGGGCGCCGCGGTGCGGACACACGTCCTGGATGGCGGCGACGGCGCCGGTGGCCCCGCGGAAGAAGCAGATCTCCTCGCCCAGGAGCGCGACCTTGGTCGGGCGGCGCCGGCCGACCTTCGCGTCGGCGATCGCCGGGTACCAGTAGTTGCGCAGGCCGAGCTTGGGAATCAGCGGCCGGATGTCGCCGCTCAGCTTCGGGATGGCGCCGTCGCCGGTCGTGCTCATGACCTCGGCCTCCTGCCGCCCTGACGGGATCTGGGGAGGCCTATCGTACTACCGCGCCACGCCGAAGGCGGCCGCCTTCCACCGGGGGTCGTCGGAGGCATCGAGCCGGTCGCGCACGGCGCGCAGCAGCCGCCCGGCCGCGGTCTCGCCCCAGAACCAGCGCGCGATCTCCTCGCCGCCGGCCGTCGGCCGGGCGACCATCCGGCTCTCGTAGTACAGCGTCTTGAGGTCGTCGGCGCTCCAGCGGATGAACGCCGGCAGCGGCACGTCGGCCGGCCGGCCCGCCACGTCGCCGTCCCCGCCGGCCACGAAGCGCTGAAGGAACGTCGCGACCTCGGGGAAGCGCTCGGGCGCAAGGCCGCTGTCTCGGGCAGGCGGTCGAGTCGTGGCATCGGGCGCGCGATGCTCCGTCGGGCGGTGTCGGTCAGCGCGTGGCCGGCCGGGAGGCGGCCAGCGCGGCGAACACGCGGGCGGGCGTCACGGGCAGCATGGTGATCGAGACACCGGATCCCGCCAGAGCGTCGCACACCGCGTTGGCGATGGCGGCACCGAGCCCGGGGTTGCCGCACTCGCCGAGGCCGCGAAGGCCGAGCGGGTTGGTCGTCGCCCGCACCTCCTGATAGAAGCCGTCGACCGGCGGCACGTCAGCGGCCAGGGGCAGCGCATAGTCCATCAGCGTTCCTGACAGGAGCTGGCCGTCGGCGTCGTAGACGAGGCTCTCGTGCAGCGTGTTGCCGATGCCGAAGGCGACGCCGCCCACGAGCTGCGCGTCGACCAGCGCCGGATTGACCGCGCGCCCGACGTCGGCGCCGACCACCACGCGCCGGAGCGCGACGACGCCCGTCTCGGGGTCGACGTCGAGCACGACCGCGCAGGCACAGCCGGCGTACGTCACCTTGGGGACCTCGAACGAGGCGCCGGCAGCCAGCCGACGCTCCGCGGCCAGCTCGGCCAGGGTCACCCGCCGGCCGTCGGCCTGGAGCATGCCGCGCGCGTAGGCGACCTCGCTCTCGGCCAGGCCCCAGCGCGCCGCCGCTCGCGAGCGCGCCTCGACGATGAGCTTGTCGGCCGCGAGCTGCGCGGCGTTGCCGGCGGTGACGGTGCCGCGCGAGCCGTAGGTGCCGACGCCGCTCTCGACGGCGGCGGTATCGGCGTGGCGCACGTCGAAGCGTTCGGCCGGCAGGCCGAGCGCCTCGCCGAGAATCTGGGCCAGGACCGTCTCGAGGCCCGGGCCCATCGACGAGGCGCCGGTGTCCACCAGCAGCCGGCCGTCGGCGCGCGCCTCTACCTGCGTCGTCTCGAACGGGCCGAGGCCGGTCTTCTCGACGTACACCGCCAGGCCGATGCCGCGGCGAGTCGTCGCGGCTCGTGCGTTGTGGGCCGCCTGCTCGGCCCGCGCGCGGTCGTAGTCGAGCCGGCGCAGCAACTCGGCGAAGAGCGCCGGGAAATCGCCGGAGTCATAGACC
Source organism: Candidatus Rokuibacteriota bacterium (assembly GCA_005887895.1). Taxonomy (GTDB): domain Bacteria; phylum Methylomirabilota; class Methylomirabilia; order Rokubacteriales; family CSP1-6; genus AR5. The sequence continues at coordinate 55,835 of VBPC01000157.1, forward strand.
GTGCTCACGCCGAACGACTTCGTGCCGCAGTCGTAAGGCATCTCGTCAGGGCGGACGAGATTGCGCCGGCGCAGCTCGGCGGGATCGAGACCGAGCCGGGCGGCGCCGAGGTCGAGCAGCCGCTCGCGCACGAAGTTGCACTCCGGACGGCCGGGCGAGCGCAGCGTGCCGGCCGGCGTCTTGTTGGTGACGACGGACCACAGATCGCACGCGTAGTTCGGCACCCGGTAGGGGCCGGGCAGCAGCGCCGCGCCGAACTCGGCCGGGACGAGCGCGGCGGTGCGCACGTAGGCGCCGATGTCGGCGTGGATGATCGCGCGGATGCCGAGGATGTGCCCGTCGCCGTCGAAGCCGATGTCGATCTGGTAGCCGGCCTCGCGGGCGTGGTTCGCTGCCATGAGGTTCTCGCGCCGGCTCTCCACCCACTTCACTGGCCGGCCGAGCTTCAGGGCCGCCAGCGGGACCAGGATGTCCTCGGGGTAGAGCTCGCCACGGACGCCGAAGCCGCCGCCGACGTCGACCTCGGTCAGCCGCAGGGCGCCGACCGGGATGCCGAAGATCGGCGCCAGGATCGTCCGGTTGATGTGGATGCACTTCGTCGAGCCGATCAGGTGCAGCTCGCCGCCCCGCGGATCCGGAGGCACCGCGACCAGTCCCCGCGTCTCCAGAGCGGCCGCCGTCTGGCGCGGGTAGGCGAAGCGCTCGCGGATCACGACGGCGGCGCGCGCCAGGGCGGCGTCGGCGTCACCCACGCGCATGGCGATGGTGGCGACGTTGTTGGAGTCGGTGGAGGCGAAGAGCCGCGGGGCACCGGGCGCCAGCGCGGCGACCACCGAGGCGCACGCCGGCAGCGGCTCGTAGACGGCGTCGAGCAGGTCGAGCGCGTCGCGGGCGAGGTACGGATCGTCGGCGACGACCAGCGCGACCGGCTCACCGACGATCGGCCGCCGTCAGGACGGCGCGGACTCCGGCCAGCTCGCGCGCCCGCCCGGCGTCCACCGAGAGGAGCCGGGCGTGGGCGTGCGGCGAGCGCAGCACGGCGGCGTGCAGCAGGCCCGGCGGACGCACGTCGTCGACGAACCGGCCGGCGCCGGCGGCGAGCCGGTCGCCGCCGAGCCGCGGATGCGCCTGGCCGATCATCGCTGCGCGGTGGGCGCCTGGCCGGTCTTCTCGAAGGTCTCGATCGCCTTCTTCAGATCGCGGTACTCCGAGCACGGCAGCAAGCACAGCGCGTTCAGGCGGGCCAGGTGCTGACGCGCCTTGTCCACGTCGCCGAGCAGCAGGTACGCCTCGCCGACGTACTCGTGGGCCCCGCGGTGCTTGGGATCGATGTCGAGCGCCTTCTGGTAGATCGGAATCGCGCGCGCGGGATCGCCGGTGCGGCGCACGGCGTAGCCGAGCCAGTTGTAGGCGTCGGCGTTGCGGGCGTCGCGCGCCACGACACCCTCGAGCAGTGGAATCGCCTCGGCGAACCGCCCGGCCTCGATCGCCTGGACCGCCGTCGTGTAGGCGGTGTCCTGGGCCGGGTCGGGCTTGATGGTCCGATCGCCATCGGCGAGCGCGCGGCCGCCGTTGCCGAGAACGAGAAACGCGATCGCGAGTGCCCGTGCTGTCATCCTCATGCTGTCCTCCTCGGCCACGGCACTATACCGTAAGATGCCGGGCCATGAGCGAAGACGCCCTCCGCACGCTCGCGCTCCAGGTCCGGAACTGGGGTCGGTGGGGACCGGACGACGAGCTCGGCACGCTGAACTACATCACGCCCGACACGATCGCCGCGGCCTGCCGGCTCGCCACCACCGGCAAGGTCTTCGCGCTCGGCATTCCGCTGCAGCGCGAGGGACCCCAGAGCGGCACCCGCCAGCGCTTCAACCCGATTCACGCGATGTTCCGCGACGGCGGCGACCGGCCCCGGACGCCGGCCGACGTCGCCGAGATGCAGGGCTACGGCGGCTCCGACGACTGGATCGTCATGCCGCTGCAGAGCGTGACCCAGTGGGACAGCCTCGCCCACATCTTCTACGACGGGAAGATGTGGAACGGTTACTCCGCCGACCTCGTCACCAGCACCGGCGCGGCGAAGAACAGCATCGACAAGACCCGGGACAAGCTCGTCGGGCGCGGCGTGCTGCTGGACGTGGCGCGCCACAAGGGCGTGCGCGCCCTCGAGCCCGGCTACGCGATCACCGTCGCCGACCTCGAGGCGACCGCGGCCGCCGCCGGGGTCGACGTCCGTCGGGGCGATCTCCTGCTGATTCGCACGGGCCACATGAGTCGGTACCTCGACCGGGGCAACTGGCGCCACTTCGACCTCGATCCTTTCCCGGGCGTCTCGGTGTACGCCGCCCCCTGGCTCCACGCGCGCCAGATCGCCGCGGTGGCCAGCGACAACTACGCCGTGGAGGTCCGGCCCTCGGAGATCCCCGGCTTCCGCAACCCGTTTCACGTCTGCGCCATCCCGAACATGGGGCTGACGCTGGGCGAGATTTTCCACCTGGAGGACCTGGCGGCCGACTGCGCGGCCGACGGGCGCTACGAGTTCCTGCTGGTCGCGCCGCCGTTGCCGGTCACGCGCGGCGTCGGCACGCCGATCAATCCCTACGCCATCAAGTGAGTTCGTGGGACGTCGACGGAGCGCTATGATAGTCGCCATGCGAATCCTGATCGTCGACGACTCCTCCCCGCATCGGCGGCTGCTGACGGCCCTGTTCGGCCGCGCCGGTCACGAGGTGCGGACGGCGCCCGACGGTGTCGCCGCCCTCGAGTTGCTGGAGGCTGAGCCGATCGACGCGGTCGTGTCCGACGTTCGCATGCCGAACATGGACGGCTTCCAGCTCTGCCGCACGATCCGGAACGACCCGCGCTGGCGGCGGCTGCCGTTCATCTTCTACAGCAGCATCTTCATCGGCGACCCTGCCCAGGACTTCGGCCGGGACCTCGGCGCCACCGCGTACCTCGACGCCAAGGACATCGCGCCCGACCAGGTGGCCCACGAGCTGGAGGCGCTGGTCGCGCGCCACGTGCGGGAGCAGTACCACGAGACGCTCGGACGGCTGCTCGACGACGTGGAGTTCGCCCGGCGCTACCACCAGGTGGTGCTGGGCTCGCTGGCCGACGCCGGGGCGCAGGACTTGCGGGAGCTGGTCGCCTCGAGCGCCAAGGCGCTCGACGACGTGGTGGCGCGGCTCGACGCCGAGCGCCGGGCCACCGCCGAGGCCCAGCGCACGGTGCAGGCCGCCGAGCTGGCGCTGCTGAAGGAACTCGGCGAGTACCTCGGCGACCGGATCAACAATCCGCTGGCGGTGATCCTGGCCAGCGCCCAGCTGCTCGAGATGAAGGAGCGCAGCAAGGCCGCCAGCGAGGCGGCCCAGCGCATCGGCGCCGCCGTCGGCATGATCAACGAGGTCGTCCGCGAGATCGCCATCCGGAGTGGCGAAACGCCGATCGTTTGACATGGGGGCCCCGAATGGCCCCCCAGCCCCACACGTTCGAAGCGCCCCGGCGGAGCCGTGGCGCTTCTCTGGAGTGGTTGGCGTCGGGCGGGGCCCCGACATGGCCCCCACAACCCCATACGTTCGCAGCGCCCCGGCGCAGCCGTGGCGTTCCTCGATACGGCTGGCCGGTTAGCCGGCGCTGAACGCGTCCAAACCCGTGATGTCCCGGCCGACGATGAGGGTGTGGATGTCGTGGGTGCCTTCGTAGGTGTTCACGGTTTCGAGATTGAGCATGTGGCGGATGACCGGGTGCTCGTCGACGATGCCGGCCGCCCCCATGATGTCGCGCGCGAGCCGGGCCGTGTCGAGCGCGATCTGCACGTTGTTCATCTTGGCCATCGAGACCTGCTGCGGCCGCAGCGCGCCGAGGTCTTTCAATCGGCCGAGCTGCAGGACCAGCAGCTGGGCCTTGGTGATCTCGGTGATCATCCACACGAGCTTCTGCTGCACGAGCTGGAAGGCGCCGATCGGCTTGCCGAACTGGATGCGCTGCTGCGCGTACTGCAGCGCCCAGTCGTAGCAGGCCATGGCCGCGCCGACCGCGCCCCACGCGATGCCGTAGCGCGCCTGGTTCAGGCAGCCGAGCGGCCCCCGCAGGCCCTTGACGTTCGGCAGCTTGTTCTCGAGCGGGATCTTGCAGTCCTGGAACGACAGCTCCGAGGTGATCGACGCCCGCATCGAGAACTTGCCGTGGATGTCGAGCGTCCCGAAGCCCGGCGTGCCCTTCTCGACGAGGAAGCCGTAGATCTCGCCGTCGTCCTCCTTGGCCCACACCACCGCCACGTCGGCGATGGAGCCGTTGGTGATCCAGAGCTTGGTGCCGTTGAGGACGTAGCCGTCGCCGGCGCGACGGGCGCGGGTCTTCATCGCGCCGGGATCGGAGCCGTGATCCGGCTCGGTGAGGCCGAAGCAGCCGACCTTCTCCCCGGTGGCGAGCTTCGGCAGCCACCGGTCCTTCTGCGCGTCCGAGCCGTAGGAGTAGATCGGGTACATCACGAGCCCGCTCTGCACGGACGCGGCCGAGCGGAGGCCGGAGTCGCCCCGCTCGAGCTCCTGCATGATGAGCCCGTAGGCGACGTTGCTGAGCCCCGCGCAGCCGTACCCCTTGAGCGTCGCGCCGAAGACGCCGAGCTCGCCGAGCTTGGGGATGAGCGACACCGGGAAGGTGCCGGCACGATGGTGTTCGGTCACCAGCGGCAAGAACTCGGCCTCGACCCAGTCGCGGACGGCGTCGCGGATCATCCGCTCTTCCTCGGACAGGAGGCCCTCGATCCCGTAGTAGTCGACGCCCCGGAACTTCTCCATGGCCGTCTCTCGCCTCCGTTGACCGGCGCGCCTCGGACTACAGACGCAGCGGGTTGAAGTCGGTGCCGTAGTCGAACGTATCCACGTGCTCGCGCGATTTCAACCACGCCACCGCGACGTAGGTCAGCGGCGTGGCGGCGGCCTCGTAGAGGACCTTGACCCACCACTGGCCGAGCACGATGCCGGGCAGGACGCCGGCCGGCACGACCCCGCCGAACGCGAGCGCCACGAAGAGCGCGCTGTCGAGGCCCTCCCCCACGATGGTCGAGCCGATCGTGCGCACCCACAGCCAGCGCCCGCGGGTGACGAGCTTGAGCCGGGCCAGCACGTAGGAGTTCGCGAACTCGCCGACCAGGTACGCGAGGAACGAGGCGACCAGGATGCGCGGCGTCTGGCCGAGGATCTCCTGGTAGGCGGCCTGGCCCCGCCAGAACGGCGCCGGCGGCAGCTCGCCCCCGATCCAGACGGCGGCGACCATCAGCGCGTTGCAGGCGAAGCC
>VBPC01000157.1:61174-65352 GCA_005887895.1 Candidatus Rokuibacteriota bacterium
TTCGCGGTGAGCAGGCAGGTGACGAAGAGCGCGGTGCAGACCACGAAGCGCCACGACATGGCCGTTCGATCATACTATGGCGTCGTGGACGGACGGCCGCGGGCGGTGGTGCTGTTGAGCGGCGGCGTGGACTCGGCGACGGCCGCCGCGCTGACCGCGCGCGCCGGCTTCGCGCTGTACGCGCTCAGCTTCGCCTACGGCCAGCGTCACGCCGCCGAGCTCGACGCCGCCCGGCGCGTCGCCCGCGCGCTCGGCGTCGTCCGCCACGAGATCCTGACGATCGATCTGCGCGCCTTCGGCGGCTCGGCGCTGACGGCGGACATCGCCGTGCCGAAGGACCGCACGCTTGCGGAGATGCGCTCCGACATCCCGGTGACCTACGTGCCGGCCCGCAACACGATCTTCCTCGCGTTCGCCCTGGCCTGGGCCGAGGTGCTGACGGCGAGCGACGTCGTCATCGGCGTCAACGTGCTCGACGCCAGCGGCTATCCCGACTGCCGGCCGGAGTTCGTCGAGGCGTTCGAGCGCCTGGCCGCGCTGGCGACGCGAGCCGGCGTCGAAGGGCGGCACGCGCTGCGGATCCGCACGCCGCTGATCCGCCTGACCAAGGCCGAGATCATCCAGGCGGGGGTGGCGGCCGGCGTCGATTACTCGCTGACGCTGTCGTGCTACGAGACGTCGTCCGACGGCGCCGCCTGCGGCCGCGGTGACGCCTGCGCGCTGCGCCGCAAGGGCTTCGTCGAGGCGGGCGTGCCCGATCCCACCCGCTACCGCGCGGGCTGAGGCGGGTTACCCCGAGAACTTCTGCGAGTTGCCCATGGCGGGCCAGACGAAGGCCTGCACGTTGGCCATCGCCTGCTTGATGTGGTTGCGGTCGTGGTGGATCCACTCCTGAAGCAGGTCGCCCACGCGGAGGGCGCCGACCTTGGGGTGTCGACCGCCGCGCCCGAGATCGGCGCCGGCCAGGCCGGCGACCAGCGTGGCGCTGTCGCGCCGCAGCGCGGCCAGCTCGTCGAGCAGCGCGGCCAGCGGCCGCGCGCAGTCGCCGCGGGCGCGCGCGACCTCGTTCTGATCCCACGTCTGCAGCGCCGGATCGCTCTCGGCGAGCAGGATCCGGATGCGGCCGGCGAATCCCCGTCGCTCGGCCTCGATCAGGTGACCGACGATCTCCTTGACGCACCACTCGCCCGGCGCTGGATGCCAGGCCGCCAGCCGCTCCGGCAGCGCGCCCAGCTCGGCGGTGAGCGTGGTCATCGCCGCGCGCAGCAGCGCGGCGACCTCGGGCGGCGCCAGCGGGACCTCGGCCATCAGACGTTGGTGACGATCGAGGGCGGCGCTTCACCGAGCGCGCGCTCGAGCGCCGCCGCCAGCGCGGCATCGTGCTCGTGACTGGTTGCGAAGATCCGGCACTGCGCGACCTTGCCCGGCAGATATTTGAGGATCTCGGTGAGCGGCTCCTCGGAGACCTTCTGGCTGGCGGCATCGTAGACGTAGATCTGGCGGTCGCCCATCTTGAGCGGGTTGAGGGGCCGCGGGTCCTGGAGCGCCATGTCGATCTTGAACGGAAACGTCTTGAGGGCGGCCGGCAGGTACGTGCGCACGCGCTTCTCCACCTCGTCGGCTTCCAGGAACGCGTGGCCGCGCCGCGGCTCGAAGAGGTCCAGCACCACCTCGTGCGACATCCGCCACTTGAGCCGCCGGTCGAGCACGTGGCGCCACTCGGCGCCCAGCGCGCGGCGCTCGGCGTCGTCGGCGTCGTGCCAGCGCCCCACCTCTTCGAGCAGCGTCCACTCGGTCAGGTGCAGGTAGGGATGCAGGTCCTTGCGCAGGTCGTAGGGGAACGCGATCCGCATCGTGTCGCGGAAGATCTCCTTGAGGTGCAGGTCGATGCCGCGCGTCGTGCGGTGATAGTAGACGTTCGTGTACATGTAGAAGCGGGCGTTGAGGAACATCACGAACGCTCCCAGCCCGGCCCGGTTCAGCGTCAGGCCCCGCTCGGAGAAGAACGAGTAGTACATGATCCGCTGCACGTCGATCGGTCCCACCGCGATCCCGCACATGTACGAGTCGCGAAGGACGTAGTCCATGTTGTCGGCGGTGAAGACGCCGGACAGCAGCGGCTTGAGGAACGGCAGCCACTTCGGATGTGACTCCAGCGGATGCGTGTACGACTTGCCCATGAGGTAGCAGATCCACTCGGGATCGATCCGCTCGTCGGCGGCGAAGACGCCGCTCGGGCTGCGCCGAAGGCCGCCCAGGATCTCGGTCAGCTCCTCGCGGATGATCCGCTGGCCCAGCAGCTCGTGGGTCAGGTCGAAATCGATCAGGAAATTGTCGTCGAAGAAATGGCCGAACGGTCCGTGGCCGACGTCGTGCAGCAGGCCGGCCATGCGCAGCAGCTCCTCGATCAGCGCCGGCGAGGGGGCGTCGGGGAAGATCGCCCGCAGCGACGGGTAGAGCAGCTGGGCGAAGCGGCCGGCCAGGTGCATGGCGCCCAGCGAGTGCTGGAAGCGGCTGTGCTCGGCGGCCGGAAACACCCAGCGGGCCGATTGCAGCTGGGGGACGCGGCGCAGCCGCTGCACCCACGGCGTGTCGATCAGGTCCTGCTCGGTGGCCTCGCCGGGAACGACGCCGGGCCGCGTGTAGACGATGTACTGGTGGATCGGATCGGCGATCAGGCCGCGGCCCTGATACGTGTCGGCGGCGCCCTTCATGGAAGCGAGTGTATCAGGGCGCTGCCAGGTACAGCCGGTGCCGGTCGATCGAGCGCACGCTGATGGTCTGCACGCGCGTCCCGCGCTGCACCGCCACCCGGATCGTGTCGCCGGCCTGGCGCTGCCACAGCGCCTCGTAGAACTCTTCCTGCGAGCGGACGTCGACACCGTTGACGCCGACGATCTGGTCACCGCGCTTGAAGCCGGCGGTGCGGGCGGGGCCGGCCTCGTTGAACCCGTCGACCACGACGCGTCCCTCCTCGGCCGCCGTGTAGAGGCCGAGCCATGGCCGCGGACGGCGGCTCAGCACGCGTCCGGCCGTGATGAGCTCGTCCTTGACGGCGAGGAACTTCTCGGCCGGAATCGCCAGGCTCACGTAGGGCTCGTCGCCCAGCCGCAGCGACACGATGCCGATCACCCGCCCGCGCTCGTCGACGGCGGCGCTGCCGCCCCACGACGACATCGACGGCGCCAGGAGCAGCGCGCGATCCAGCATGTACTCCCAGAACGCCGAGAAGCGACGGATCGCCCGCACGGTGCTGGTCACGTGGACGAGGTCGTCGTCCTCGTCGAGGCCGACGGTGCCGGCCAGGCCGCCCACCTGCACGTCGCCCGACGGCGTCAGCTCGGCGGTCGGCCACGGGCCGTCGCCCTCGAGCCGCACGACCGCGAGGCCGGTGTCGAGGTCGAGCCCGGCCACCCGCGCCGCCACCGCCCGGCCGTCGCGCAGGCGCGCCTCGATGCGCAGCGCGTCGAGCACCAGATAGCTGACGGTCACCGCGTAGCCGCGCGGGTCGAAGACGATCGCCGTGCCGAACCGCTGACTGCCGAGGCGGGCCGACGAGGGCCGATCCTCCGCCGCGCGCACGTGCAGGCCGACCAGCGCCGGCTCCACGCGCTGCACGTAGGTGGGAACCGCCGAGGCGTCCCGGGGATTGGGGTGCGGCTCGCGCGAGGTCGTGCGGGCGAGCGCCAGTGTCGCCGGAACGAGCAAGGGCAGGAGCAGCGCGGCCGTGAGGCGAGGGTTCATGGCACCTCCGCGCCGGCTAACGCCGGCCGTACTGCCGCTCGTAGTATGCGCGGAACTCGCCGGACTTGAGGGGCCGCCACCACGCCTCGTGCTCGCGGTACCAGCGCACCGTCGTCTCCAGCGCGGAATCGAACGGGTAGCGCGGCGCCCAGCCGAGCTTCCAGAGCCTGGTCGCGTCGAGCGCGTAGCGCCGGTCGTGGCCGGGCCGGTCGGCCACCAGGCGGATGAGGCTGTCCGGCTTGCCGAGCCACCGCAAGATCTCGTGCGTCAGCGTGACGTTGGCCACCTCGTGCCCGCCGGCGATGTTGTAGACCTCGCCGTCGCGGCCCTGCCGCAGCACGACGTCGATGGCCGCGCAGTTGTCGACGACGTAGATCCAGTCGCGGAGCTGATGGCCATCGCCGTAGAGCGGCAGCGGCTGGTCGTCGAGCGCG
>VBPC01000157.1:65425-133503 GCA_005887895.1 Candidatus Rokuibacteriota bacterium
TGGCCGCGCCCTTGGCGATGGAGCCGTACACCTCGTCCGTGCTGACGTGCAGCAGGCGCGGCACCCGCAGCGAGCGCACGGCTTCCAGCAGCACGCGCACGCCGAGGACGTTGGTCTTCAGGAACTCGTCGGGATCGAGGATCGAGCGGTCGACGTGGCTGGGCGCCGCGAAGTTCACGACCGCGTCGACGCCGCGGGTGACGTCGCGCACGAGGTCGGCGTCGCCGATGTCCCCTTGCACGAACGAGTAGCGCGGATCGTGCTCGAGATCGGCCAGGTTGGCGGGGTTGCCGGCGTAGGTCAGCTTGTCGAGATTGACGACGCGGTCGTCGGGATGCTCGGTGAGGACCCAGCGGATGAAGTTGGAGCCGATGAAGCCACAGCCGCCGGTCACCAGCAGGCGCATCGTACCCGGCTCATCCCACCGCGCATGCTAGCCGCGCGTGACCTCCCAGACGTTGGCCCCCGCGAAGTCCCACGGCAGCCGGCCCTCGTCGCACGAGGACGGCTCCGCCGAGAAGTGGAAGTCGGTGAGATAGACGATGCGCCCGGCCTGAAGGCCGACGTTGCGCACGCCGTGGGCGACGCCCGGCGGGATGCGCAGCAGCCGCGAGGCGCCGTCGCCGAGGATGAAGCGCATGCGCGCGCCCTCGGTCGAGGAGCCGTGGCGCACGTCGAGCAGCACGACCAGCATGCGATCGCCCGGCGGCACGTACCAGACGTCGGTCTGACGCACGTGCAGGTGATAGGCCTTGATGGCGCCGGGCGCCAGCTCGCTGAAGTTGATCTGGCGCACGACGAAGTCGGCCAGGCCCTCGGCGCGGCCGTCGGCCAGCCGGGCCAGCTCGGTCAGCGAGCCGCCGTCGTCGGCGTGGCGGGTGAGCGGGACGAGGGCGACGCCGTCGATCGTCCGCGCCGGCCCATAGGACTGCAGCTGGAACGCGCGCTTGGCGTCGGGGGAGAAGTCCATCAGACCGCGTCAGGATAGCACGCGCTCACGGCTCTCCGGTCAGCAAGCGCAGCAGATATTGGCCGTAGGCGTTGTCTCGCATGGGCTTGGCAATGCGCTCGACGTCGGCGCCGGTGATCCAGCCCATGCGATAGGCGATCTCCTCCAGGCAGGCGACCATCAGGCCCTGCCGCGTCTCGATCGTCTGGATGAACGTCGCCGCCTGCAGCAACGCCTCGTGAGTGCCGGTGTCGAGCCACGCCACGCCGCGCCCGAGCTTTTCGACGTGGAGCCGGCCCTCGCGCAGGTAGGCGGCGTTGACGTCGGTGATTTCCAGCTCGCCGCGCGCGGAGGGCACGAGGCCGGCGGCGACCTCGACGACGTGCGCGTCGTAGAAGTAGAGTCCGGTCACCGCCCACGACGAGCGCGGACGGGCCGGTTTCTCCTCGATGGCGACGGCGTGGCCGCCGGCGTCGAACTCGACGACGCCGTAGCGCTCGGGGTCGCGGACCCAGTAGGCGAAGATGGTCCCGCCGGCGGGACGCTCGGCGGCCCGGCGGAGGGCGTCGGGCAGGCCGTGGCCGTAGAAGAGGTTGTCGCCGAGCACCAGCGCCACCGGCGCGTCGCCGATGAAGCGGCGGCCGATCCGGAACGCCTCGGCGATGCCGTTGGGCCTGTCCTGCACGGCGTAGTCGATCCGCAGGCCCAGATCGCCGCCGTGCCCGAGCAGGCGCTCGAACGCCGCCCGGTCGTGGGGCGTGGTGATGACGAGAATCTCGCGTACCCCCGCCAGCATCAGCGTCGACAGGGGGTAGTACACCATCGGCTTGTTGTAGACGGGCACGAGCTGCTTGGAGACGGCGAGCGTCAGCGGATAGAGGCGGGTGCCGGATCCGCCCGCGAGGATGATGCCTTTTCTGGCGCCGCTCATCGCAGTTTTGCGAGTATAGCATCGGGAATGGGGGTAAACTCAGACCCATGAAAACCCTGAAGGAAATGCTGGCGGAGGCCCGGCAGATCGTGCCCGAAGAGGGCCCGGCCGACCTCCAGCGCCGGCTGGCCGCCGGCGAGCCCGTCGCCGTCATCGACGTGCGCGATCCGGACGAGTTCCGCGACGGCCACATCGAGGCCGCCTCCAACATCAGCCGCGGATTCCTCGAGTTCAGGATCGGGGCGGCGGTCAGCGACCAGACGACCCCGATCGTCCTCTACTGCCAGACCGGGCTGCGCTCGATGCTGGCGGCCAAGGCGCTCAAGGAGCTCGGCTACCAGCACGTCATCAACCTCCAGGGCGGTTATCAGAAGTGGGTGCAGTCGGGCTTGCCGACCGTGCGCGATCAGCCCCTCACCGCCGACCAGATCCAGCGCTACAGCCGCCACTTCCTGCTCAATCAGGTGGGCGACAAGGGCCAGCGAAAATTGCTGCGCAGCAAGGCGCTGCTGATCGGCGCCGGCGGACTCGGCTCGCCCACCGCGCTCTACCTGGCGGCGGCCGGCGTCGGCACGCTCGGACTGATGGACGGCGACGTCGTGGACATCACCAACCTGCAGCGTCAGGTGCTCCACACGACGGCCGACATCGGCAAGCCCAAGGTCGAGTCGGGGACCCGCATGCTCAAGGCGCTGAATCCCGACGTCAACGTCGTCCCGCTGCCGATGCGCATCACCGTCGACAACGTGATGGACGTCATCAAGGACTACGACCTCGTGATCGACGGCTCCGACAACTTCGAGACGCGCTACCTCGTCAACGACGCATGCTACCTGGCCGGCAAGACCAACGTGCACGGCTCGATCTTCCAGTTCGAGGGCATGGCGACGGTGTTCGCGCCGAACCAGGGGCCGTGCTATCGCTGCCTCTATCCCACGCCGCCGCCCCCGGGCCTCGTCCCCTCCTGAAGCGAGGCCGGCGTCCTGGGCGTGCTCCCAGGAGTGATCGGGCTGGTGCAGGCGACCGAGGCGGTGAAGCTCCTGCTCGGCATCGGTGAGCCGCTGATCGGGCGACTGCTCACCTACGACGCGCTCGGCATGCGCTTTCGCGAGGTGCGGCTGCGGCGCGATCCCAACTGCCCGCTGTGCGGCAGTCACCCGACGATCAAGGATCTCTCGATCCACCACGACGGCGGCGCGGCGTGCGCGATCACGCCGAACGGCCGCGAAGCCGCGGTGGCCACGTCCGCGCGCGCCTAGGAAACGAGCGCCGATCGGGACCCCGTCCGTCCTGATCTGGCTCGACGAGCCCGGCGAGTACCTCCGCGCGGCGGAGGCGGCCGGGCTCGCGTCGTCCGTCGAGCTCCTCACGGCGCCGCTCCAGGCCGAGCCGCCCGACACGCTCCTCGTCCGCACCCACGCGCTGCTGGCCTGGCGGCCGCCGGCCCGGCTCGCCGCGCGCGCGCCGCGCCTTCGATGGATCCAGTCGCTCACGGGCGGCTGCGAGCAGTGGCTCGCGGCGGACGTGCCGGCCGCGGCGGTCCTCACCTGCGCCCGCGGCACGCACCGCGTGCAGATGTCCGAGCACATCCTGGCCGGGCTCTTGCTGTGCGCGAAGGATCTGCCGGCCATCGTTCTCGACCAGGCCGAGCGCCGCTGGCGCCGTCGCATCAATCCCACGCTGGCCGGGGCCACGCTCGGGATCCTCGGGCTCGGCGCCATCGGCGCCGAGGTCGCGCGACTGGCGACACTGCTGGGCATGCGGGTCATCGGCACCAAGCGCGATCCGGCCCCCCTGGCGCACGTCGAGCGCGTCTGGCCACCCGGCGAGACGGATCGCGTCCTGGCCGAGGCCGATTATGTCCTGCTGCTCCTGCCGTCGACCGGCGAAACGCGCGGCATCATGAACGAGGCGGCGTTCGCTCGCATGAAGCCGGGCGCCTTCCTGCTCAACTTCGGACGTGGCGATCTCGTGGCGGACGGCGACCTGGTTGCCGCGGTGCGGGAGCGGCGCATCGCCGGAGCGGTGCTGGACGTCTTCACGGCCGAGCCGCTGTCGAGCGACCACCCGTTCTGGACGACGCCGGGGATCGTCGTGCTCCCGCACGTCGGCGGTCTCCATCCGCGACGCGACGCGCTGGTGGCCGAGCTGTGGGGGGAGAACCTCGCGCGCTTCGTGGCAGGTCGTCCGTTGCTGCAGGTCGTCGACCGCGCCCGCGGCTACTGAGCTGACGCGCGGCGTGGGCCCTTCGGCGGTTCGCCGCTAGCGGGCCAGCGTCACGATCTTCGGTTCGTCCGGATTCGGGGACGTGGTCGGATGGCTCCAGCCCTCCTTGGACGCACAACCGGACATCGAGAACATGACGGCGGCGACGAGAAGGAGCCACCAGCGTAGGTTGGCCATGACCTGTCCCTGAGCCTCACACGAGCGCCGATCCGAAGTGGATCGGCCTGCGGAGGTGCAAGCCCGAGACCAAGCCCGGATCGCGGTCAACTGCGCGTAACGCTTCGACGTCGCTTCGGCGACGACGCCCGGCGGTGCCATGCTGGCGTCGGCCCTGTTACAGTTCTGGCCATGACGCCCTCTCGCGGCCCGGCGCTGTCCCCTGCCCTCGTCGAGCGGCTCAGCCAGAAGCACTTGGACCGCCGGCTCGGGGTCGGGCTGCCGTTCGTCACGGTGGACCCCGAGGGCCGGCCCCACCCGATGCTGGCGTCGTACCTGGAGCTACGGGCGTACGACTCGCGGAGCCTGGGACTGGTCATCCAGGCGCACAGCCGCAGCGCGCGCAACCTGGCCGAGCGACAGGTCGGAACGCTGATCCTCGTGGAGCCGGACGTCATCGTCTACGTGAAGCTGCGGACGGTCGACGGGCCCCTGCCCGTCGAGGGCGGCGAGCCGTTCGGTCTTGGCTACTTCCTGCTGGAGGTCGTCGAGACCCGGGCGGACGCGGCGACGAGCTGGGAGGCCGGCATGCGCATCACCGAGCCGATCCGCTACGCGCCACCGCCCACCCTGAGCGAGCCGTGGGCCCGGGCGACGCTGGCCGCGCTGGCGACCCCGCGCGCGCGGGCCTGAGACTACCTCGGGGAGGGCTTCTCCTCGCGCTCCTTGTAGCGGCCGATCGTCACTTCGACTTCTTTCTTCTCACCCCCGCGCAGCAGCATCACGCGCACGCGGGTACCGATCGGCGTCGTCGACACCACGCGCTGCAGATCGCGCGGCGCATCGAGCGGCGTGCCGTCGAGGGCGATCAGGACGTCGTCGGGCTTCAGGCCGCCGCGGTCGGCCGGCTCGCCCGGCATGACGCCGCGGACGAGCACGCCCTTGGCCTCGGCGAGCTTGAGCCGGTCCACGTCGTCGTCGCCGATCTCGGCGATCGACACGCCCAGCCAGCCCCACTCCACCTTGCCTTTCGTCGCCAGCTGCGGGACGAGGAGCTTGACCAGGTTGGCCGGGATGGCGAAGCCGATGGACCCGTTGCGCGCGGCCATGCTGTTCACCCCGACGACCTGGCCGGCCATGTTCACCAGCGGTCCGCCGGACTTGTCGAGGCCGAACGGATGACCGATCGCCATCACGAACTCGCCGACGCGCAGCCGGTTGGAGTCGCCGAGCGGCAGCGTGGGCAGGTTCGCGGCGCCATCGATGCGGACGAGGGCCAGGTCCACGCGGCTGTCCTGACCGATGACCTTGCCGTTGAACCGGCGGCCGTCGGCCAGCCGCACCTGCAGCCAGTTGGCGTCCTCGACGACGTGCGCGTTGGTGACGATGAGGCCGCTCGGCTCGATGACGAAGCCGGAGCCGCTGCTGCGGCGCGGCTCGGACTCGTCGTCCTTGTCCTTGCCAGCGGCTCGCCGCACGCGGATGTGGACCAGCGCCGGCTTGAGCTGCTCGGCCAGATCGGCCAGGAGCTGGTTGAAGCGCACCAGCTCGGGCGCCGGCGTGACCGCGGCGTCCTCCCGCCAGTACTTCGCCTCGTCGGCGGCAAGCGGAACGGTGACGGACGCCAGCAGCGCGGCGACCAGCGTCAGGACCAGCGGCAGCGAACGACGCGCCATAGCGAACCTCCTTGATGCGGCAAGCGCTCCCCAGTATAGCGCGGCGCCCGAGCCGCCCCTACGAGCTACGCCGTCCATGGCCGCGCCGCCTTGTACGGAGCGACGAGAACGGTGCAGAGGCGAGGCGGTGAGGGAAGGCCCGACCGAGGCGTATGCCGCCTACGCCGCAGGAAGGGCCGACCGAGCCAACGAAGCAGATGCGCCGGTTCTCGTCGCTCCGCGCGGTCAGCGGCTGACTTCGCGGACGAGGTGGCCCAGCTCCGGGAGGAGCAGCTTGTCGAGGGCGAGCCGGCAGGCGTTGGGCGAGCCCGGGAGCGACACGACGACCCGGCGGGCGTGGATGCCCATCTGCGCGCGCGAAAGCATCGCGGCGGCTCCGACCTCCTGATAGGAGAGCACGCGGAAGAGCTCGCCAAAGCCCGGCAGGCGCTTGTCGAGCAGCGCCGTCACCGCCTCGAACGTCGAGTCGCGCGACGTGATGCCGGTGCCGCCGGTGAGGATGACGACCTGCACGCGGCCGTCCCCGCACGCCTCCTTCACGACGCGCGCGACGTCGGCCGGCTCGTCGCGGACGATCGTCGAGCCGACGACGCTGTGGCCGGCGCCGGTCAGGCGGTCGCGGATCAGCGCTCCGCTGGTGTCGGTGTCCGGCGTCTTGGTGTCGGACACGGTGAGCACGAAGCAGCCGACCGCCTTCGGCGCGCTCGCCTTGTGCTCGCGTGGCGTGGCGGCGGCGTCGCGCTCAGGCATGTCGGTAGGCTCGGTCGAGCACTTCTACGAGGTGCAGCACCGGGACCCTCAGGCTGCGGGCTCGGAGACCGGCCTCGATCTGCAGGATGCAGCCCGGATTCGCGGTGACGACCGCCTCGGCCCGCGTCGCCTCGATGTTGCGCACCTTGCGTCGCAGTAGTCGGCCGGCCATCTCGGGCTGCGTGAGGTTGTAGATGCCGGCCGAGCCGCAGCACCAGTCGGATTCCGGCAGGTCCACGACGCGCAGCCCCGGCACCTGGGCCAGGAGGTGGCGCGGCTGGCGGCGAATTTTCTGGCCATGCACGACGTGACAGGGGTCGTGATACGTCACGGTCATCGGCACCGGGGCCAGCGGGCCTCGCAGCGGCTCGCGCGCCAGGAACTCCGCGACGTCCTGCACCGTGCCCGCGAAGCGGCTCGCCCGCTCCGCCCAGGCCGGCTCGCCGGCCAGCAGCGCGCCGTAGCCCTTCATGTGAGCACCGCAGCCCGACGTGTTGACGATCACCGCGTCGGCGCCGGTCGCCTCGAACGTCTCGATCGTGCGCTTCGCCATCTCGATCGCGCGGGCGTGATCGCCGCCGTGGGCGTTGAGCGCGCCGCAGCACCCCTGGCCGGCCGGCGCCAGCACGTCGCAGCCGTTCCGGGCCAGGACGCGCGCCGTCGCCTGGTTGTGGGCGCCGAACACGATGGACTGCACGCATCCCGTCAGCAGGGCCACGCGCGAGCGACGGGGACCGAGCGCCGGGGTGAGGGGCGGCAGTGGTGCGCGATCGGCGGCCGGCGGAAGCGAGGGCAGCAGCGCCTCCCATGCCGGCAGCGTCCCCGGCAACAGTCGGGCGATGCCGGAGCGCCGCACGAGGGCCTGCAGGCCGCTCGCCTGATAGAGCCGGAGCCCGACGGCGGCGGCGCGCAGCGCACGCGGACGTCCGAGGAGCAAGCCGAAATTCAACCAGCGAAACGCACGCCGCACGGCGCCGCCCGGGCGCTGGCGCTCGATCTCCGCCCGGGCGGCCTCGATCAGCCGGCCGTAGGGGACGCCCGCCGGGCATACGGTCTCGCAGGCGCGGCAGTCGAGGCAGAGATCGAGGTGCGCGACGGTGGAGTCGGTGAGCCCGATGCGTCCCTCGGCCAGCGACTTGATGAGAAAGATGCGGCCGCGCGGCGAGTCCATCTCGGTGCCGAGCTCCGAGAACGTCGGGCAGGAGGCCAGGCACAGCCCGCAGTGCACGCACTGGTTCACGCCTTCGACGCTGAGCCCGTGCAGCGCGAGCGGAGCCGGCGACGTCGCCGGCGGACCGGGTATCACGGGGGCCATGGTCATCAGATTCCGGCCACGAACCGGCCGGGGTTGAGCACGTTGTTCGGATCGAGTCGCGCCTTGATGCGCTGCATGACGCGGCCGGCGGGGCCCGCGTCGTCCCAGACCGGGACCAGCGCCTTCACCGCCAGCGGCGCCCACGCCAGCGCCGCGTGACCGCCGCCGGCGCGCGCGATCGCGCGCCACTCGGCGAGCACGGCCGCCACCGTCGTCGCTTCGCGATCCGCCGCCAGCGCCCCGGTCACGGCGCCGACGCCGGCGTGGGCCGACCACGCGCTGCCGACGCCGCGTTGCCGCGCCGCCGCCGCGCCCTGCTCCATCGCGTCGGCCACCAGCGTCGGCAGCACGCTGAAGGTCATCACTGCGGCCGGGGACGCGAGAGCGTCGCGCGCGAGCGAGGCCAGCCGCGGCCACGTCGCCGGCGCCAGCACGGTGACGTCGCGACCGCCGAGCGGCGCCACCAGCATCGCCAGCTCGCGCGCCTGCGCGTCGACCTGCTCGGGCAGCCCGTCGAAGCCGACGAGCAGCGCCGCCGCGCCGAGGCCCAGCGACGCGCCGGCCGCGGCATCGACGATCTCCACCGCGTTGGGGAGGAGATCGCTGGCCAGCAGCGCGCGCACGGCGGCGCCGCAGTCCTTGAGGCGATCGAACGTGACGGCCAGGAGGCGCTCCTCCTCGGCGAGCGGGCGCAGCTTGAAGGTCGCCTCGACGACGATGCCGAGGGTGCCATAGGCGCCGACGAAGAGCTTCGGCAGATCGTAGCCCGCCACGTTCTTCACGACCTTGCCGCCCCCGCGCACGATCGCGCCGTCGGCGGTCACGACGGTGAGGCCGATGAGGAGGTCGCGCACGGTGCCGTAGAGGTGCCGGCGCGGGCCCGAGGCGTCGGCGGCGATGACGCCGCCGACGGTCGCCCGATCGCCATCGGGCGGGTCGAGCGAGAGCCACTGGCCCCGGGCGCGCAGCGCCGACTGCAGCGCGTCGAACGTCATGCCGGCCTCGACGGTCGCCGTCAGGTCGCCCGGCTCGTGCTCGACGAGACGATCGAGCCGCTTGAGTCCGAGCACGAGCCCGGCCCGCGCCGACGTCGCACCGACGGCGGCCGCGGTGCCGCCGCCCCACGGCATGATCGGCAGCCCCGCCGCGGCAGCCTGCTGCACGACGGCGGCGACGTCCTCGCTGGAGCCGGGGAACACCGCCACCTCGGGCGTACGGCCTTCGATGACGAACGGCGAGAGGTCGACGCCGGTGAGGACGTTGGCGGGGCCGAGGGCCGCGCGCAGCTTCTCGAGCAGGGGTGACAACGCCCGTCCGCCCGGCTCAGAAGCGCTGGGCGAGGCCCCGCTCTTCGATCGCGTGCGGCCGATAGGCCACCGGCCCGGCCTCGACGCACGACTTCTTCGTGGGGAACACCTTGCCCGGGTTGCAGAGACCGGTCGGGTTGAACGCGGCCTTGAGGCTCTGCATGAAGGCCAGGTCGGCGGCCGAGAAGATGAACGGCATGAAGTCGGATTTCTCGAGGCCGATCCCGTGCTCGCCGGAGATGGACCCGCCGACCTCCGCGCAGACCTTCATGATCTCGGCGCCGGCCGCGACGACGCGCGCCTCTTCGCCGGGCTTGCGGGGGTCGTAGAGGATGTTCGGGTGCAGGTTGCCGTCGCCGGCGTGGAACACGTTGCCGACCCGCAGCCCATGCGCGGCCACGATCTCGTTCACGCGCCCCAGCACGTACGGCAGCTTCGTGCGCGGGATGACGCCGTCCATCACCATGTAGGCGGGCGACACGCGGCCGTAGGCGCCGAAGGCGGACTTGCGTCCCTTCCACAGGAGCTGGCGCTCCGCCTCGTCGGCGGCGGTCCGCACCTCACGGGCACCGGACTCGCGGCAGGCGGCGACGATACGCTCGGCCTGCGCCTCCATGCCGGCGCGGAGCCCGTCCAGCTCGATCAGGAGCGCGGCGGCGGCGTCGCGCGGATAGCCGCAGCCGAAGGCGTCCTCGACGGCCTGGATCGTCAGCTGATCGATCATCTCGACGGCGGCCGGCACCAGCCCCCGCGCGATGATCGCCGAGACGGCCGCCGATGCCTGATCGATCTGGTCAAACACGGCCAGCACCGTCTTCACGGCCTGCGGCTTCTTGAGGATGCGCACCGCGATCTTCGTCGCGATTCCGAACGTGCCTTCGGAACCGACGAACACGCCGGCCAGGTCGTAGCCGAGCGCGTCGCGCGTCTTGCCGCCGAGCCAGACGAGCTCGCCGTCGGGCAGCACGACCTCGAGCCCGAGCACGTGGTTCACCGTGACCCCGTACTTGAGGGTGTGCGGGCCGCCCGAGTTGTTGGCGATGTTGCCGCCGATCGTGCAGGCCTGCTGGCTCGAGGGGTCCGGCGCGTAGTAGAAGCCGCGCGGGCCGACGGCCCACGACAGGTGCAGGTTCACGAGGCCCGGTTCGACGACGGCCACCTGGTTGTCGTAGTCGACCTCGAGGACGCGGTTCATCCGCATCATCGAGATCACCAGTCCGCCCTCGGCCGGCAGGCAGCCGCCCGACAGTCCCGTGCCGGCCCCGCGCGCCACGAACGGCAACGCTTCGCGGTTCGCCAGCCGCACGACGGCGGCGACGTGCTCGGCGCAGGTCGGGAACACCACGAAATCGGCGAGCGCGCGGAAGAGGGTGAGACCGTCCGACTCGTACACCAGGAGCTCGTCGGGGTCGGAGAGCACGCCGTCCCGACCGACGATGCTTTCGAGCTCCCGCCGGAGGGCGGACTTTCGGTCGACGGCCAGGGTCGCCATGGATGGTCGAAGTATACTCCGTTCGCCGCCGACGCCGCCGCGCCCTCAGCCGAGGACGGCGCGGACGCGTACGAGGTCGGCCACGAAGCGGTCGAACTCGCGGTGGCGGGCCTCGTCGTCGGGCGCGCGCAGGATCGCCGAGGGGTGCACGGTGGCCAGCACGCGTTCCGCCAACGGCGCTCGCACCCATTGCCCACGCTGCTTGGTCACCCGGAACCGTGGGCCCAGCAGCGCCTGCGCCGCCGTCGCGCCGAGGCATACCACGGCGTCGGGCTCGACGACCTCCAGCTCGGCCTCCAGCCACGGCAGGCAGGCGGCGATCTCCATCTGATTCGGCTTGGCGTGGATGCGTCGCTTGCCGCGCGGCTCCCACTTGAAGTGCTTCACCACGTTCGTGACGTACACGTCCTCGCGGGCGATCGAGGCCGCCGCCAGCGCACGATCGAGCAGGCGCCCGGCCGGGCCGACGAACGGATGGCCGGCGAGATCTTCCTCGTGGCCGGGCTGCTCGCCGATCATCATGACCCGCGGCCGCGGACTTCCCTCGCCGAATACCGTCTGCGTCCCGCGCCTGTACAGGTCGCAGCCACGGCACCCGGCGGCCGCCGCCCGGAGGGCCGGCAGCGTCTTTCGCGCCGGCAGGAAATCGGCGGCGGACCCGGGCGTGTGCACGCGCCTGGCCATGCGACCCGCCGATGCATGGCTGGGGCCGTTGAGATCGCGGCGCCCGGCGCCCTCCATCGGCGCTCGGGAGCGCGTTATGGCTCGCCGAGCAGGGTCCGGGCGGCGCGAACGATGGCGGCGGCGTCGATGCCGTAGTGACGGTAGAGGTCGGGTCGGGTCCCGGACTGGCCGAAGCTGTCGACGCCGAGCGCGAGCTGGGGGACCCCGAGGGCGCCGCCCAGGAAGGCGAGGGCGTGGGAATGGCCATCGAGGACGGAGACGAGCGGAATGTCTTCCTCGTCCGCGGTGACGAGCGTCTCCAGATAGGGCCGCGGCTCGCGCAGACCGCGGTAGAGGCGATCGGGGCTGGTGACGACGAACACGCTGGGAAAGGCGCCGCTCTCGGCCAACTGCTCGGCGGCCGCCAGCGCCTCGGTCACCATCACGCCGGTCGCGAACAGCTGCACGGCGCGCTCGGGTGTCCAGCCGAGGGCGCGCCGGCCGTCGCGGAGGCGGTAGCCGCCGGCGAGGACGGCCGCACGCTGCTCGACGGACGGCGGCAGCGCCGGACGCTGCTCGACGGGCGCTGTGCTGAGCCGCAAATACAGGCTCTCGCGGCGCTCGGCGACGGCGCGTAGCCCCGCCAGCAGGATCCACTCCACCTCCTGCGCGAAGGCGGGCTCGTAGTAGGCGAGGTCAGGCAGCGTCACGCCGATGCCGGGCGTGATCACGGACTGGTGGGCGCCCCCCTCGGGCGCCAGGCTCACGCCCGAGGGCGTCGCCACCACGACGAAGCGGGCGCCGGCGTAGAGCGCGTGATAGAGCGCGTCGAGCCCGCGCGTGACGAACGGATCGTACAGTGTGCCGATCGGGAGCAGCGGCTGACCCGACACCTCCGCGGTCAGCCCCAGCGCGGCCAGGAGCAGGAAGAGGTCGTGCTCGGCGATGCCCAGCTCGACGTGCTGCCCGCGCGGTCCTTCGCGCCACTTGAGCGCCTGCGGCACGTCGGCGAACGCATCGATCCGGGTGTCGGGATGGTAGATGCCCCGGCGGTTCATCCAGCCGGCCAGGTGCGTGGTCACGGCGACGTCCGCGGAGACCGTCACGATCGAATCGCCGACCGGCAGGCGACCGAGCGCGGCGAGCACGCGGCCGAACGCCTCCTGCGTCGACAGCACCTCGGCGTAGGACTCGTCGACCGTCTCGGGAACGCCCGGGGTCGGCGCCGGCGCCGGCGCGGTGAAGAGCGCCGGCAGCGCGCGAAGGTGGCGGGCCTCCGGCGTGTCGGCGGCGAACTCGGCCCACTCCTCACCGGGCCGGACACCCAGGGACGCGCGCACCGCCTCGATCTGCGCCGCGCTGGTGACCATCGTGTGGTTGAGCGGATCACCGGCGAACGGCAGCCCCCAGCCCTTGATCGTGTGCGCGAGGATCACCGTCGGTCGATCGCGCTCCTGCCCGGCCGCAGCATACGCCTCGAGGATGAGGGCGAGGTCGTGGCCGCCGACGTCGCCGACCAGGGCCGGCAGGGCGTCGTCGGCGACGTCGGCCAGCAGCCGGTCGAGCGCCGCGTCGATGCCGCCGTCGGCGACGCCGACCAGCGCCTTGCGCAGCCCGCCCGCGGGCAGCCGCAAGAGCCGCTGATACTCGGCGATCGGCATCGTCTCGAGCCGCGCGCGCAGGCGCTCGCCGCCCGCCCGCGCGAAGCGCGCCTGCAGTCGCCGGCCCCAGCGGAGCTCGTCGACGCGCCAGCCGCCCGCCCGGAACATGTCGGCGAGCTGGCGCGGGCGCGCGTCCGGCACGACGCGGTCGAGGCTCTGGCGGTTCACGTCGACGATCCACAGCACGTTGCCGAGCCGGCGGACGAGGTCTTCGCCGAGCATCTCCCAGACGTTGCCCTCGTCGAGCTCGGCATCGCCGACCATCACGACGAATCGCTCGGGCACGGCGACGCCGCCGTGGTCGACGAGATAGCGCGTGGCGAGGCCGCCGAACGTCGCGGCGACGGCGCCGAGTCCCATCGAGCCTGTCGAGAGATCCACGACGGCCGGGTTCTTGCGGCGGCTCGGATACGCCTGCAGTCCGCCGAAAACGCGCAGCGACTTCAGATCGGCGGCGCCGAGCCGGCCGCGCAGGTACTGGATCGCGTAGAACGCCGGTGAGGCGTGGGCCTTCACCGCGACGATGTCGGTCGGTCGCAGCGCATCGAAGTAGAGGGCGGTCAGCAGGCTCACCAGCGAGGCAGACGAGGCCTGATGCCCGCCGACCTTCAGGCCGTCGGTGGACGGCCGGGCATTGGCGGCGTGGACCATCCAGGCCGACAGCCACAGCACACGCCGCTCGATCGCCTGCAGGACCTCGAGCCGCGTCATGCGATCGTGTGATCGCGCCGGGCGCGCGACGGCGGCACCGGCAGCTCCAACTCCGGAAACTCCTGCATGCTCGGAAGTATAGTCCGGCCGCTCGAGAACGGTCGTCACCGCCGTCTCGACGAGGCCGGCCCGCCCGAAGTCATCCGCTTTCGAGCGCCGGTTTTGCCGGCGCAATCCGCGTTCTGGTGGGGAGGCACGGAGGAGCGCGCGCCGTCAGGCGCGCGACGACGGTCGGAAAGGGGGCAAAGCCCCCCTCCGAGTATCTATGCGACTTCGATCGCGTTGCGGCCGAGGCGCTTGGCGAGGTAGAGCGCGCGGTCGGCGGCGGGCACCAGCTCGTCGCTGCTCAGCACGTCGTCCGGGAGGGCGGCGACGCCGACGCTCACCGTGAGCGGGCCGTGGCGGAACCGGTGGCGCTCGATGACGTCCCGGACGCGCTGAGCGTACTTCAGGGCGCCGCTCTTCGGCGTGTTGACCAGCAGCACCGCGAACTCGTCGCCGCCGTAGCGGGTGACGATCGAGAAGCTCCGCGAGTTGCTCACGATGACCTGCGCCATTTCTTTGAGCGCCTCGTCTCCGGCGCGGTGACCGAGCACGTCGTTGACGGCCTTGAGGTGGTCGATGTCGAGGAGCACCAGCGAGAGCGGCTCGGCGAAGCGCGCATGCCGCTTGGCCTCTTCCTCGGTGCGGAGCGCGAAGTACCGGCGATTGTAGACGCCGGTCAGCGGGTCCTTGAATGACAGCTCCTCGAGCCGCGCATTGCGGATGGCGACGGCCGCCTGAGAGGCCAGCGCCTGCACGAGGTTCTCGATCTCCGGATCGAACGGCACGATCTCGCCGCCGCTGTTGCGGGCATTGATGAGCTGCAGCACGCCGATGATGTCGCGGTTCGGGTCCTGCAACGGGATCACCAGCACCGAGCCGGTCTGGTAGTGCAGGCGCACGTCGAGGTCCTGGTTGAAGACGTACGGGCGGTTCTTGGGCACACCGTACGCGTCGGGCAGGCTGATCGACCGCCCGGTGAGCGCAACGTAGCCGGCGAGGCTCGGCTGCCTCAGGGACACCGGTTGCGCCGCGAATTGCCGCCGCATCTCGCGTTCGCCCAGGCGCTCGGCGAGGACCTCGTTCTGCGCGAACGCGAACCGCAGCACGTCGCCATCCCGGAGGAAGAGCGTGCCGGCCTCGGCGTTGGTGAAGCGCCGGGCCTCGGTCAGGATCCGCTGCAGCAGCGTCGACAGATCACGCTCGCTGGTCAGCGCGATGCCGATCCGGATGAGCTGCTTGAGGCGCTCGGTCGCGCTTCCGTTGCCGTGCGTCGTCTGATCGTTGGCTCTGTCGTTCACGGCATCGCCCCGGCTGCGAGGGACGTGCCACGACGCCCTTCCCCGTCCAAGCCTCGACCGAGAAAGACGTTTTCGAGCGCGACGGCGCTGTGGCCGCGCGGAAGAAAGCCGGGCGGTTCGTTACCACTTGGTTATTTTCTTAACGAGAGGCGTTTCGGCTACAATCGAACGAGCATGAATTCGGTCCTGGTCATCGACGACGAACGCAACATCCGCTCCCTCGTCGCGCGCGTGCTCGGTCAGGAGAACGTCGAGGTCCACACCGCCGGCACCGGCAAGGAAGGTCTGGAGCTCGCCGAGCAGGTCGGTCCCGATCTCGTGCTCGTCGACTTGCGCCTGCCGGACCTCGACGGCATCCAGGTGCTCCGCGAGTTGCGGGCCAAGCACCCGCAGACGGCGGTCATCATGATCACGGCGTTCGGCCACATCGAGAGCGTGGTCATCGCCATGAAGAACGGCGCCACCGACTACCTGGAGAAGCCCTTCCAGCACCTCGAGAAGCTCCGCATCTCGGTCATGCGGGCGCTCGAGGAGGTGAAGGCGCGCCGCGAGATCAACCGGCTGCAGGGACTGCAGGAAGGCAAGTACCGCACGAGCCAGATCATCGGCGAGTCGACCACGACCCGACGGCTGCGCGAGGTGATCACGCAGCTGGCGCAGAGCGAGGCCCACACCATCCTCGTGCAGGGCGAGAGCGGCACCGGCAAGGAGCTCGTCGCGCGCGGCCTGCATTTCGAGAGCGCGCGCCGGAACTCGCCGTTCATGGAGGTCAACTGCGCAGCGATCACCGAGACACTCTTCGAGAGCGAGCTGTTCGGCCACGAGAAGGGGGCGTTCACGGACGCCAAGAGCACGAAGAAGGGGCTGATGGAGCTGGCCGACGGCGGCACGCTGTTCCTCGACGAGGTCGGCGAGATCCCGGTCGCCAGCCAGGCCAAGCTGCTGCGCTGCCTGCAGGAGCGCACGTTCAAGCGGGTGGGCGGCACGCGCGACCTCAAGGTCGACGTCCGGGTGATCGCGGCCACCAACCGGTCGCTCGAGGGCATGGTGAAGGAGGGCAAGTTCCGCGAGGATCTGTTCTATCGCCTGAACGTGATCCCGCTGACGATCCCGCCGCTGCGGGAGCGGAAGGAAGACATCCTGCCGCTGGCCCGGCACTTCCTGACCGACGCCAACAGCACGTTTCACAAGGCGGTGAAGCGCCTGGCGACGGAGACGGAGACACTGCTGCTGGCCTATGCCTGGCCCGGCAACGTGCGCGAGCTCAAGAACCTGATCGAGCGTCTCGTCATCCTCAGTACAGCCGACACGATCGAGGCGGACCAGCTTCCGTTGCCCTTCGCCGGCGCCACCGACGGGCCCCTGGCCGAGGAGGTGTCGCGCGAGCCCCGCACGCTGGAAGCAGTCGAAAAAGCCTACATTCTCAAAGTGTTGCGCCAGGTGAACGGCAACAAGAGCGAGGCCGCGAAGATCCTCGGTATCACCCGGCAGACCCTCCGCAAGAAGCTGACTGACGCCGCGTCCTGAGTCTGGCCGGTTTCTGGCCGGCCGGGCGTTCTGGCTGTCCTGCACCTGGTCACTTATCGGCCGGTCAGGGCCTTCCGCCCGGCGCGGACCCCCCCAAAAATCTTTGTCGATCAGCTGGTTATCGGTCACAGTCGCCTTTGGTACCCCCTTTGCTCACCAGCGGAGCGTTGAGAGCCGGGGAGTACCCGGTCATACCGAGGAGCCAAGCGACGATGAAACTGGCCGTCAGGAAGCTGCAGATCGAGGATGCTGCGAAGCTGCAGGTGCTGGTGGCGGAGAACATCGACGCCATGGAGCCGGGATTGGTCGTCCTCGATTCCCGGCTGCTGCTCGGTCATGCCTCGATCGACGTCATCGGTCTCGACGCCAACGGCACGCTCGTGCTGATCGTCGCCGGGCTGACCGCCGACGAGGGCATGCTGCTCAAGGCCGTCGAGGCGTACTCGTGGTGCCGCGAGTATCCCGAGTCGCTTGCGCGGCTCTATCCGAGCTGCGTGATTTCCGAGGAGCGGCCGCCGCGGCTGGTGTTCGTGGTCGAGCGGATGCCGGATGCGTTCCAGCGCAAGATCAAGCAGCTCGGCTTCCCCGACGTCGACTGCGTGGAATTCCGCATGCTCGACGTCGACGGCGTGCCGGGCGTGTACTTCGAGACGATCCTGAAGCTGCGGCGCACGGTGCCGGCGCCCCCGGCCCAGCCCTCCCCGCGCATTGAGACGCCGGTCGCGGATACCGGTCGGGCCGTCGGCGCAGACAACGTGATCGCGCTCAACGGTTCCGCCGCCGCCCGCGCGACGAGCCTCAAGCTGCAGAAGCTCCTCAACCAGGCGGCGGTCGACGCGCCGGTGAACGCCCTGCGGACGAGCGAGCGGCCGGCGGCGCCGGTGCGCGAGGCTGCGTCCGTCGTCAGCATCGTCAGCCGCCAGGGCGCACCCCGTCCCGAGCGCGCGCGCCCGGCGGCGGAGCCCGTCGCCCCGCGCCAGCCGCAGCCGGTGGTCGCCGCACCCGAGCCGGTCGTGCTCCGCGAACCCGAGCCGAGTGTCGTTCCCGAGCCCGCCCCGACCGTGCTCGAGCGGGCGCACCCGACGGTCGTGCGAGAGGCCGAGCCGATCGTCGTGCGGATGCCCGAGCCCAGCGTCGTCCACGCGCCTCGGCGACTGGCGCCGGCTCGCGCACGACCGTCGGCTCTGGCACCCGATCCGGAGCTGCTCGCCCAGCTCGAGCGCGCAATCGCCGCGCTGAAGACCGACGACAGCGCGGACGCGCCGGCGGCCGTCGCCGTCGCCGAGCCCGAGCCCGTCGCCGACGAGCCGGTGCTGGTCCTGGCGGAGGACGAGCCCCTCGTCATGCAGGCGACCGCGGCCGAGCCGGAGACCATCGTCCCCGACACGCCGGATGTGCCGGCACTGGTGCTGGAGAATCCGCTCGTCCTCGAGAATCCCCTGGCGCTCGCGGAGCCGGAGCCGGTGTCCAGCGCGCCCAAGGAGACCGAGCGCGTGAGCCTGCGCAGCCTGCCGAAGCTGAGCCCGCGCCCGCCGAAGGCCGTGGTCGCGCCGAAGGCCCAGCCCGCCCCGAAGGAGCGACTCTCCTTCAAGGACCTCGCGGCCGCCTTGCTCGGAACGACGGCGCCCGAGCCGCCCGCGCCCGCGGCGCCGGTGATCGTGGCGGCCGCTCCGATGGTCGGCGAGCCGGAGCCGCGCACGATCGACGAGCGGCTCGAGATGCTGGCGCAGATCGCCGCGTCCCGCGAGGACGCGTCCGGCGCCGAGCCGACGGCTGACGTGGCCTTGACGGTGGAGGCGCTGATCAAGAGCGTGACGCCACCGGCGCCGGCCCCCGTCGCGCCGGCGAAGGCCACCGCGGCCGCAGCGCCGCGCAAGCAGCCCGTCCTCGACGACACGGCCAAGCCGGCCGCGTCCGGACTGCCGCAGGAGTTCAAGGGGCTGAAGTTCCCGAACGACGGCGTGCTGACGCGCCAGTGGATGGAATTTCTCAGCCAGATGTCGACCACGAAGTAGTGGGAAAGGAACCCATGTCTTCCCCGGTGCCGGTGGTGCCCGCTCCCGAGCCGCTACGCGTGCTCGTGGTGGATGACAACGCCTCGCTCCTGCGCTTCCTGGTGTCCGCGTTCTCCGCCAACGGCTGCACCGTCAGTCAGGCGGCCGCGGCCGAGCAGGCGCTGGCGCTGATCACGGCGGAGCCGTTCGATCTGGTGGTCTCCGACATCAAGATGCCCGGCCTCTCGGGCCTCGACCTCCTGCGCGCCGTCAAGGGCAAGCAGCCGGAGACGCCCGTCGTGCTCATCACCGGCAACCCGTCGGTGAATTCCGCCGTCTTCGGTCTGCGGCACGGCGCCTACGACTACCTGCCGAAGCCGTTCTCGATCCGCGAGATCCAGCAGCTGCTGGCCCGGATCCGCAGCGATCGGCAGAAGTGGGACGGGCACGTGCCCTTGCCGGCCGGGCTCACCGAGGAGCTGTCGCGGCGCCAGCGCGGGGTGGAGGTCCTGTTCCGCATCGGCGACCTGGCGTTGCAGGGGCTGGAAACCTCCGCCTTCGTGGACGAGGTCCTGCGGCTGGTGGGCGAGAGCCTCAAGAGCGACGCCGCGCTGGTGCTGCTGCGCGACGAGCACGGCGCCTTCCGCTCGAGCCAGCAGGGCGAGGCGACGCTGGTGACCCGGCTGCTGACGATGCTCCAGCGCTCCTTCGACGAGCTGGTCGCCACCGGCGGCAAGGAACTCCTGACGCTGACGAACGCCGCCGAGCCGCTGGAGGCCATCGCGGCAGTCATTCCCGGCGTGGGGCGCTCCATGGGCGTCGTGTGCCTGGCCCGGGAGGTCGCGACCGGCGGCTTCCTGCCCGACGAGCGCGAGATGCTGCTGGGCTACGCCCAGACGACGGCCGTGGCCCTGCAGAAGCTGATCCTGCGCGAGAACGTCGAGCGCAACCTGGTCGACACGATCACGGCGTTCGTCAACGCCATCGAGTCGAAGGACCGTTACCTCAAGGGCCACTCGTCGCGGGTGGCCCTCTACGCGGCCGAGATCGCCCAGACCCTCGGCATGACCGCCGACATGGTCGAGGTGGTGCGGCGGGGCGCAATGCTGCATGATCTCGGCAAGCTCTCGATCATGGACACAATCCTCCGCAAGCCCGACCGGCTGACGCCCGACGAGTTCGCGATCATCAAGAGCCATCCGGCCGTCGGCGCCAAGATCCTGGAGCCGCTTCGCTTCCTGTCCCGGGAGACGTGTGCCGTGCGCCACCATCACGAGCGCTTCGACGGCACCGGGTATCCCGACGGGTTGCGCGGCGAGGACATCCCGCTGGTCGCGCGCGTGGTGACGGTGGCCGACGTCTTCGACGCCATCACCTCGAACCGCCCGTACCGCACGGCGCTGCCGCTCGACGCCGCCCGCGAGGAGGTTGCCCGGGGATGCGGCACCCACTTCGACCCGATCGTGGCGGAGGCCTTCCTCCGGATTCCGCTGGCCAAGCTGGAAGAGATCACTCGCGACTACGAAACACTGACGAACGGCGCGGCGGGCGTGCCGGCCCTGGCCCAGGCGAATTGACGCCGCCCAAGAAGAAGATCCTGATCGTCGATGACGCGGGGCCGGTGGTCGTGCTCTGCGTCAACGTGCTGCAGGCGCTCGGCTACGCCGTCAAGGGCGCCAACCGGGGCGAGGCCGCCGTCGAGCTCATGCGCAAGGAGCCGTTCGATCTCATGGTGCTCGACTACAAGATGCCGGGGATGACCGGCTTCGAAGTCTTCGCGCAGGCACGCCTGCTGCACCCGAACATGGCGGTCGTCCTCGTCACTGGCCACGGCACGCCCGAGATCATCAACGAAGCGAATCGCCTGGGCCTCCATGCGATTCTCCTCAAGCCATTCACATCCGACGAGCTGCGCGGGACCGTCGAAAAAGTCCTGGCGGATCGAGGCTGAGGCGCGGCCGCGATGGAGCCCCGGCCCGGCGCTCAGGCTCGCGGTCCGGCCACGGCGGAGGTCGTGATGAGCTCCCTGCACGGCGGGCTCCAGTGGGGTGTCGACCGGATGCTGTCGGTCGGCTACGGTCTGCTCTACGACTACATCTTCGAGAAGTTCGGTCCCTACCAGAAGCTGCAGGCCGAAGTCCTGGCCCTCGTCGAGGCCTCGGCCAAGCAGGCTCCGGACCGTCGTGCGGTCCAGGTCCTCGACGTCGACTGCGGTCCCGGCAACCTCACGTTCGTGATCGCCGAGGCCGGCTTCTCGGTCGTCGGGCTCGAGCCCTACGGCGCCCTGGTGGAGCTGGCACGCGAGAAGCGCCGCGCGAAACGTCTCGCCAACCTGTCCTTCACGCAGGGCGAGCTCGCCAGCACCAAGGCCTTCCGCGACGCGTCCTTCGACCAGGTCGTCAACGTCCATTCGCTCTACGCGCACGCCGATCCCCAGGCGCTGCTGGCCCAGGCCCATCGCATCCTCCGGCCTGGCGGCCACGCGATCTTCGTGAACCACACGCGCCGGGCTGACGTCACGGCCACGTTCCGCGAGCTGCGCGCGCGCGAAGGTCTGGGGCCGGCGATGCGCTGCCTGCTGCTCTGGCTGCTGCCGCACGCTCTCTTCGAGGCGTCGCGGCGACGGATCGGGCCCCATTACTGGACGGAGGAGCAGTTCGGGGCCAATCTGCGCGCCGCCGGTTTCACCGTCCTCGAGTTCCGGCGGACCTTCCTCAACGACGCCAGCGTGCTCGTGTGGGCGCGGAAGGATCGCGCGGAGTAGGCGATGGAACTGGCTGACGCCATGGGAGAGCGTGTGTCGACGCAGCCGGCGGTTGAGCGGCTGATCGCGGTCGGCTATGGCCTGACCTACGACGCCATCGTGCGAGGCTTCGCGCCCTACCAGGCACTCCTCGACGAGATCGCCGCGCTCGTCGCCAGCGGCGGCGCGCCCGGCCCGCCGGTCGCGACGCGGGTCCTGGACGTGTCGTGCGGCATCGGCACCGTCGCCGAGCGCCTGGCCCGGCGCGGCTGGAGCGTCGTCGGCCTCGACTCGGTCGGGCATCTCGTGAGCGTGGCGCGGCGCACGCATCGAGACAGCGGCCTCTCGCTGAGCTTCCAGCACGTCGACGTCGCCCGCGATCCGCTGCCCGAGGCGGGCACGTACGACGTCGTCGTCAGCATGCACACGCTGTACTGGCATCCGGATCCGGCGGGGTTCCTGACGGCCTGTCGGCGGGCGCTGAAGCCCGGCGGCCACGCCGTCTTCCTCACCTACGACCGGCCGGCGCGCGTGCTGCGCACGTTCGCCGAGGTGCGGGCGCGGCGGGGGACGTGGGAAGCCTGCCGCGCGCTGCGCTGGCTGCTGCCAACGGCGGCGTTCGAGCTCTTTCGCGGCGGGCGGCCCCGCTATCTCAGCTGCACGGAGTTCACCGGCGCGCTGAAGGCGGCGGGCTTCGAGGTGCTCGAAACGCGCCGGACCTTCCTGGCCGGTATCAGCCTGCTCGCCTGGACGCGCGCGACCGAGCCTGCGCGGCTGCCGGGCGCCTGATCAATCTCTCGCCACCCGGTGCCAGGGCGCCCGTCTGGCCCGGTGATAAATCGACCGGATTCCGAGGTAATCCCAGGGGGCCTTGTGTCAGATTAGATTACATATCAATGGGTTATGTCGCGACTCCGAGTTTGGTACTGCCGTTGCTGTACAAGGTGCGACGAAGTTCGAGATCGGCCTCTAGCAGGGGTCGGAAGATGCCCGCAATCGCGGGAGCGCGGTAGTCGTGAGGGGCGAAACACGGAGCGAGGAGAGCGATGGAGACCAAGGCGATGAGGAACTCGTGGGTGGTGCTGCTGGG
Organism: Candidatus Rokuibacteriota bacterium; assembly: GCA_005887895.1. GTDB lineage: Bacteria > Methylomirabilota > Methylomirabilia > Rokubacteriales > CSP1-6 > AR5. The sequence continues at coordinate 87,960 of VBPC01000157.1, forward strand.
AGCGGCGCTGCTGTTCGGCGCGGCCGAGGCGGCGGCGCAGGGCTCGCCGGCGCCGGGCGCCAATCAGGCGTTCCTCTACGAGCTCGACGAGGACGCGGTGCTGCTCAACGCCGCCGGGCACGTCCTCATGCCGGACCCGACCGGCACCAGCCCGACCGGCCTGGTCGACGCCACGAGCGGCGCCGCCGGCGTCCCGGCCATCCGCCACGCCATCTCCCAGCTGCAGGGCGTGGCGATGCTCGGCTCGCTCCTGTGTCCCTATCCCCAGGAAGTGACGGTCGGCACGAAGGACTGCACGGTCATCGCGACCGGGACTGACGACGTCAAGCTCGTCATCGACAAGTACGGCAACGTCATTCCGACGAGCGGCGCGGTCTCCGGCACCTACGCCGTCGTGGTGCAGCTCGACAACTCGGCCGACAGCCCGGAGCTCCCGGTGCAGACGGGCACGTTCAGCGGCGTCATCAATTTCCAGCCGCCGCTGCCGCTGGGTTTCGTCAGCGGCGGGACGTTCACCATCGACGGGATGCCGGGTGCGACGTTTCCGTTCAACGCGGTGTTCCGCCAGCCGTTCCGGAACAACGAGAAGGCCGGCGTCGTGACGCAGCGCGGCCGGAACGTGACGGACTCCAAGACGGACAGCAAGGCTCGCTTCGACGCGGCGTACTACCTGCTGGACAATGGGGAGCTCCAGGAGGTACGGCCGGATGAGCGCGCCGTCGGCTGGCCGACGGTGCGGTTCGAGATCACCTTCTAGGGAGTCATCGGCGATGGCCACGACCGCGATCGACGCGCGGGACGGGGCGGCGGCGGGCCAGGCCCTCCCGGGTCTGGCCCGCCTGCGCCTGTCCGGTCCGCTCACAGCCGGGACGGCGCCGCAGCTTCGCGCGCGGGTGCGGGACGCCATCCGGCGCGGCTCGGCGCGGGTCGTGGTCGATCTGCAGGCCGTCACCGGGCTCGATGCCGCCGGCATCGCCGTCCTGCTCGAGGCGCGTCGCGTGCTCGAGACGCAGGCCGGAGGCACACTCGTCCTGCGGACCAACGGAGTGGTGTGCCGGGCGCTCAGGGTTACCGGGACGATCGCCGCCTTCGCGCTCTGGAACGGTCCCGGAATGTGATCGGGGTGGAGCCGCAAGGGGCCAACGCCCCATCGGACTCTCGCAGCCGTCCTGCCGAACAGGGCGTGGTCATCTCCCGAGGGACGCGCGTCTACCTGCGCACCATGACCCCCGAGGACCTGCCGCACCTGTCGGCCTGGGTCGACGATCCCTTCCTGCAGCGCATGGTCGGCAGCGAGTTCCTGCAGGCCTATCGGCACGTCTGGGACAAGTCGCCGGCCTTCTTCGAGGCGGTCCTGAGCGATCCGACCCAGGTCGTGCTGATCATCGAGGCCTATCGGGGGTGGACCACACCGGTGGGGGTGGTACGCCTCTTCAACATCCACCTGCTGGAGGGATACGCGTTCCTGGAGACGATCGTCGCCGACGTCCGTGCAATGAAGCGGGGTTTCGGCATCGAAGCGGGTAAACTCGTCTCCTATTATGGTGTCGACGTCCTGGGGCTACGGCGCATCGAGGCGAAGGTCTACGAGTACAACGTGCTGAGCATGAACTCGCTGCGACGCAACGGCTTCCGACAGGAGGGCGTGCTCCGGCAGGCGGGCTTCGACGGTGAACGGTACTGGGACCTCGTGATCTTCGGCATCCTCAAGGACGAGATCGAGGCCGTGCGCCGGCGGGACAAGGTCTATCTTCCTCTCGACCCGTCCGAGGGGAACGGGCGTGAGCCCACATAGTCTCCTTCCGCTCGTAGCGTTCGTCCTCAACGTCTCCCTGGCCGCGCTGGCGCTGCTGCGCAATCCGGGGAGCCGGCTCAACCGCGTCTTCGCCTACTTCGCGTCGAGCATGGCGCTGTGGAACTTCGGTTCCTTCGTCCTGCGGAGCAGCCCCGACGCGTGGACGGCCTACTTCGCCGAGATCCTGATCCACGCCGGCATCATCGCGGTGCCGGCGTTCTACTACCACTTCGTCCTCATCTTCCTCGACAGCACCACCCGGCACCGTCCCTCGCTGGTGCTGGCCTACCTGATCGCCTTCGTCTACGAGCTCATCAACCTGTCCGGCACGCCGCTGTTCATGACCGGCGTGAAGACGACGTACTGGGGCTGGGCGCCGGCCACCGGGCCCCTCTACGTGCCGAACTTCCTCGCGCTCTACGGCTTCATGATCTACGGCGTCTACCAGCTCGTGAAGGACAGCCGCGGCATCGACTCCAGCTTCCGCCGCAACCGCGGGACGCTGATCGTGCTCGGCACCCTGGTGAGCCTGGCCGGCGGCTTCGTGGACGTCGCGCGCTTCCTCCTGGCCGGCGTCATTCCCGCCGCCGACTACGTGTACCCGCTCGGCATCCCGGCCAACATGGTCTTCGCGCTCATGCTGGGCACCTCCATCGTCCGCTACCGCCTGTTCGCGGTCACGGTGGCAGTGAAGAAGACGGCCGTCTATGCGCTGGTCGGCACCGTGCTGACCGCGATCCTGGCCGTCTTCACCAAGGTCATCGAGGACGCGTTCGACCTCAAGGAGGCCAGCGCGCTGTGGATGGTGGTGCCGATGGGCGGCATCATCACCCTGCTCATCTCGCCGCTCGGCAAGGGCCTCGACGATCGCATCCAGCGGCTGACGTTCAGCAAGCGGCGGGGCTGCTACGAGACCCTGCTGCAGCTCAGCAAGCGGATGAGCTCGATCCTGAACTTCAACGAGCTGGTCGACACGCTCGTGCACGGGCTCGTGCGGGGGATCCCCGGCACCCACGCCACCCTCATGATCCACGATCCCGCCACCGGCGCCTTCCTGAACTACCGCGAGGAGACGACCCTCGACGAGGGCGCCTCGGTCGACGCGATCCGGGTCGACAGCCCCATCGTGCAGTGGCTGTCCGGGACCGACGGCCTGCTGGTCAAGGAAGAGGCCAAGCTCAATCCGAGGATCGCCCGCTACTTCGAGACCGCCGAGGGCGAGCTGGAGGCGATCAAGGCCGCCCTCATCGTGCCGCTGAAGGTCGAGAACAAGCTCAACGGCATCCTCCTGCTCGGCGAGAAGCTGTCGGGCGAGATCTACGACGACCAGGAGCTCGACATGCTCCTGCTGCTGGCCACCCAGGCGGCCATCTCGCTGGAGAACGCGCGGCTCTACGAGAACCTCGCCACCTCCAACGCCCGCCTGCTGGAGGCCAGTCGGCTGAAGTCGCAGTTCCTCGCCAACATGTCGCACGAGCTGCGCACGCCGCTGAACTCGATCATCGGCTTCAGCAAGGTGCTGCTGAATCGGCTGGACGGCGAGCTGACCGAGCGGCAGGAGGCCTACGTGCGCTCCGTGCACAACTCCAGCCGTCACCTCCTGGAGCTGATCAACAGCATTCTCGACTTCTCCCGCATCGAGGCCGGCAAGTTCGAGATGCGTCCGGAGAGCGTCGACCTGCTCGACGTCCTCGACGAGTGCATCGAGTCCTCGATGCCGCTGGTGCGCGACAAGCGGGTGAAGCTGGAGAAGGACGTGCCGGTCGGGCTGGCGCCGGTGCACGCGGATCGCACCCGGATCAAGCAGGTGATGCTGAATTTGTTGTCCAACGCGATCAAGTTCACGCACAGCGGCCGCGTGCTGGTCCACGTGCGACCGGAGGGCGACGCCGTCCACGTGTCGGTCGCCGACACCGGCATCGGCATCTCGCCGGGGGACCTGCAGCGGCTGTTCGAGCCGTTCCAGCGGCTCGACAATCCGCTGGCCCAGCAGGCCGACGGCACCGGGCTCGGCCTGGCCATCAGCAAGAAGTTCATCGAGCTCCACCGGGGCCGGATCTGGGCCGAGAGCCGGGAGAACCAGGGCTCGACGTTCCACTTCACCTTGCCGCTCATCGCGGCCCAGACGTAAAGGACGACGCATGCCGATCAGCCGTCGCGACGCCAAGAAGGCCAAGATCCTCTACATCGAGGACAACCGCGAGAACCGCATGCTGGTCCGCGCCATCCTCGAGGCGGAGGGGTACTCGATCGTCGACGCCGAGGACGGACTGGCCGGGATCGAGGCCGCCATCCGCGAGGAGCCGTCGCTGATCCTGCTGGACGTGAACCTGCCGGCCATCGACGGCTACGAGGTGGTGGCCGTGATCAAGTCGTTCCCGGCCTTCGCCAACACCCCGGTCATCGCCCTCACCGCCTACGCGATGGAGGGCGATCGCCAGCGCACCCTGGTGGCCGGCTGCGACGGCTACATCCAGAAGCCCATCGACGTCGACGCGTTCCCCAAGCAGGTGGAGGAGTTCCTGCACGGCAAGCGCGAGCACGTCGAGGAGCGCGAGGCCGGCATCTATCTCCGCGAGCTGAACCAGCGGCTCGTGTACCGGCTGGTGAACCAGGTCGAGGAGCTCAAGCGGCTCAACCAGCACTTCGTCCGGCGCGCGACCCAGCTCGCCGATCTGCACCGGGCCGTGCAGGACATCACCTCCGAGGTCGGCGTCACCCCGATGCTGGAGCAGCTGCTGCCGGCGCTGGCCCGGGCGCTCGGCACCCGCTCGCTCGCCGTCGACCTGCCCGAGTTCGAGGTCAAGGTCGCCGTCAGCGGGGAGCTGGTCGACCGGCCGCGCAGCGTGCTGGCCGGCGCCGGCGTGGCGGCCGCCGACGACTGGACCGAGGTGGACTGGACGCTGCCGCTGACCGTGCGCGGCCGTTCGCTCGGCGCGATGACGGCGCGCCACGTGCTGCCGCCCGGCGCCAAGGCCGACGAGGAACAGCTGCTGAACATCGTCGCCAACCAGGTCGCGATCGCGGTGGAGAACGCCCGCCTCTACGACGGTGTCGTGCGACGGGCCGCCGAGCAACAGAGCCTCGTGGAGGCGGGCCACCTGCTGGCCTCGACGCTGCGCCTCACGGCCGTGCTGCAGCGCTTCACCGAGCTCGTGCGCAGCCGCATCAGCCTCGACGTCGTTCGCATCTGGCTGCAGGAAGCGCCCGGCGAGTACCGGCTGCACGCCCAGGCCGGACTCGCCGAGCAGCCCGACGACGGGCGCCGTCGCTTCGAGCCCGGCGAAGGCATCGTCGGCTGGGTCATGGAGCACCTGGCGCCGATCGTCATCCCGGACCTCCAGGTGGACCCGCGTCTCAAGGAGCGCGACTGGGCGCGGGCCGAGGGCCTGATGTCACTGGTCGGCGTGCCGCTGCTGCTGGAGGACACGCCGGTCGGCGTGCTGGTCGGCGTGTCGCGCCAGCGGCGCGAGTTCGGCGCCGAGGAGGTCGCGCTCGTGCAGGCACTGGCCACGTCGGCCGCCGTCGCCATCCGCAACGCGCGCCTCTACGAGGAAACCCAGGTGCGGTTGCGGCACACCGAGACGCTCGTCTCGGTGAGCCAGGCCATCGGCGGGACGCTGGAGCTGTCCGAGGTCCTGCGTCGCGCGACCCGCGAGATGGTCCGCGCGCTCGGCGGCGACATGGGCGTGGCCTGGCTGCTCGCCCCCGACCGCACCCACTTCGTGCCGCTGGTCGGCTATCACATCCCCAAGGACGTCCTGGGAACTCCGCTGGCCGCCCGGCTGAAGATCGATGCCGCGGTGATCACCGAGCTGCGCAAGGTCAAGGGGGCGATCGCGTCGTCGGACAGCCAGGCCGAGGCGTGGAGCGGCATGCCGGCCGCCCAGACCGTTCCCCACCGGTCGATGCTGATCCAGCCGATCCACTGGAAGGACGAGCTGATCGGCGGCTTCTCGGTCCTGTGGCTGAAGGACGTGCACCGCTTCACCCCCGACGAACTGCGGCTGGCCGAGGGCATCGCGCTGCAGAGCGCGCTGGCCATCGAGAACTCCCGGCTCTACGAGGGCGTCAAGCAGCAGATGGTCGAGCTGAAGCAGACGCAGGCCCAGCTCGTGCAGTCGACCAAGCTGGCCGCCATCGGCGAGCTGGCCGCGAACATCGCGCACGAGATCAACAATCCGCTGACGACCGTCCTCGGCTTCGCCTCGTTCATCGCCGAGCGGCTGTCGGCCGAGGATCCGATGCGAGAAGAGCTCGGGCTCATCCAGGAGGAGGCCTCGCGGGCGCGCGACATCGTACGCGACCTGTTGCAGTTCAGCCGCCAGCGCGACTTCCGGCCGGAGCCGACCGACGTCAATACCGTGCTCGAGCAGGTGGTGGCCATGGTCCGCCGTCAGGGGGCGCTCAACACGCTCACCGTCAGCGAGGCGTACGCTCCGGACCTGCCGATGGTGGAGATGGACGTGCCGCGCATCAAGCAGGTCTTCCTCAACATCATCAACAACGCCGTGTTCGCGATGAAAGCGGGCGGCACCCTGACGATCCGTACGGCCGCCGCCGGCGACAGCGTGCGCATCGCCTTCGCGGACACCGGTCCGGGCATCCCGGCGGACATCCTCGGACGCATCTTCGATCCGTTCTTCACGACGAAGCCCGAGGTCAGCGGGACCGGGCTCGGACTGTCGGTCAGCCTCGGAATCGTCCAGAGCCATGGCGGGACGATCGAGGTCGCCAGCGAGGTCGGGCGGGGGTCCACCTTCACCGTGACGTTGCCACTACACCTCGACGACGAGGATCGCGGGTAACCGACTGAGCGAGTGAGTTAGAGGCCTCCCATCTACACCATATCGGCGGCGACCCGGGCGGCGCCGAGCAGCGGCGCGCGCGGGTTGAGCGCGACATTGATCGGCAGCGATTCCAGCAGCGGCGCGAGCCGGCCCTTGTCACGGAACGCCGTCACGAACCCGCCGGCGGCCAGGCGCTCGATGATCCGCGGCGCGATGCCGCCGCCGACGAGCACGCCGCCGACCGCCAGCGCCTTGAGGGCGAGATTGCCGGCCTCGGCGCCGTACGCCGACACGAACATGTCCAGGGCCTTGTGGCAGAGCGGATCCGACTGCGCGAGCGCCATCTCGGTGACGACCGCGGGCGGGTCGGTGGTGCGCATCCGCTCGGCGACCGCCGGCGACTCCTTGGCCCAGCCGGTGTCGCGCAGGAACCGGTAGACGTTGAACAGACCCGGTCCCGACAGCACCCGCTCGAGCGAGACGCGGCCGAACTCCTTGCGCAAGTAGCGCAGCAGATCCTCTTCGAGGTCGCCGCGGGCGGCGAAGTCGCCGTGGCCGCCCTCGCTGGCGATGACGATGCGATGCTCCTCGTCACGGATGATGAGCGCCTCGCCGAGGCCGGTGCCGGCCGCAATCAGCACCTGGTTGCCCCGCCGGGGAACGCCGGTCTGCAGCGTGCGGAGGTCAGTCTCGGGCAGCGCCAGCACGCCGTGCGCCGCGACCTCCAGGTCGTTCAGCAGCTTCACGCGCGGCGAGGGAATCGCGTCGCGCAGCACCCGCTCGTCGATGACCCACGGCAGGTTCGTCGCCACGCAGCGGCCGTCGACCACCGGCCCGGCCACGCCCAGACACACGGCGGCGATCGCGGGCGGGCGGCCGGCGGCGAGGAAGTGTTCGACGGCGCTCTCGAGCGAGGCGGACTCGCGGCTCGGCAGCGTGCCGTCACGCACCAGCCGGAGTCCGCCGTGCTCATCCTTGTCGAACAGGGCGAGGGCGGTCTTGGTGCCGCCCACGTCGCCGGCGAGAACGATCACTTCTGGGTGCCGCTGTAGATGCCCATGATCGTGCCGAGGAACTTCAGCGCGTCGGGCTTCTTCCGCTGGAAGGAGTTGCGCCCGATGATCGAGCCGAAGCCGCCGCCATCGCGGATCGCCCGCACCTCGTCGTACACCTGCTCGTCACTGACGGTCGGCCCGCCCGAGAAGATCACGACCCGGCGGCCGTTGAACGTCGACTGCACGACGTGACGCACCCGCTCGGCCAGGGTGCCGACCGGGACGCCCTCGGTCTCGTAGACCTTCTTGGCCGGCGCCTGCTCGAGATGGGCCGACGGCAGCTTGACCTTGACGATGTGGGCACCGAGCTGGGCGGCGATGTGGGCGGCGTAGGCGGTGACGTCGATGCCCGTCTCGCCTTCCTTGGAGAGCCCCGAGCCGCGCGGATAGGACCACACCACCACGACGAGTCCGCTCTGCTTGGCCTCCTCGGCCAGCTCGCGCAGCTTGGTGTACATGTCCAGGCGATGCGTCGAGCCGGGATAGATGGTGTAGCCGATGCCGACGCAGCCGAGGCGAAGGGCGTCCTTCACGGAGCCCGTGATCGCCTGGATCGGATCCTTTTCCTCGTAGAGCACGTCGTGGTTGTTGACCTTCAGGATGAGCGGGATCTGGCCGGCGAACTCGCGGGCCCCCGCCTCCAGGAATCCGAGCGGCGCCGCGTAGGCGCTGCAGCCCGATTCGAGCGCCAGCTGGAAGTGGTAGCGCGGGTCATAGCCCGCCGGATTGGGCGCGAAGCTGCGCGCTGGTCCGTGCTCGAAGCCCTGGTCGACCGGAAGGATGACCATCTTGCCGCTGCCGCCGAGCGTGCCGGCGTTCAGCATGCGGGACAGGTTGGTCAGCGTGCCGGGGCTGTCGCTGCCGTACCAGGTCAGGATTTCTCGAACACGGTCCGTCGTCGCCAACTCGTCTCCTCCTTCGGCTTCGCCTGGGCTCAGCCGGCGACTGTCGATCGGCCTGGGGACCCAGCGTACACGTCAATCGCCGCTCTGCTCGATGAGCTTGGCGACCAGGCCGGTCCACCCCGTCTGATGGTTGGCCCCGATGCCGGCGCCGTCGTCGCCGTGGAAGTACTCGTAAAACAGGATCAGGTCGCGCCAGTGCGGGTCCTGCTGGAACCGCTCGCTGCCGCCGTAGACGGGCCGCCGCCCGTCGCGGCCGCGCAGGAACAGCCGCGTGAGGCCGCGGGAGAGCTCGGCCGCCACCTCCCACAGGTTCAGCAGGCGGCTGGAGCCGGTGGGGCACTCGACCTTCAGGTCGTCACCGTAGAAGTGATGGAACTTCTGCAGCGACTCGATCAGCAGGTAGTTGACCGGGAACCACACCGGCCCGCGCCAGTTCGAGTTGCCGCCGAAGAGTCCCGTCCGCGACTCGGCCGGCTCGTAGTCCACCCGGTGCTCGGTGCCGTCGATGCGCAGCAGGTAGGGGTGCTCGCGGTGATAGCGCGACAGGGCCCGGATGCCGTGGGGCGAGAGGAACTCGTCGCGGTCCAGCATGTAGCCGAGCACGCGCAGCAGCTGGGGGCGCCGCACGATCGACAGCAGGCGCCGGACGCCGCCGCCGGCGCCGACGCGGGTGGCGACGTGACCGCGGAACTCCGGCCGGTTGTCGATGAACCACTGCATGCGGCGCTTGAAGCCCGGCAGCCGGTCGACCAGCTCCGGCTCCAGCGTCTCCACCGCGAAGAGCGGGATGAGGCCGACCATGGAGCGGACCTTGAGGCGGCGCACGTCGCCCGGCATGTTGAGGATGTCGTAGTAGAAGCCGTCCTCCTCGTCCCACAGCGTCTGGCCGTCGCCGAGTTCGTTCATCGCCTTGGCGATGTAGACGAAGTGCTCGAAGAACTTCGAGGCGACGTCCTCGTAGGCCGGGTTCTCGGCCGACAGCTCCAGCGCGATGGCCAGCATGTTCAGGCAGTACATGGCCATCCACGAGGTGCCGTCGGACTGCTCCAGGCGGCCGCCGCCCGGGAGCGGCGCCGAGCGGTCGAACACGCCGATGTTGTCGAGGCCGAGAAAGCCGCCCTCGAACACGTTGTTGCCCTGGAAGTCCTTGCGATTCACCCACCAGGTGAAGTTCAGCAGCAGCTTCTGGAAGGCGCGCTCGAGGAAGAGCCGGTCGGCCACGCCGTTGAGGTTGCGGTCGATCTTGTAGACGCGCCACACCGCCCACGCGTGCACCGGCGGATTCACGTCGCCGAACGCCCACTCGTAGGCGGGGATCTGGCCGTTGGGGTGCATGTACCACTCGCGCAGGAACAGGATGAGCTGCGCCTTGGCGAACTCCGGGTCGATCATCGCGAGCGGGATCATGTGGAAGGCGAGGTCCCAGGCGGCGTACCAGGGATACTCCCACTTGTCGGGCATCGAGATGACGTCCTCGTTGTAGAGGTGCAGCCACTCGCGGTTGCGGCCCTTGAGCCGGGAGGGCGGCGGCGGCGGCTCGGGCGGGTCGCCGGTCAGCCAGCGCTTCACGTCGAGATGGTAGAACTGCTTGCTCCACAGCAGGCCGGCGAAGGCCTGCCGCAGGACGCGGCGGGCGTCGTCGGAGGCGCCGTGCTGGCCGAACCGCTCGTAGAACTCGTCGGCCTCGGCTAGCCGCTCGGCGAAGGTGGCGTCGAAGCTCTTGCCGAAGGGATCGCGCGTGGGCGCGACGTCGGACAGCCGCAAGTGCAGTGTCGCGCTCTCGCCGGGGGCGAGCATCAGCCGATAGTGGGCGGCGGTCTTGGTGCCGACGCGGGCGGGGTTGATCGCATCCTGGCGGCCGTGGACGACGTAGTCGTTGAAGCCGTCCTTCACGTAGGCCGAGCCGTTGCGCACGCCCCACAAGCGTTGCTTGTTCGTGTCGTTCTCGGTGAACAGCAGGTCGGCGGCGCCTTCCACGCTGAGCCAGCGCCGGCCGAGCGTGACGTGCTCGGCCTCGACCGACCGCCAGCCCGGTCGCGAGATGCTCTCGCGCAGGCGGGGCCGCGGCGCCCCCGGCTCCCACGACCACGTGTTCCGGAACCACAGCGTCGGCAGCAGGTGCAGCGGCGCGCGATCGGGGCCCCGGTTGGTCGCCGTGATGCGAACGAGGATGTCGTCGGGCGTCGCCTTGGCGTACTCGACGGTCACGTCGAAGTACCGGTCGCCCTCGAACACGCCGGTGTCGATCAGCTCGTATTCGGTTTGGGTGCGATCGCGCTGACGGCTCTCCTCCAGCAACCGGGCGTAGGGGTAGGCGGCGTGGGGATACTTGTACAGCCATTTCATGTAGGCATGGGTCGGTGTGGAGTCGAGGTAGAAGTAGTATTCCTTGACGTCCTCGCCGTGGTTGCCCTCGTGACCGGTCAGGCCGAACAGGCGCTCCTTGAGGATTGGGTCCTGCTCGTTCCAGAGCGCCAGCGCGAAGCACAGGCGCTGATGGTTGTCCGAGATGCCGGCCAGTCCGTCCTCGCCCCAGCGATAGGCCCGCGAACGCGCGTGCTCGTGGGGGAAGAACTCCCACGCGGTGCCGTAGGGGCTGTAGTCCTCCCGCACCGTGCCCCACTGCCGCTCGCTCAGGAAGGGACCCCAGCGGCGCCAGTAGGCGCTGCGCTCCTGAGTCTCTTTCAGACGCTGCTCTTCCGCCTTCATGCCTTTCGGGTCCCCCGCCGACCCCACGCGATCGAGGTCGTGCCGGAGAGTCTGCGGCGAGCGGCCACCCCGAGTCAACCGCCCGTTAACTCCTTGACTCCCCCCACCCGTTGCCAAATAGTAGGCGCACTCGTCCGCGCCGCCTATCCGACGGCGCGGCGACCGGAGGGCCTGGTTGTTTCAATACATCGTCTCCCGGTTGCTGTGGCTGGTTCCGACGCTCCTGGCCATGGCCCTGGTGACGTTTCTCGTCATGCACGCCACCCCGGGGAGCCCGCTCGACCCCGTCGCCGAGGGGGCCAACCCCCTCTCGCCGGAGGCCCAGAAGAACCTGGCCGCCCACTATGGCCTCGACAAGCCGCTGTGGCAGCAGTTCGTGATCTTCGTCAGCAAGGCCGCCCGCGGCGACTTCGGCTTCTCGTTCGTGTACAAGACCCGCACCGTTGCCGAGATCCTGCGCGAGACGTTTCCCGTCTCGCTGTTCCTCGGCTCGATGGCCCTCGTCCTCGCCGTCGCCGGCGGCCTCAGCCTCGGCATCCTGGCCGCCATCCACCAGAACCGGGGGTGGGACTACGTGTCGGTCTCGCTGGCGACGGTGGGCGTCGCCGTGCCCAACTTCGTGCTGGCGGTCTTTCTGATCATCCTCTTCTCGTTCGCGATCCCTCTCTTTCCCACCGGCGGCTGGGACTCGCCGCGTGACTGGGTGCTGCCCACGGTGACGCTGGCGCTGGCGCCGATGGGCATCATCGCGCGCTTCACGCGGGCCAGCATGCTGGAGGTCATCCGGGCCGACTACACGCTGACCGCGCGCGCCAAGGGCCTGGCCGAGGCGCCGGTGATCTTCAAGCACGCGCTGAAAAATGCGCTGATTCCGGTCGTCACGCTGCTGGGCCCGCTGTTCGCCGCCGTCGGCACCGGCTCGTTCTTCGTGGAGACGATCTTTCGCGTGCCGGGCATGGGCCGCTTCTTCGTGCTCTCGATGACCGGGCGCGACTACCCGATGATCATGGCCGTGGTCCTGACGTACGGCGTGTTCCTGGCCGTGATGAACCTCGTCGTCGACCTCACCTATGGCGCTCTCGACCCCCGTATCAGATATTAGGCCGGCCGACGTGCCGCCAATCGCGCGGGCGGCGGCGGCCACGCGGGGGACGAGCCTGTGGCGCGACGGGCTGCGGCGGCTGCTGCGGAATCGGCTGGCGATGGCGGGCGGCGTGGTGATCGTGCTGCTGTGCCTGATCGCGATCTTCGCCGACGTCTTGATGCCGCTGCCCTACACCAAGCCCAACTTCGAGCGGCTCAACGAGCCGCCCTCGCGGTCGTATCCGCTCGGCACCGACGCGCTGGGCCGCGACCTGCTCTCGCGCATGATCTACGGCGCGCGCATCTCGATGCTGGTGGGCCTCGGCGCCCAGTTGCTCGTCGTCGCGATCGGCGTGCCGATCGGCGCGATCTCGGGATACCTGGGCGGCCGCACCGACGTGATCCTCACCCGCTTCATCGACGTCATGTACGCGTTCCCCCGCCTGCTGTTCGTCATCCTCGTGATGTCGATGCTGGGCGCCGGGCTGCTGAACATCTTCATCGCCATCGGGCTCACCGGCTGGGTCGGCATCGCGCGCCAGACCCGCGCCCAGGTGCTGGCGCTCAAGGGCAAGGAGTTCGTGGACGCCGCCCGCGGGCTCGGCGTGCGCGGCGGGCGGCTGCTGCTGCGCCACATCCTGCCCAACGCGCTGACGCCGATCGTGGTGTCGGTGACGTTCGGCATCCCCGAGGCGATCTTCACCGAGGCCGCCCTGTCGTTCATCGGCGTCGGCATCAATCCGCCGACGCCGTCGTGGGGCCAGATGGTCGGCGAGGGGCAGCAGTTCATCCGCTCGTACTGGCATCTCTGCGTATTCCCGGCGATCGCCATCGCGATCACCATGCTGTCGTTCACCTTCTTCGGCGACGGGGTCCGCGATGCTCTCGACCCGAAGATGAAATAGGCATTCCACTCAGGAGGATTCCATGAAGCGTCCCCCGATTTCCGATGCCCAGATGGACCTGCTGGCCGAGCGCCTGCGCGCGGTCGGCGTCGGACGCCGCGACTTCCTGCGCGTCGCCGCCGGCCTCGCCGCGCTCGGCACCGCGGGCGTCGGCGCCCGCGCCGCCGCGGCCGCGCCCAGGCTCGCGCCGGGCGAGAAGCTGGCCCGGGAGCAGCACCTCCGCTTCGGCGGTGGCGGCCTCTACCAGAGCGAGCCCTCCAGCCACGACTTCAACAAGGATCTCTACTGCTCGGGCGTTCCGACGCTGTTCGCGGGTCTCATGAAGTTCAACGTCGGCTTCGAGGCGGTGCCGTACGTCGCCGAGAAGGTCACGCCGAACAAGGACGGCTCGGTGTGGACGTTCGCGATCCGCAAGGACTCGAAGTGGTCGGACGGCAGTCCGTGCAGCGCCAAGGACTTCGAGTGGTCGTGGAAGCGCCAGCTCGATCCGGCGTCGGCGGCACCCTACGCGTCGTTCCTCTACGACATCAAGAACGGCGAAGCCTTCAACAAGAAGCAGCTCGCCGACGCGTCCCAGGTCGGCGTGCGCGCCAGGGACGACTGGACGCTGGAGGTCACGCTGGAAGGCCCGCGCGGCTACTTCCCCGTCCTCACCGCCTACCTGGCCGCGCTGCCGGCCAACAAGGCGGCCGTCGACAAGCACGGCGACAAGTGGACGGAGGCCGGCAACATCGTCTGCAACGGGCCGTTCGTCCTCGAGACGTGGGAGCACAACAAGTCGATGGTCCTGCGGAAGAACAAGCATTTCTTCGGCGCCAAGGACGTCACGCTCGAGAAGGTGACGATCCCGATCATCCCCGTCGCCTCCGGCGCCCTGTCGTACGAGAACAACGAGGTCGACCTCACCGCCCTGCAGACCGGCGACCTCAAGCGGCTGCAGACCGATTCCCGGACCGAGAAGCAGGTGTTCCGCTACCCGTTCCCGGGCACGTGGTACCTGACGCCGCAAGTCACCAAGCCGCCGTTCGACAACCTGCAGGTGCGACGCGCAGTCGCCCATGCAATCGACCGCGAGAGCGTGGTGAAGGTCGCCCAGGGTTTCGCCATCCCGGCGCACGCGATGATCCCGCCCGGCTTCCCGGGGGCGCTCGACGACAAGAAGACCCGCGACCTGCAGCGCTTCGACCCGAAGCTCGCCATGGCCCAGCTGAAGGGCACGCCCTTCGAGGGCGGCAAGAACTGGCCGCGCATCGTGCTGTCCATGCGCGACGAGGCGCTCGGCAGCAAGCCGCTGGCCGAGGCGGTGCAGTCCGTGCTCCTCGAGCACCTGAACATGAAGACCGAGCTCGAGGTGCTGGAGCCGCGCGTGTTCCGCGAGCGGCTGTGGAAGCAGGACCTCCAGTTCGTGTGGATCCGCTGGTTCATGGACTATCCGGATCCGCACAACGAGTACTTCGACACCTTCTACGGCAAGAAGACGACCGGCAAGCGCCAGGCCTGGAGCAACGACGCCTTCGACAAGGAGCTGGAGGCGGGCCGCGACACGCGCGACACGAAGAAGCGGCTGGTGAGCTACGCGAAGGCCGAGGAGATCCTCCAGTCCGACGTCGGCTACGTTCCCGTCGCCTGGGTCGCGCGCTACGCGGCGGCCAAGCCGACCGTGCGCGGCCTCGAGAAGAACAAGCAGGGTGAGTACGTCATCGACGGCAACATCTACGTCGACATGCTGGCTCACATCTACATGGTCGAGAAGGCCTAGCGCCGTCGGGGGCGGGCGGGGCGGGCTGACACCGGGGGTTGCTGATGACTGATGAGCGGAGGCTGAGGGACGAGTTGTACGCGGCGTTCAAGAATCGGGCGATGGTGTATCGTCATTTCTTCGAGATGCTGCGGGCCGAGCATGGGGAAGCGCGCGCGACGGAGATGATGGGGCGGGCGATCTACGCGCGGGGGACGGAGATCGGCCGGCGGTTCGCGCGCTATGCGCCGGCCGACCTCGCCGGTCTTCGCGAGGCGTTTGTCGGCGGGGTGCCGGACGAGGGACGGATGTTCGCGCCGAAGGTGACCCGTTGCGACGCGGGCGGGCTCGACATCGAGCTCGAGCGCTGCCCGCTGCAGGACGCCTGGCGCGAGGCCGGGCTGCCGGATGCGGAGATCGCGCGCCTCTGCCAGATCGCCGGCCGCATCGACAACGGGACGTTCGAGGCCGCCGGCTTCGAGTTCTCCGCCGATACGTGGCAGCCCGGGCGCGAGGGCTGCTGCCACCTCCACATCCGGCCGGGAGGCGCGCAAAGACGCTAGCGCAGGAGCCCGCCCTCGGGGCATGCTGCGGCCGGCGGCCATGAACAAGGTCCTGCTTCGCCTGCTGCCGGGCGCCGCACTCCTGCTGGCGGTGACCATCGCGCTCCGCTCTCCCTCCCTGCGGGCCGGGCTGTCGCCGCTCGTGCCCGCCTATCCGCTGGTCGTCCTCGGCGGCGGCATCCTGCTCGGCTGGCGCTTCGATCGCAGCCGGCTCGTGCTGGTGCTCGCCGTGCTGCTCCTGGCTGAGCGCGCGCTGCAGGTGTGGGCGCCGATCGAGGGTGGTGGCGAGGTCGGCCGGGCCGTCTTCGGCGCGCTCTCGCTCCTCGTGCCGCTGGACCTCGCCGCGCTGGCCTGGCTGCCCGAGCGTGGGCTCCTGGCCCGCCACGGCCGACTGGTCTTCGGCCTGTTGGCGGCGGAGATCGTGTTGATCGCGGTGCTCTGCCAGCCGCTGTTCCTGCCGCTGGCCGGCCGCATGGACGCCCCGCGCGGCCTCGGCGCGCTCTCGCCGGCGTCGCTGATCGTCTTCGCCCTGGCGTTCGTCGTGCTGGCCCGGCGCGCCGTGCTGCAGGTGACCGCGCTCGAGAGCGGCGCCGTCTGGAGCCTGGTCGCCGCCTTCCTCGCGCTGGGCGCCGGCGGCGGCGGACTCGACTCGAGCGCGTACTTCGCCACGGGTGGGCTGATCCTCGTGCTGTCGCTCATCGAGACGTGGCACGGCATGGCCTACGACGACGAGCTGACCGGGCTGCCGGCCCGGCGTGCCCTCAACGAAGCGCTGGCGCGGCTGCGCGGCGTCTACACGGTGGCCATGATCGACATCGACCACTTCAAGCGCTTCAACGACGAGCACGGCCACGACATCGGCGATCAGCTCCTGAGAATGGTCGGCGCGCGGCTGGCCGACATCGGCGGCGGTGGGCGCGCCTTCCGGTACGGCGGCGAGGAGTTCGCGGTCCTGTTCCAGGGCAAGGACGTCGACGAGACCCGCGGCCATCTCGAGGCGTTGCGGCGCACGATCGAGGACTCGCCCTTCACGCTGCGCGGGCCGGCTCGCCCCCGGACCAGGCCGGAGTCGCCGGCGCCCGCCGCCGCCGACCGCCGGCGCATCGCGGTCACGGTGAGCATCGGCGCGGCCGCGGCCGACCGCAGCGAGCCGAGCGCCGAGGAGGTCGTGCGCGCGGCCGACCAGGCGCTCTATCGGGCCAAGGAGGCGGGGCGAAACCAGGTCTGTACGTGAGTGCCGGCGCGCATCGCGACGGCTTCGTCTCGCCGCTGGCGACCTGGTTTGCCGGTCCCGCCGCCGTCACGCGCTTCCGTCGTGCCCGGCTGGGCCGGGCGCCGGTCGTGCTGCCGCCGCGCAATCCGGACTGGCGACAGCTCGCGCCCGACTTCGCCGGCGCGGTGGCGATGGCCGCCTCCGGCCTGCCCTTCCAGATCGCCGACGACCGCCGCTACGACCGAAGTGCGGACCCGCGTCGTCTCCGCCGGGCGCTGGCGAGCGGCGGGACGGTGTTCCTGCCGCAGGTCCACCAGGCGCTGCCGCGCCTCATGCGGCTGATGGTCGCCCTCCGGGTGGCGCTGCTCGGCCCGCGGCTCGACGAGTGCTCGTTCCTGTTCCTCGTGGAGGGCCGGGGCCGTACCGGCATGGGGCTGCATCACGACGGGGCCGTCGACGCCTTCTGGCTCCAGCTCGAGGGCCGGCGCACCGTGACACTGGGGCCACGCGTGGCGCCGGGCACGCCGGCCGATCTCGACCGCCCGGTGCGACCGGGCGCAGGCTGGCGCACGCTCGAGCTGGCCCCGGGCACGCTCTTTCACCTGCCGCCGTGGACGCCGCACGACGTCGTCTGTCACGGCCGCTCGCTGGCCTTGTCGCTCACGTGGAGCCGGCCCCGGCGTGCCCGGCGCGGCGGAGCCGCGTGGACCCGCGCGCTCGTCGCCTGGGACGTCGCCTCCGGGCGCGTCGACACCATCCCCCCGACGTCGCGGTCGCGGCTCTTCACCCAGGTGCCGACGACGCCTCGCGGCGCGAGGCTCGTCACCGCCGACGGCGCGCTCCGGCTGCCGCCGGCCGCGCGGCGTCTTGCGCGGCGGCTGGCGCTCATGCCGAGCTTCCCCGCGCCCGCCGGCGGCCGCGCGCGCGCGGCGCTGGGACCGCTGCTCGCCCACGGGATCGTCGCGCCCCAGGATCTGCCGCTCCGGATCGCGCCGGCCGAGCCGCGCGCGCTCGACGGCTGGCGGTTCTGACATGGATGGGGGGCCCCGAAGGGCCCCCCAATCCCAAAGACCAAGCGCCTCAGCCTGAGGCGGGCGCGCTGTGGCGGCGGTGGCGGCGGCCGCCGCGGCGGGAACGACGTCGCCGTTGACCCTCGACCGGGGGGGCGGCCTCGTGAGCCGCCGGCGCGCCGACCGGTTCCCCGCGCTGGAGGGCCTCGACCTGCGCTCGCCGCGCCTCGAACGTGCGCTCGTCGTCGCCGTCGTGGCGGCGATCGTCGGCCTCGGGGGCGAACGCGTGCCGGCTCGGTGGCGGCGTCTCCTCGAGCGGCGGCGCCTCGCCGCCTTCGACGAGCGTGATCTGCCCGGCCCGACTCACCGACAGCTCACGGATGCGCCGCAGCCGCGTGATCAGGCGCGGCGAGCCGGGCGGCCGGCTGAAGCCGCGCGCCTTCAGCGCGTTGGCCAGCGAATCGAGCGTGACGGTGGCGCCGGGCGAGCGCTCGATGAGGTCCCGCGCCACGCCGAGCAGCTCGTCGTGCGGCGCCGAGTGGGGCTCGAGTCCCGCCACGGGCGCGGCCGGCGCCGGGGCGCGGTGGATCGGCGGGCCCGCGTGTCGGCGGCCGCCGCGCCGCCCGCGCCGGTGGCGGCCGCCACCCTGCGACGGCTCGGCCGGGGCCGGGGGCTGAGGCTCGACGACGGGCGACACGGGCCCCGGCGTCGGCAGACCGGTGAGACGACGATACGAGAGGCGCCGGAACGCGATGCCGAGGCTCGTCGCCACATCACCGACCGCGTCGAAGGCGCGGTCGTCGGAGATGATCTCCAGCACGTCGCCCGGCCGCGCCGTGCCGAGCCAGACGCCGGCCGCGACCGCGATCCGGAGGTCGCTCCAGTCCTTGACGCCGACCGACGGCGCGCTGTGCAGCAGCTGGGCGCCGTGGCCCGCCAGCAGGCGCGCGGTGTCGTGACCGATCACACGCCAGTTGCCGACCGCGATGAAGTCGGTCCGCCGCCCCAGCCGGTCGACCGCAAGGTGATCGATGACGCGCGAGATGTGCTGCACGCGGCTCGTGTTCTCGACGTCGAAGAAGATCGCGCGACGCGTGGTGGGCAGCGGCCGCTCCGGCTCGGCCGGCCGCGCCGCGGCTCGCGCGGCGAAGGCCAGCTCGGGCTCCGCCAGCGGCAAGGGGCCCCCGCTCGGCTCCGGCGCGAGGTCATCGAGCGGCGGCGGCGTCTCGGGGGCCGCCGCTTCCGGGAGCGGCGCCGGCGCGCGGGGTCGGCGGCGACGACCGCCGCGGCGGCGTTTCGTGGGCTTTCTGGGTTCCGTCACATCGCGGCCGTGAATTACCGTGCGAATCGAGGGTATCACGGATGGCGCAGCGTGGCAGGCCGAGTGTAGGATGCGCCGCATGAGCGAGGACCCACGATCGCAGGAAGCCGACGAGCTGTTCGCCCTCGTGCGGAGCCGCTACGGTGCCCGCCTCACCGCCGAGCAGCTCGAGAGCGTCCGGCGTGGGGTCGCCGCCCTCGTCGAGCAGGCAGCCGCGCTGCGCACGGTGCGCCTGTCCAACGCCGACGAGCCGGTCCAGCGGTTCACGCCGTTCCGAAGCGACGAGTGAACCCGGTCTTCCTGCCGGTCCGTGAGCTCGCCGAGGCGGTCCGCGCGCGACGGATCTCGCCCGTCGAGCTCGCCGAAACGTTCCTCGACCGCCTGGAGCGGCTCGGCCCGCGCTATAACGCCGTCGTCACGCTCACGCGTGAGCGGGCGCTCGTCCAGGCGCGGCGCGCGGAGGGCGAGATCGCCGCCGGTCGCTGGCGCGGACCCCTCCACGGCATCCCCTACGGCGCCAAGGACCTGCTGGCGACGGCCGGCATCCCGACGACCTGGGGCGCCGCCCCACTGCGCAACCAGACCTTCGACTTCGACGCCACGGTGATTCGACGGCTCGAGGAGGCCGGCGCCGTGCTCGTGGCCAAGCTTGCGATGGTCGAGCTGGCCGGCGGCATGGGTTACCGCCAGCCGAACGCGTCCTTCACGGGGCCCGGCATCTCACCGTGGGGCGCGGAGGCGTGGAGCGGCGGCTCGTCGAGCGGCTCGGGCTCGGCGGTCGGCGCGGGGCTGGTGCCCTTTGCGATCGGCTCGGAGACCTGGGGCTCGATCCTGTCCCCCGCCGCCTACTGCGGCATCAGCGGGCTGCGGCCGACCTACGGGCGCGTGAGCCGCCACGGCGCCATGGCGCTCTGCTGGACGCTCGACAAGCTCGGCCCGCTCGCGCTGACCGCCGACGACTGCGGCCTCGTGCTCGGCGCGATCGCCGGCGCCGATCCGCGCGACCCGAGCGCCGTCGACCGGCCGTTCGCGTACGAGGCGGGCGACACGACGGGCCGGCGCTTCAGGTTCGGCGTGCTGCGCGACGTCGCCGACAACGCCGAGCCCGCCGTGCAGGCCAGCTTCGCGCGCTCGCTGGAGACGCTGCAAAAGATCGGCACCGTACAGGAGGTGACGCTGGCCGACCTGCCCTACGAGGCGATCACGCGGACCATCCTGTACGCCGAGGCGGCGAGCGCGTTCGAGGACCTGATCGAAAGCGGCGGCATCGCCGGCCTCACGGCGCCCGAGGACCACTACACGCCGTACGCGCGCGATGCGATTCTCGCCAAGGACTACATCAAGGCGCTGCGCCTGCGCGCGCTCGTGATGCGCGAGGCCGATCGCGCGCTCGCGCCCTTCGACGCGCTGGTCGCGCCGGGACGGCCGGCCACGGCCCCTGCGCTCGACCAGGAGTTCCGCGACCTGCATCGGCCAGCCCGCGATCCGATGGGCGCCATCGGCAACGTCGCCGGACTGCCGGCGATCGCCGTGCCGAACGGCTTCAGCGAGCGCGGTCTGCCGACCTCGCTGCAGTTCATGGGACGCGCGTGGGAGGATAACACGGTCCTCGCCGCCGCTCGCGCGTGGCAATCGATCACCGACCATCATTCACGGCGGCCGTAGAGGAGCGCCCCGGCTTTGCCGGGGCGCTCCGAACGTTTGGGGGGTTGGGGGCCATTTCGGGGCCCCCATCTCTGTGACGCGCCTGCGCTCGCTCGACGACGGCTCAGGCGCCGGCGCGCGCCAGCGCTCGCTGCGCGGCGGCCACGGCGGCGAGGATGCTCACGTAGCCCGTGCACCGGCAGATGTTGCCGCGCAAGTGCTCGCGCACCTCGGCCGGCGTCGCCGCCGGCGCCTCCTCCAGCATCGCGGTGACGGCCATGATCATGCCGGGCGTGCAGAAGCCGCACTGGAAGCCGGAAGCCGCGAGGAACGCCTCCTGCACCGGGTGCAGCCGCTCCTCGCTGGCCAGCCCCTCGATCGTGAGCACGGTGCGGCCGCGGGCCTCGTACGCCAGCACAGCGCACGCGCTGACCGGCAGACCGTCGAGCAGCACGGTGCAGGCCCCGCACACCTGCACGTCGCACGAACGCTTGCTCCCCGTCAGCCCCAGGTCCTCGCGCAGCACGTCG
Organism: Candidatus Rokuibacteriota bacterium; assembly: GCA_005887895.1. Lineage (GTDB taxonomy): Bacteria > Methylomirabilota > Methylomirabilia > Rokubacteriales > CSP1-6 > AR5. Next base: position 109,221 of record VBPC01000157.1, read on the forward strand.
AGCAGCAGCGCCTCGGGGACGACGTGGAGCGTCACCGGCCGTCCGTTGACGGTCGTCGACAGCTGCAGTCGCCGATCGGGCGGCGGCGGCCCGCTCATGCCGCCGCCCGCGCCCGGCGCGCCGCCTGCGCGAGCGCGCGCTTGACGAAGACCCCGGCCATGGCCCGCTTGTACTCCGCAGAGCCGTGAAGGTCGCCGACCGCGTCGAGACGCTCGCCCGACGTCTCGGCCGAGGGCCAGCCGGCCTCGAGCGCGGCCAGCGGTAGGCCGCTGAGCGCGCGCTCGACCTCCGGCAGCCGCGCGGCGACCGGCCCGACGCAGCCGACGGCGACGCGGGCCTCGGCGACGGCGACGCGCGCGACGTCGGGCACCAGCAGCGCGGCGACGCCGACCGTGGGCCGCTCGCGCAGGCCGAACTTCAGATAGGCGGCGGCCGCCCGCGGCGGCGGCAACGGGATCTCGACGTGGGTGAGGATCTCGTCGGGGCCGAGCGCGCTCTCGTAGGGCCCCACCAGGAAGTCGGCCAGCGCCAGGCGCCGCGGCCCGGCGCCGCCGTGCAGCACGACGCGCGCCTCGTGGACCAGCAGCGCGGTCGGCGGGTCGGAGTGTGGCTCGGCGAAGCAGAGGTTGCCGCCGAGCGTGCCGACGGCGCGCACGCGCACGTTGGCGACCTGGCGCTCCATGTCCGCCAGCATCGGGAACCGCGAACGCAGCAGCGGCGAGCGTTCCAGCGCGCGGTGGGTGACGGTCGCGCCGATCACGAGCGCGGCGCCGTCGGACGCCAGCGCGAGCGTGTCGAGCCCGCCGATCGTCTTGACGTCGATGAGGTGCTCGACGGCGCCCAGGCCCTCCTTCATCGCCAGCAGCAGCTCGCTGCCGCCCGCGTAGAGCGCGGCCGACTCGCCGTGGCGCGCGCGCAGCGCCACGGCCTCGGCGGGGGTGGCCGGCTGGTGGATCTCAAACGGCGGCAGCATCGCCGCCCTCGAAGAGCGTCGCCAGGTTCGTCGCGAAGCGATCGAGCGTCTCGCGCGTCTTGCGCTCGATGACGCCCTGTCCCAGCGCGGCGAGCTTGCCGCCGACGTCCGCCTGGCCGACGAGCGCAACACGCGTGCCGCCGGCGGCGCCGGCCTCGAGCGTGACGGTGAGGTGCACGGTCACGGGGCTCCCGAGCACGCCGTCGCGGCCGGAGGCGTCGACGACGAGACGGATCGGCGCCGTCGCCTCGACCTGGACGTCGAGCGGGATCGCCAGGCGAAACGGCCCCACGCGGTCGCGGATCGTCGCGCGGTAGCGGCGCTCCGCCTCGAGTGTCTCGACGCCGTCGCAGCCGGGAATGCACGCCGCCAGTCGCGGCACGTCCCACAACCGTCGCCAGACGGCGGATGGCGCCGCCGCGAGAGCAATCACGCGACGGAGCTCGATCACGCGCGCGTCCGGGCGCCGGCGGCCCGCAGCGCCGCCCACACGCGCTCCGGCGTGAGCGGCAGGTCGCGCAGACGAGCGCCCGTCGCCCGCGCGACGGCGTTGGCGATGGCGGGCGCGACCGCGAGGTTGCCGCCCTCGCCCATGCCCTTGGCGCCGTAGGGACCGGCGCCGTCGCCATTCTCGACGAGCACCGCGCTGAGGGCCGCCGGCAGATCCACCGTCAGCGGCACCCGGTACTCGATCATCGAGGCGCTGAGGAGCGAGCCGGAGTCGGAGTACGTCATCTCCTCGAACAGCGTGTGGCCGAGCCCCATGACGACCGCGCCGACGTCCTGCTGCTCGCAGAGCTGCGGATTGATCGCGCGGCCCACGTCGGCGAGGCCGGTGTAGGACAGCAGGCGGATCACGCCGGTCTCGCGGTCGACGTCGATCTCGACGCCGCCCATGCCGATCTCCCAGAAGGCGGGATCGGCGCCGAGGTTGCGCACGTAGCCGCGTCCGATGACCTCGCCGGCCGGCCGCCCATACCATCCGCGAACGACGTCGGCCGGCGACAGGCTGCGGCCGCCGACCTGCACGCGGCCGTCGCGCCAGACGGCGTCGGCCGCCGGCACGCCGGCGGTCTCGGCCGCGAGCGCGAGCAGCTGGGCCTTGATGTCCTGGGCGGCGCGCTGGACCGCGGTGCCGACGATCGTGACGCCCCGGCTGGCGCCGGACGACCAGTCGTAGGGGCCGAAGCGCGTATCGGGGGACACGACGAGGATCGCGGCACGCGGCACGCCGAGCTCCTCGGCCACGATCTGGGCCAGCACGGTGTGCAGCCCCTGGCCGACCTCGACCATCGAGCAGAGGATCGTCACGCTGCCGTCGTAGTGCAGCCGCACGATCGCGGTGGAGATCGGCAGCTCCGCCGGGTTGGAAATCCCCACGGCCACGCCGCGCCCGGTGGCCTCGGGCGACGCGCCGTCGTCCATGGCCTTGACGAGCCGCTTGAGGTCGTCGCCGAGGTCGGCGTCCATGGGGCGAAGCCCGGCCCGCACCGTCTCGCCGCGGGCCACGAGGTTGACCAGTCGGAGCTCGACCGGGTCCATGTCGAGCGCGGCGGCGAGCTCGTCCATGATCGACTCGGTGGCCCACACGCTCTGGGGGCCGCCGATCGAGCGAAAGGCGCCGGCCGGTGTCGTGGTCGTGTAGACGTTCTGGACCTCGATCGAGTAGTGGGGCACCCGGTAGGGCCCCAGCTGCCGCACGCCGGTCTTCTCGGCCACCACCGGACCGAGGTCGGCGTAGGCCCCGCCGTCGAGCAGGACGCGGGCCTGCTTGGCGGTGAGCGTGCCGTCGCGCCGGGCGCCGAGCTTCACGGTGACCCGCGCGCCGTGCCGCCGGTTCGTGCGCATCGAGCCCTCGACGCCGTTGACGACTTTCACGGGGCGGCCGACGGTGGCCGAGACCACCGCGGCCAGCGGCTCCAGCTTGGGAAACGACTTGCCGCCGAAGCTGCCACCGACGTAGGGCACCACGACGCGGATGCGGGCGAGATCCAGCTCGAACATGTCGGCCAGCTCCTGGCGGAGCTGGTAGGGATGGCCCGTGTTGGTCCACACGGTCAGCTCGGTCGGCGTCGCGCTCGCGACCGCGCCGTGGGGCTCCATCGTGAAGTGGAAGACGCGCGGGAACGTGTACGTCCGCTCCAGCACGACGTCGGCCTCGCGGAAGCCCTGCTCGATGCTCCCCTGCTCGAGCGTGACGCGCGCACAGATGTTCGTGGCGGGCACCGTCCGCCATCGGCCCTGCCGGCCGAGCGGCGGCGGCGTGTCGTGCACGAGGGGGGCGGTCGGCAGCAGCGCGCGCTCCACGTCGACCACCGGCGGCAGCGGCTCGTACCGGACGTCGACGAGCCGCGCGGCTCGCACGGCCGTCGGCCGGTCCTCGGCGACCACGACGGCGACCGGCTCGCCCTCGTAGCGGGCCTTGTCCCCCGCCAGCACGCGCTGGTCCTTGAGAAACGTGCCGAACGGCCGCTCGCCGAGGACGCCGAGATCGCCGGCGGCGAGGACGGCCAGGACGCCGGGCACGGCCGCCGCGGCCGCCCGCCCGATCCCGACGATGCGCGCGTGCGCGTAGGGGCTGCGCACCGGCGCGGCGTAGACGACGCCCGGAATGACGAGCAGGGGCGGAATCGTCTCGCGCAGGCTCATGGGCGAGTCGCATCGTGGCCGCGGGCCGGGAGGTTGTCAAGTCGCCGGGCCTGGGCTACAAACGACCGATGCCGGTCACTCCCTCGCTCGGCGTCGCCTTCGACGGGCGCAATCCGCTGGCGGTGCTGCGCGAGCAGGCGCGCGCGGCCGAGGAAGCCGGCGCCGACACCGTGTGGGTGTCGAGCCATCTGTTCCTGCGCGACCCGTTCACCGTCGCCGCCGTCGTGCTCGGCGCGACCGCGCGCGTGGGGGTGACGCTGCTGGCCGTGAGCCCCCACGCCATGCATCCCGTGCACATGGCGATGGCGGCCGCCACGCTCGACGAGCTGGCGCCGGGGCGCGTGCGGCTCTGCGTCGGCACCGGCGCGCCCAACGATCTCGCCGATGCCGGCATCGAGCCGCAGCGGCCGCTCCGCACGCTGCGGGAGACGGTGGACGTCGTCCGCGCGCTGCTGGGCGGCGACGCCGTCACGTACAAGGGCGAGCGGTTCCGCATCGACAACCGCCGGCTGGGACCGGCCCGGCGCCTCGTGCCGATCGTCCTGGCCGCCACGCGGCCGCGGGCCCTCGAGCTCGCCGGCGCGCTCGCCGACGGCGTGGCGCTGTCGAGCGCGTCCTCGGTGGAGTTCGTCGGCGCCTCGCTCGCGCACGTGGCGCGAGGCGCCGGCGGCCGCGCCGTCCGCCGCGCGGGGCTCGTCTACGCCGCGGCGGCCGAGCGCGAAGCCGACGCGCTCGCCCGCTTCCGCCGTCAGCTCGCCATCACGCTGCGCGCCGGCCACCATGCCACGAACCTGCGCCTGGCCGGCGTCAGGCTCGACCAGGACGCGCTGCAGCGGCTGGTCAGTCGCGAGGACTGGGCGGCGGCCGAGGCGCTGATCGGCGACGAGACCGTGCGTCGGCACACGGCCTCCGGCACGCCGCCCCGGGTGCGCGAGCGGCTGGCCGCCTATCGGGCGGCCGGCCTCGACGAGATCGTGCTCGCCGGGCTCTACACGCCCGAGGAGACCGCGCGCACGGTCGCGATCGCGCGCGGCCGCGCCGGGTGACGCGGATGCGCTTCAGCGTGCAGCTGCCGACCTGCACCGAGGGGCTCGTCAACCCGATCCCGTTCGCCGCGCCGGCGGACTTCGTGCGCCTGGCCGAGGCCGCCGAGCGGCTCGGCTACGCCGGCGTCTCGCCGAACTTCTACGAGGTGCTGGTCACGCTCGCCACCGTCGGCGCCCGCACCGAGCGCGTGCACCTCGGCACCGCGCTGATCGTGCTGCCGCTGCGCGATCCCGTGCTTTTGGCCAAGCAGGTTGCCACGCTCGATCGCCTGACCGGCGGCCGCGTGATCCTCGGCGTGGGCCTCGGCGCCTATCGGGAGGAGTTCGAGGCGCAGTGGCCACGCCGCGCCTCCACGCGTCGCGGCGACATCTTCGACGAGTCGCTGGCGGCGCTGCGCCTGCTCTTCACCGAGCGGGAGGCGAGCTACGCCGGCGTCCACGTCGCCTTCGAGAAGCTCGAGTGCTAGCCCAAGCCGCGGCAGCAGCCGTTGCCGATCTACGTCGGCGGCCACAACGAGGCTGCGGTGGCGCGCGCGGCGCGGCTCGGCCAGGGCTGGCTCCCGGGGTGGCGGCCGTTCGAGGAGGTCAAGGCCCGGACCGCGCTGCTGCGGCGGCTCACGGCCGAGGCCGGCCGCGATCCCAAGGGCGTGGAGGCCGCCGTGCAGTTCACGCTGGTGCTCGGTCGCACGGACGAGGAGGCGGTGACCCGGTACCGGCGCACCGGGATGGTGCAGCACCGCCGCTCGCTCGCCGGCAGCGGGCGCGACCCGGAGCTGGCCGAGTCGAACAACCTCATCGGCAGTCCGGCCCACGTGCTCGATCACCTCGCCGCCCTCGCCGACGCCGGCGTCGATCACGTGTGCGCCATCCAGTTCCCGCACGAGACCGTCGCCGAGATGCTCGAGCAGATGGAGTGGTTCGCGCGCGACGTCATGGCCGTCTTCGCCCGTCACTGAGGCGGCCTCTGCATCGCCCGCGGCGTCGGCGCCGCCGACTATCCGACCCGCGAGATCGAGCTGGTCGTGTCGTTCCCCGCCGGCGGGCCGGCCGACACCTCCGCGCGGATCATCGCGCCCAAGCTGAGCGCCCTGCTCCGCCAGCCCGTCGTCGTCGCCAACAAGCCGGGCGGCGGTGGCGCCGTCGGCGCCGACTACGTCGCGCGGGCCCGTCCCGACGGGCACATCGTCTACGCCTCGACCAACTCGGTGCTGACGATCACGCCGCGCCTGGTGAAGAGCCTGCCCTACAAGGTGAGCGACTTCGCGGCCATCGGCGCCTACGCGGTGGACCTCGGCGCCATCACCACGCGCGCGGGCGGCCCCGCCAGGACGCTCGAGGAGTTCGTGGAGTACGCGAAGAAGAACCCCGGCAAGCTCAACTTGAAGGACTTCCCGGGCGTGCCGACCATGGCCGAGAAGGCGAAGCTCGATCTGCCGAAGCAGTAAGGTATCCTAGCCGGCATGACGAAATCGGGCTCCGACACCTTCGAGTCGCTGCTCTCCAGTCGCGCGCGGGTTGGCTGGGGCGTCGCCGTCGCCACCCCGCGCCCGTCGATGAGCGCCCTCTACGAGTTCGGCGGCGGCTATCCCGATCCCGCCTCGTTCCCCTACGAAGGCATGATCGAGGCCACCGCCGACATGATGAAGGCCGAGGGCGCGGCGGCCATGACGTACGGCGAGCCGCAGGGCTACCGCGGCCTGCGGGAGCTGATCTGCCACAAGTACGAGCTCTTCGAGAAGATGAAGGCCGACCCGGAGAACATCATCGTCGCCAACGGCTCCGGGCAGGCGCTGGCGCTCGCCTTCGGCGCGTTCATCGATCCCGGCGACGTCGTCATCGCCGAGGCGCCGACGTTCTCGGGCTCGCTCAACACCATCCGCCGCCACGGCCCCCAGATCCTCGACGTCCCGGTCGACGACGAGGGGATCGTGACCGCGGCCGTCCGGGAGCGACTGGAAGGGCTGCGCCGCCAGGGGCGCCGCTGCAAGCTCATCTACACGATCGTGAACTTCCAGAACCCGGCCGGCCCCAGCCAGTCGCTGGCGCGACGGCAGGAGCTGATCGCCCTCGCCAACGAGTACGAGACGTTGATCCTGGAGGACGACGCGTACGGTGAGCTGCGCTTCGAGGGCGAGACGCTGCCGCCGCTCTATTCGCTCGACACCACCGGCCGCGTCGTCCGCGCCGGCACGCTGTCGAAGATCCTCGGCGCCGGCGTGCGGCTGGGCTGGCTGTGCGCGCCGCCGGAGATGATCCCGGCCTTCCAGGGGTTTCTCTTCGGCGGCGGCGTGAACCCGTTCATGTCGCGCGTGGCGACGTTCTTCCTGCGCACCGAGATGCCGGCCCACGTGGCCCGGCTCATCGCCGTCTACCGCGCCAAGCGCGACGCCATGCTGCGCGCGCTCGACGAGGTGCTGGGCGCGACCGACGCGGTCATCAGCCGTCCGCAGGGCGGCTTCTTCCTCTGGATCAAGCTGCCGAGCGGCACCAGCCAGAAACGGCTTGCCGAGCTGGCGATCGAGGCCCGCGTGCAGTACACGCCGGGCGCCGCCTTCTATGCCAACGGCGGCGGCGAGGAGTTCATCCGGCTCGCGTTCAGCTACGAGCCGCCGGAGAAGTGCTACGAAGGCGCGCGTCTGCTCGCGAAAGCGATCCTCGCTGCTCGGGCTTGAACGAGATGGGGGGCCGCGAAGGGCCCCCCACCCACCCCATGGTGGCTCGGAAGCGTCCCGGCGGAGCCGTGGCGCTCCTCGGGAACCTAATCCCGCTCGATGTCGCGGACGTAGATGTGATCGGCCACGACGGAGCGCGCCTTGATCGTGTCCGCGTAGATCACGCCGGCCGTGACGGACGGCGCCTTGATGTCGCCCTTGGTGTCCTTGATCTTCACGGTGTCGGACTGGTGAACGGTGCCCTGGACCATCGGCGCCTTGATCTTGTTGGCGTAGATGGTCTGCGCCCGAACGTCCTGCGCCTCGATGTCGCCGGCCTGCACCGTGGCCGGAGCGGACGGCACGACGACGGTGGGCGCCGGCTGCGGCACGACGACCGATGGCGCCGACGGCTGAATGGTCACCGACGGCTGGCTCGGTTGCACCACGACCGGCGCTTGCCCGGGCTGCACGATGACGTCGGCGGCGCCGGCGAACCCGGCCGCCACGACCCCCGCCACGAGCCCGATCACGGCTGCGAACCACGTTGTGCGTGCTCTCATGTTGCCCCTCCCCCGCGGACCCGCCGGGCGGCGGGATCCGGCTTTTCGGGATCAGGGGGAGGACGTGCAAAGCGGGTGCCGCCGAGGGCGCCTGTGCTATCGTGGGCGAGCACTCACTGTGAGAACGCCGGCCCTGGACATCGCACTCGCGATCTCTCTTCGACCCACTGACGCCCCGCTCGCGTCGCGCGAAGACCTCGCCGAGCTCGACGGCGACGACGTCCTGAATGCCGTCCGCGGCGCGCTCGCGACGCGCGGCTCGGTGCGCGTCTGGGACACCGCCACTCTCGGACCGGCCGCGATCGCCGCCGAGCCCCGGCCCGATCTCATCTTCAACCTCTCGGAGGGCGTGACCGGTAGCGGGCGCGAGGCCCAGGCGCCGGCGCTCTTCGAATGGCTGCAGTGGCCGTACGTCGGCAGCGATCCCGTCACGCTGGCGATCGCTCACGACAAGTGGCACACGAAGCGGATCCTCGTCGCCGACGGGATCCCGACACCGGCCGCGCGCCTGGTGCAGGACCCGCGCGACGCCGCGCTCGTCGACCTGGCCTTCCCGCTCATCGTGAAACCGGTCGCCGAAGGCTCGGGCAAGGGCATTCACGACGAGGACGTGGTCTCGTCGCCGGACGAGCTGGCGGCCTGCGCGCGGCGCAAGCTCGCGCGCTTCCGGCAGCCGGTGATCGTCGAGGAGTTCCTGCCCGGGCGCGAGCTGACGGTGGCGCTCATCGGCAACACCGGCGCCTGGGACGTGCTGCCGCTGGTCGAGGTCAACTTTCCGGCCGTCGGCGGCGGCCGCCATCGGGTGTTCGGCTACGAGGCCAAGTGGTCGGAGCCGACGCCGGACGATCTGCTGTGCCCGGCGCCGGTCGGCGACGCGCTGCGGAAGGAGATCGAGGCGCTGGCGACGGCGACCTGCGACGCGCTGCGCGTCCGCGACTGGGCACGGGTCGACGTGCGTCTCGACGCCGACGGGCGTCCCTCCGTGCTCGACGTCAATCCGCTGCCTGGCATCATGCCCGGCGACGGCGACATCTCCTGCTTCACGCGCGCGGCCTTCGCCGCCGGCCTGCGCTACGACGACCTGATCCGCCGCCTCGTCGACACCGCGCTCGAGCGGTATCGCTCGGGTTCCTTCCTGTCCTACCGGCCCGGGCCGACGGCGTAGCGCCGATGGGCGAATCGATCCGCGAGCGCATCCTCGACCTGCTGCGGCCGACGCCTGCGGAATGGGCGGACTGGAAGTGGCACTTCCGCCATCGCATCACCACGGCCGAGGCGCTGGCGCGCATCGTGCCGATCGCGCCCGACGCCGTCTCCCGGCTCGCCGCCGTGGCCACGAAGTTCCCGCTGTCGATCACGCCGTACTACCTGGCGCTCGTTCGCGACGGCGATCCCGACGACCCGATCCTGCAGCAATCGATGCCGGACCCGCGCGAGACCGCGCTGGCCGACCTCGGCGAGGACGATCCGCTGGAGGAGTCGGCCGACTCGCCGGTGCCCGGGCTCGTGCATCGCTATCCCGATCGCGCGCTGCTGGTCGTCACCGACATCTGTCCGCTGCTGTGCCGGCACTGCACGCGCAAGCGCGAGTGGGAGTTCGGCAACTGGGTCCGCCGGCCGTCCGAGATCGACGCGGCCGTGGAGTACCTGCGCGCCACGCCGACCATCCGCGACGTCATCATCTCCGGCGGGGATCCGCTGACACTGGACAATGCCCGCCTCGGCGACCTCCTGGCCCGGCTGCGCTCGATCCCGCACCTGGAGATCATCCGGTTCGGCACCCGGTTTCCCGTCGTCCTGCCGCAGCGGATCGACGCGGAGTTCTGCCGGCTGTGCGATCGCTACGGGCCGATCTGGCTCAACACGCACTTCAATCATCCGAACGAGATCACGCCGGAGGCCGAGCGGGCGGTGCGCGAGCTCTTGCGGGCGGGCGTGCCGGTCAACAACCAGACGGTGCTGCTGCGCGGGATCAACGACACGGTGGAGATCCAGCGACGGCTGAGCCGGGAGCTGCTCAGGATCCGCGTGCGGCCCTATTACCTCTATCACGCCGACGAGGTTCGTGGCACCGAGCACCTGCGGACGCCGGTCGAGCGCGGGCTCGAGATCCTCGAGGGCCTGCGGGGGCACACCTCGGGCCTCGGCGTGCCGACGTTCGTCATCGACGTGCCCGGCGGGGGCGGCAAGATCCCGCTGCTGCCGAACTACGTCGTTTCGTGGACGGACGAGGAGCTGACCGTCCGCAACTACGAAGGCCTCACGTTCCGGTACCGCAACCCGGCGGACGACGCGGCCGACCGGGCATCCACCGCCGCGTCGCCCCCCAGCCCGCGCCTCGCCAGGCGCCGCCAAAGGAGCGACACCGCGCGGAAGCGCTCGTGACCGCGGGGCCGCCGCTCGGCCCGTTCGGCTTCCTGCGCGCCTCCGTCGCCTGGCTGCAGCCCTACCGGACGCCATGCGCGCTGATCGTCCTCACCCTCGTGCCGGCCGTGGCCTTCTGCACCGTGCAGCCGCTGCTGCTGAGGGCGCTCGTCGACGAGGCGGTGATCCCGCGCGATCACGCGCGCGCCGTGTTCCTCATCGTGGCGCTGGCGGCGCTGCTCGCCGTCGACGCCGTGAGCGAGCTGGCCAACCACTACCTGATCGCGCGGGTGGGCGGCCGGGTCACCAACGACCTTCGCCTGCGGATGCTCGAGCACTTCCAGCGGCTGTCGCTGAGCTTCTACGACCGCTCCCAGGTCGGCAGCCTCCTGTCACGCTTCACGTCGGATCTCGACGCCGTCGAGCGCGCGCTCACGCGCGATCTGCGGACCGCGGTCACCCGGGCGGGGACGATCGTGGTCGGCCTGGCGGTCCTGTTCGTGGTGGAGTGGCGGCTGGCCCTGCTGACGCTCGTGTTCCTGCCCGGCATCTACCTGGGCCCCCGGCTGATCGGGCCGCGCGCCGATCGGGCGAGCTACCAGCGGCAGGAAGAGGGCGCCCGCTTCGCCGCCGCGGTGCAGGAAAACCTCTCGGCGCAGGTCGTGATCAAGGCCTTCGGCCTGCAGCAGCTCACGCTCGGGCGCCTCGGCGCCGACCTTGCCCGGCTGGCGGCGCGCACGGAGCGCGTCGGACTGCTGGCGGGTCTGCAGGCCGCGACGATCTCGGCCAGCGGATCGAGCCTGCTGGTCGTCACGATCGGCGCCGGCACGTTCCTGACGATCCGCGGCGAGCTCTCGGTCGGCTCGCTGGTGGCGTTCTTCGAGCTCATCTGGTGGATGGTGTCGGCCGTCCAGCAGCTCTCCGACCTCGTGCTGCCGCTGCAGCAGGCGGCCGGGGGAACCCAGCGCATCCAGGAGCTCCTCGCCGAGCGCCCGGAGGTGGAGGACGCGGCTGACGCCATCGCGCTCCCGCCGTTCACCCGCGAGCTGCGCTTTCACGACGTCGGCTTCAGCTACACCAGTGCGCGGCCGAACCTCACCGGGGTGAACCTGGCCGTTCCGGCCGGGCGCTCGATCGCGATCGTGGGCCCCAGCGGCTGCGGCAAGAGCACCGTGCTGGGACTGATGCTGCGCTTCCGCGATCCCGACGCCGGTGGGGTGACCGTGGACGGTCACGACCTGCGCAGGGTCACTCAGGCGTCGCTGCGGGCGCAGATGGCTCCGGTCTTCCAGGACAGCTTCCTCTTCGACACGACGATCCGCGAGAACATCCGGCTCGGCCGGCCCCGCGCCGTCGATCCCGAGGTGGAGGCGGCCGCCCGCGCGGCCGAGATCCACGACTTCATCGTGTCGCTACCCCACGGATACGACAGCCACGTCGGCGAGCGGGGCGCGCGGCTGTCGGGCGGCCAGCGGCAGCGGATCGCGCTGGCCCGCGCGATCGTCAGGAACCCGAGCATCCTGTTGCTCGACGAGGCCACCTCGGCGCTCGACGCCCAGACCGAGGGGGCGATCAACGCCACGCTGGAGCGGCTGGCTACCGCCCGGACGGTCGTGTCGGTCACGCACCGCCTGACGTCGGTGGTGGGCGCCGACCGGATCGTCGTGCTGGATCACGGCGAGGTGCTGGAGCAGGGCAGGCACGAGGAGCTGCTCGGGCTCAAGGGCGCCTATCACCGGTTGTGGGAGCAGCAGTCCGGGTTCGTGATCAGCCCGGACGGTCGGCGCGCAGCCGTGACCCCGGCCCGCCTGCGCGCGATGCCCGCGTTCGAAGGAATGGAGGACGATCACCTGACGCAGCTGGCCGCGTGCTTCGGCAGCGAGCACCATCCGGCCGGCGCCACGATCGTGGAGGAGAGCGAGGAGGGCGACAAGTTCTACGTCATCGTGCGCGGGACGCTGGAGGTCGTCCAGGCCGACCGTGCCGGCCCGCCGCGACTGCTGCGCGTCCTGCAGGACGGCGACTTCTTCGGCGAGATCGCGCTGATCGAGAACGTCGCGCGGACGGCCACGGTGCGGGCCCGAACCGCCTGCCTGCTGCTGGTGCTGGCGCGCGACGCGTTTCTCGGCGTGCTGCGGGCCTCGCCCGAGCTGCGCGCCGTGTTCGATCGCGCCGCCGCGCTGCGCCGCGAGGACGCCATCCGGGATCGCCTGAGCACCTCTCCCGAGTGACGTCGAGGCGGCTGCCGCTCCGGCCGTCGGTCCCGGCCGTGCCTGGGGCCTGTCGCGATGGCATGGCGCGGTGCCAATGGGTGTTCGCCCGCGGGTGGCGGCTGGATCAAGCGTGACCGCTGGGCCCGCCTTTCACCACTTTCTATCCGGCCCGCCTGAATCCTGACCGCCATCGGGCCGCTCCCGGGCTTGGCACATTTGCTGCTGGCCACTGCGGGGTTGCAGCTCCCGATGTCCGAGCGTGGGAAAAAACCCGCGACAACGAAGCAAAGGAGGAATCGCATGATCTTCGGATCTCGCGTACTCCGCTTCTCGGCGTGCCTGCTGCTCCTGGGCCTCGTTGCCTGCGACAAGGGGCCGTCGGCTCCGAGCAGCCAGGCGAGGCCCGCGGCATCCGGCATGGTGGCCTCCGCGGCGCCGGCCACGACGCCGAGCGCGAAGGACTTCGCACCGGCGACCAGTCTGACGCCGCTGCACTTCGCGTTCGACAAGCACGAGGTGCTCGCGGGCGATCGCGGCGCCCTCGACCAGACCGCGCGCTGGCTGAAGGCGCGTCCGGAGATGATGGTGCAGATCGCCGGCCACGGTGACGAGCGCGGCACCGACGCCTACAACCTGGCGCTGGGCGAGCGGCGAGCGCACTCGATCCGGATCGCGCTCACCAAGCTGGGCGTCGATTCCCGGCGGCTCACGACCACGAGCTACGGAGAGAACCGCCCCCTCTGCTCCGTTCACACCGAAGACTGCTGGGCCAAGAACCGCCGCGCGGAATTCCTCGTCAAGCCCCAGTAGCACGGCAAGCGCCCGCGGGAAGCGGGGGTCCCGCCGCCGGGGCCCCCCGAGTCGGCCGCGACGGATCGACGGGCGAGTTGCGCACGGCGGACGTCCGGGATACAAGGGCCGTCGGGAGGTCCCGGATGACGATCGATCGGCTCGCCCACCCCGCCCTGGTGATCGTGGACATGCAGAACGACTTCGTCCGGATCGGCGCCCCGCTGGAAGTCCCCGAGTCGCGGCCGACCATCCCGGTGCACCAGCGGCTGCTCGCCGCCTGTCGCGAGCGGAGCATCCCCGTGATCTACACCAAGTTCGTGGCCGGACCCGAACGAACGCTCGTCTGGGAGTGGTCGCCGGTCCTTGCGCCCCCGGTGTGCTGCTGCTGGAAGGGCTTTCTCCGCCACTACGACGACGTCGGCAAGGAGTTGGACTGCTCGGACATCATCGACGAGATCTATCCGGAGCCGGGGGATCCCATCGTCGACAAGTTCGGCTACGGGGCCTTCCACAACACCAATCTCGACGATCTGCTCGAGGCGCGCCACGTCGAGTCGGTGCTCGTGACCGGCACCGTCACCCAGATCTGCGTCGAGGAGACGGCCCGCGAGAGCTTCAAGCGGGGCTACCGGACGACCATCGTCTCCGACGCCGTGTCCTCGTACATGCCGGACCTGCACGCCGCCGTCCTGAAGAATTTTGCGCTGAAGTTCGGCTGGGTCTCCCCCGCCGCCGAGGTCATCGCCGCCCTCGAGGGGCGGGCGGGTTAAAGAGGAGCGCCGCGGCTTCGCCGGGGCGCTCCGAACCACCAATGGGGGCTTGGGGGGCCCGTTCGAGGCCCCCCATCTCACTAAGGCCGAATGCCCGTCCAGTCCCCCGCCTTCTCGAACGCCGAGGCGGCCCGGTAGATCGACACCTCGTCGAAGTGCTTCGCGGTCAGCATCATCCCCGCCGGCAGCCCGTCGCTGAGCCCGCACGGCACGCTCATCGAGGGATGGCCGGTCACGTCGATGGGCGCGGTGTTCGGCAGCATCTCGAACGCCCGCTGGATGATCTCCATGCGCGGCGCGTCCGGCTTGGGAATCGGGGTGGCCTTGAGCGGCAGCGTCGGCATCAGCAGCAGGTCGTAGTCCTTCAGCACCGCGTCGTAGGCGGCCCGCAGCACACGGCCGAGGTTCTGCGCCTTCGCGTAGTAGTGGCCGCGATACTTGTTGAGGGCGTACTGCCCGAACAGGATCGTCGTCTTGAGCGTATCGGAGAACTCGTCCGCGCGCTGGCGCCAGGCCGAGTGCGCGTCGATGAGGCTGGTGACGTACAACCCCTTCCAGTTGAAGCCGAAGCCGTTGCCGTTCATCATCTGCCACGTCGCGCCCTCGACCGCGATCGGTGTCCAGATGGCGGGGCCGACCAGATGCAGCGGGATCGACACCTCGTCGACCTGGGCGCCGAGCTGGCGGAAACGTCTCCGGTCAGGGCGTTCGTGTACGCTGCCGTCTTCACGTTGACCTGGCGCGGATCGAGACCGTCGGGCCCGGCCAGCACCTCCAGCAGCAGCGCGTTGTCGGCGACGGTCGCCGTCATCGGCCCGGTGTGATCGAGGGTGTTCTCGATGGGGAAGACGCCCGTGTAGGGGACGAGGCCGTGGGTGGGCTTCATGCCATAGACGCCGCAGTAGGCGGCCGGGATGCGGATCGATCCGCCCTGGTCGCCCCCGATGGCCATCTCGACGTCGCCGGCCACCACGACGGCGGCGCTCCCCGACGACGACCCGCCGGCCGAGTACCCCATCTTGCGCGGATTGTGCACGGGCCCGGCCGACCTGGTGTGGCTACCGCCCGAGAAGCAGAAGTACTCGCAGTGCACCTTGCCGAGGATCGTGCCCCCGGCGTCCAGGATTCGCGTGACGATGGTGGCGTCGACGTCCGGCACGTAGCCCTCCAGCGACGAGGCCCCGTTCATCATCGGCACGCCGGCCAGGCAGACGTTGTCCTTGAGGGCGATCCGCTTGCCCTTCAGCTTGCCGGACGACGCGCCCTGCACCTCGCTCTTGTAGTACCAGGCGTTGTACTTGTTCTCGGCGCCCTGGGGGCGATAGCCGGGTGTGCGAGGATACTTGACCGGCGGCATCGGATCCGCCATGGCCTCGATGGCATGGTAGGCGGCGACGTTGCCGCCCATCGTGTCGAGAAAGAACCGGACGTCGTCGTCGGACAGGGTCAGGCCCAGTTGCCGGCCGACGGCCCTCAGCTCGTCTGGAGTCGGAAGCTTTGCGCTCGCCATGGGAGTCCTCCTTCGTGTTACGCGCGCTGCGCGTCGACCCGGGTCGCCATCATGTCTTGACGTCGATGACGTACTGCTGGTTCTCGTTGGGGTTCTTCTTGAGGTCGCAGACGGCGGCGGTGTCGGCCGGCGGCTGCTGCGGATAGCTCTCCAGCACCTTGAACGCGCGGTTCTGGGCCTCGGCGATGTAGACGTCGAGGCTGCAGTGGTGCGTCTTGGGATCGATGGCCGTCTTGCCGGCGGGCCCGCTGAACGTGTGATTGGCCTCCAGCGCCTCGATCACCTTCATCCGGTCGACGCTGTTGGCCTTCTTCACGGCGGACGCCCACAGGTGCAACCCGTGGTAGGACTGGATGGCCAGCGGCGTGACGTACTTGGTGGTGGTCCCGTACTTCGGGAGGAATTTCTTCAGGAACGCCTGGTTCGCCTCGGTGGTGATCTCCTGGTAGTAGCTCTGCGAGCCGATGTAGCCCTTGTGCTCCTCGGGCGTCGTCACCTGATGCTCGAGCCCGTTGCCGAAGGTGGTCGAGGCCACCGGCGTGCTCTTGTTCATGCCGGCCGCCGCCCACTGCCGGTAGAACGAGATGTGGTTGCCCCCCACCAGCGCCGACATGACGAAGTTCGGCTTGGCGGCCTGGATCTTGGTGATGGCAGGGCCGAAGTCGCTCACCTCGAGGGGGAAGTAATCGGTCTGGAGGACCTCGCCGCCGTGTTCCTGGGTGAACTTCTTGACCCACTTGGCGGTGATCTGGCCGTAGTTGTAGTCGGCGGCGACCGTGTAGACCTTCTTGCCGAACCTCTTCAGCGTGAACGGGACCAGCTTGTCCACGTTCTGGGCCGGCGTGGAGCCGGTGCAGAAGCAGTTGCGGTCACAGACGCCGCCCTCGTACTGGGTGTTGTAGAAGTAGAGCGTGTTGAACCGCTTGAGCACCGGCCGGATGGCCTCGCGCGAGGCGGACGTGATCCCGGCGTGGACGACGGCCACGTGCTCCTTGGTGGCCGCCTCGGTGGCGAACTGCGTGTACAGCTGGATGTTGGACTGGGCGTCGTAGCTGATGAGCTTGATCTGACGTCCCAGCAGTCCGCCGGCGCCGTTGATCTCTTCGACGGCGTAGCTGAGGCAGTCGACCATCGGCCGTCCGTAGATGTCGAGCCCGCCCGAGAGGTCGTGGATCGCCGCCACCTTGATGACGTTGGCCTGCGCGAACGCATCGCGAACGATGGTCGGCGCGAGCGACACTGCGCCGAGAGTTGCACCGGTTGCCTTGAGGAATCCTCGACGGTCGACCCGCATCAGTACCTCCGGGCAAGGGGTTGTGAGTTCGCACGCTCCCCGCGAGGGCCCGAGTCTACCACGGCCGTTGCCTTGCCTGTCTCGCGCCCCGGGTCTATAGTGCGCGCGCGATGGACCTCGCGGCCGTTCTGACGTTCGAGATCTTGAACGGCGTCGCCACCCTCGTGCTCATCAGCGTCGGGCTCGCCATCATCTTCGGGATGATGCGCGTCATCAACCTGGCCCACGGCGAGTTCCTCATGCTCGGCGGGTATGCCGCCATCGTGGCCACCAACCACGGCGTCAACATCTGGGTGGCGATGGTGGTGGTGGCGCCGCTCGTCGTCGGCGTCGTCGGCGTGATCGCCGAGCGGTTGATCATTCGCGTCCTCTATGGCCGCATGATCGACACACTGCTCGCGACCTGGGGCCTGAGCCTGTTCTTCATCGGCATCGTCACGACGATCTTCGGCAACACCGTGGCGGGCATCGGCGCTCCGCTCGGGAGCCTCGGCGTTGGCCGGTACAGCATCAGCCTCTATCGCCTCGTCCTCATCGGCATCGCGGCCGCGATCCTCGCGGTCATCTTCGTGGCGCTGCGGCAGACGCGGCTGGGCCTCATTGCGCGGGGCACGATGGAGAACCCGAACATGGCGGCCGCGCTCGGGGTGAGCCCGCCCCGGGTCTACGCGACCACGTTCGGCGTCGGCGCCGCGCTCACCGGCCTGGCCGGCGGCCTGCTCGCGCCGATCTCCGGCGTGCTCCCCACGGTGGGCGCGGCCTACGTGGCCAAGGCGTTCATCACCGTCATCAGCGGGGGCACGGCCATCCTGGCGGGGACGGCGGCGGCGTCCAGCCTCTTCGGCTCCGTCAATCAGCTTCTCACCTACTTCACGACACCGGTCATCGGCGAGGCGGGTCTGCTGGCCGCGGCCATCCTGCTGCTGCGGGTGTTGCCCCATGGCATCACCGGCAAGCTCTTCAAAGGGAGCCTGTGAGGCGCCGGCGATGGACGTCCGGCACCGTCCTGACGACGGTGGCGATGGTCGTGATCGCGCTCGGCGTTCCGCAGGTCGTCGATCAGTTCGGGCTGCTCCAGCTGACCATCTTCGCGGCCATGTGCATCCTCGCGCTGAGCCTGGGCTTCGTGTGGGGATACGGCGGCATCCTCTGTTTCGGCCAGTCGGCCTTCTTCGGACTGGGCGCCTACGCGTACGCGGTGACCGCCGTCGACCTCGGCGAGAGCACCGCCGCCGCGATCCTCGCGGTGCTGGTGCCGGCCGTGTTCGCGGCCCTGCTCGGGTACTTCATGTTCTACGGGCGCCTGAGCGACGTCTATCTCGGCGTCATCACCCTGAGCGTGACGCTCATCTTCTTCAATCTCATGAACAGCACGGCCGGAGACGCCTACCGGGTCGGCAAGGCGCGGCTCAACGGGTTCAACGGCATGCCGTCGCTGCCCACGCTGAACGTGCCCGGAGATCCCGCCCGTCTGCTCGATCCCACCGAGACGTTCTATCTGGTCATGGCGTTTCTGGTGATCGTGTACGTGGGCCTGCACGTGCTGCTGGCCAGCCACTTCGGCCGCGTGGTGGTGGCCATCCGGGAGAACGAGGCGCGCTGCGAGCTGCTCGGCTACGACGTGCGGCTGCACAAGCTCCTGGTGTTCACGATCGGCGGTGGCATCGCCGGCCTCGCCGGCTGCCTGTTCGCCAACTGGGGCGCCTTCGTGAGCCCCAACGTGTTCAGCCTGACCATGACGTCGCAGATCATCATCTGGGTCATCGTCGGCGGCCTCGGCACGCTCGTCGGCCCCATCATCGGCTGCCTGATCATGCAATACCTCGCCACGACGCTCGGCACCCAGCAGCTGGCGAACACCAACCTGATCTTCGGCATCATCTTCCTGGCCTTCGTGCTGCTGGTGCCGCGGGGCATCGTGCCCTCGCTCCGCGCGCTCGGCGCCCGCGCGCCGGGTCCCTCGCGGGTCCACGACCCGGCATGAGTGACGCCGTCCTGCAGACGCTCGGGCTCTCGATCCGCTTCGGGGGCGTCGAGGCCGTCCGCGGCGTCGATTTCACGCTGGCCGAGCGCGAGCTGCGCTGTCTCATCGGGCCCAACGGGGCCGGCAAGAGCACGCTGTTCAAGCTGCTCACCGGGCAGCTCAAGCCGACGGCCGGGCGCATCGTGTTCCGGGGGCACGACATCACCGGTCATCACACCCACGCCATCGCGCGGCGAGGCATCGGCATCAAGACGCAGGTGCCGAGCCTCTTCGATGGCCTGACGGTCCGCGAGCACCTCTGGCTGGCGGCCCGTCGCACGAACCCGGCCGAGCGCGCCCGCGCGATCACCGAGGAGATCCTGGAGCGGATCGGCCTCGCGTCGCTGGCGAACGGAGCGGTCGGTCGGCTCTCGCACGGGCTCCGGCAGTGGGTCGAGCTCGGCACCGTGCTGGCCGGCAACCCCGAGCTGATCCTGCTCGACGAGCCGGCGGCGGGCATGACGCACGACGAGGTGGCGCGCACCGCCGAGCTCGTCCGCGAGATCAACCGCACCCACGCCCTCATCGTGGTGGAGCACGACATGCAGTTCGTCCGGATGATCGCCCGCACGGTCACCGTCATGCACCAGGGCGCCGTGCTGGTCGAGGACACGATGGATCAGATCATGAAGAACGCCACCGTGCGCGACATCTATCTCGGCAAGCACGGCGGGTCCTGACTGCACGTGCTGAGCGTCACCGATCTCCACGCTCGCTACGGACGGATCCCGATCCTCAACGGTATCTGCCTCGAGGTCGCCGCCGGCGAGTTCGTCGGCGTCCTCGGCCACAACGGCATGGGGAAGACGACACTGCTCAAGACCCTGATGGGCTTCGTCCCCGTCCAGCGCGGTCGCATCCTCTTCGACGGCGCCGACGTCACCCACGAGGCTGCGTACGTCCGGGCCCGCCGCGGCCTCGGCTACGTGCCGCAGGGACGCGAGATCTTCCCCGGACTCAGCGTCCGGGACAATCTGCGGATGGGATTCGTCGGCCGCGGCGCCGAGGAGCGCGTGGACGCGATCGTGCAGACGTTTCCGCGCCTGGTGCCTCTCCTCAACCGGCGCGGCGGCGCCCTGAGCGGCGGCGAGCAGCAGCTCCTGGCCATCGCCCGCTGCCTGGCCGGCAATCCCCGGCTGATCCTCTTCGACGAGCCCACCGAGGGCATCCAGCCCTCGATCATCGAAGAGCTGGTCGCCGTCCTCCAGACGCTTCACCGCAAGCAGGCGCTGACCATCGTCCTCGTCGAGCAAAATCTCGAGTTCATCGCGGAGCTCGCCACGCGCGTGCTGCTCATCCAGAAGGGCGCGATCCTGCGCGAGCTGCAACCCGGCGAGCTCCGGCAGGCGGGCGTCCTCAGCGAGTTCATCGGCGTCGACCGCGCCTGACCGGTGGCCCGCCGGTCGGCTCCCCGCCGGGCGCTTCGCCCGCCACCGCTACGGCAAGGGCACACCGGCCGCGGCCGACAGGATCGCTTCGTCGAACGCGCTCTCCGACGCTGCGGTGGTCGTCGCGTAGCTCGCCGTCGAGTCGGGCAAGGCTGCCGCCAGGCCGACCGTGACATCGCCAGTCATCGGCTTGACGCCGTTCTCGGCCCAATTCACGAGCTGGGAGAGCGTGAACGCCACTTCCGCCGGGGTCACATTGCAGTGCCCATAGCGCTGCACGGACTGCTGGGCGAGCCATCTCGAGGTCCGAGCGGCGGCGACGATCTTCGCGTAGGCCGCCTCGTGGAAGAACGGCACGTCGGGATCCATCGTGGTGTGCAGGGTCAGGAGTGGAATCGCCAGGCTGCCGCGGGTCTGGTAGTAGCTGTTGAGGTAGGCGATGCCCCCGGCCTGGGCAGCAAACCGGCCGACCCCGGCATTCAGGAATGGATCGGGCACGCCGAGCCTCGTGTACGAGAGGCCCAGGTTGCCGAACGGCGATTGGCCGCCGCTGCGCGCCAGGAGATCGTTGGTCCCGCGGATGTTGTAGCCGATCGCCCGCACGATCGACAGCAGGAGCTGACTCGGGGTCGTGTAGGGCACCTTGACCTGATCCACGGCGGCGAGCGCCACCGCCCGCTGCGGGTTGGCGAGGATGGCCGCCACGATCGCCTTGACGATCGGACTGCTGGCCGAATACTCCATGTCGGGAACGTGGAGGACGTCGCCCGGGATCACGCCCGGATAGTAGTCATCGAAGAGCACGCGGACGTTACCGATGTAGTCCGTCTCGGTGCGTCCACCCCCGAGCGGTCCGCACAACGAGAGCGCGCCCTGATAGGCACTGGGAAAGTTCTCGGCGAGGTCGACGGTGATGAGCGCGCCCAGAGACCGGCCCATGACGTAGACCTGGGTCGGCGGCCCGAACGACTGAATGAACAGATCACGGAGCTCGTGCGTGCGCGCCGCGCCGTCCTGCACGGCCCATCCGTTCTGGGCATAGCTCGAGTACGCCACGGCGTAGCCCTGGCTCAGGAGTGTCTCCCTGAGCTGCACGACCCAGGGCGCCACGTCGGCGGGTGCGACGTCGGGCAGCGCGATCGGCGCCGCCGGGTCGATGAATCCATGCGCGTAGACGATGAGCCGCCCGTTCCACACCGCCGGCAGGAACATCGCGTACTGAGCGCCGTTGCTCACTCCGTGCTGCGTGACAACCGCGAATGACGAGTCGGCCGCCTGGACCGGCACGGCCGCGAGCAGCGTCAGCGTCATCAGAGCCATCACGAGGTTTCGCATCACGGTTGGGGCTCCTCTCGAGATCGGTGGTCGCTTACACCCAGATGTTGTGCCACTGGCGAGCGGGCCACCACAATCGGACCAAGGTCGTCCGACTTTCGTCCCGGTCGTGACGCGGCGCGCCGGGCGAATCTCCCGGGGCCTTTGTCAGCGGTGCCAAAAAATGCGAGAGTTGAGCTCAGGCAACGGGCCCGGATGAAGCGTCTTCTCTTCGTCGACGACGACCTGGACATGCTCGCCCTTCTGCGCGAGCACTTCGACGAGCGCTACGAGGTCGTCACCGCGCGCGACGGCTCCGCCGCCGTGGAGCGCTTTGCTCGCCAGCGCCCGGATGCGGTGTTCCTCGACATCGGCCTGCCCGGCCTCAGCGGCGTCGAGGTCCTGAAGCGCCTCCGGGAGGCCGACCCGAGCGTGCCGGTCATCATGCTCACGGCCAACGCGGAGACCCTCATTGCCGAGGACTGTCTGAAGCGCGGGGCGTTCGGCTGGGTCCCAAAGCCATTCGATCTCGTCTACCTAGACCACATGGCGGCCGCCGCGGTCGATCAGAATCCGCAGCAGCCACACTGAACGAGGACGACGACGCTCACGGTCCACGCTGCCGGCTGCGGCTCGTCGGCGGGCGTACCGTCGAGAAACCGACCGAACCCCCACCCTCCCGTCGAGGCGTACTTCTTCGCGTCCTCGACCATCTTCGCGAGCATCGCTCCATCCGGAAAGGGCAGCGTCCCCTCGCGGTACGCAGAGGGCGCAATCAGCTCCCACCGCCGGTATCCATCGGGGATGGTGACACCGAAGATGGGTGAATGCTGGCTGCCGGCGCGTTCCGGCGCGGCGGCCAAGGGGGCGGCCCCGGGCTAACTCATTCGTCGCCGCCGGCGGGCTTCACTGATCGGGATGACCCGGCCAGCGGCGGGCATCGCGCGTTTCTTCACGAGGCTGGCTGGTCTTTCCGCCTGCCCGCATACCTCGAACAGCATGCTCTCGACGAACCGGGCGACGGGCATGCCGGCATCCTGCGCGCATTGTTCAGCCATGCGGACCGCCTCTCCGTTGAGCCAGAGCGGGCGCAGTCCTCTGCGTGGCTGGGCGGCTGGGCGTGACTCTCTTGGACGCCGCGGTTTGCGACGGATGACGGGGGACGGCGACTTCGGATCTGAGTGTTCCATGAGGTGCCTTCGGTTGCGGCAAAGCGACCCACGCCACATTCATCCGGGCCTCGGCGCCACACGCGCCAACCTTCAGGCCGAGGTGCAGGCAGCCTCTGAAGCTATCAGCGGATTCCTCGCACGGCTGGTCAAAACAAGACAGCGGTCAAAACGAAACATTGCAGGCGCAGCGTCCCATTTGCTGGTAGCTTGTAGCCGCCTTCCACCGGGCTCCCCGAACGACGCATCCGGGCGCTGGACCCCCTGGCATCTGGCTTTGAACCCTCGGTTCCCTGCCTCACGGTGTGCACGTGCGGCCGACGGAGATGCCAGATGAATGAGCCCAGCCTTCGCGAGAACGCCCGCGCCGCCACGTCGGAACTGGAGCCGCAATGAGGCTGGGGAACGCCTTGCCGCGGTCATCGCCATCGCTGCCCCAACTCATCGCCGACAAGGTCGCGCGCGGCATTTTGCCGTCAGACAAGTCGCTCACGCTGTGGGCCGGACACGGCAGCGGACGCCCGTGTGACGCGTGCGACAAGCCAGTCGCCACGACGGAATTCGAGTACGACCTTGATCTGGGCGGTGGTCTGATCCTCCGCTTCCATGGCGCCTGCGCGGGCTTCTGGCAGTCGACAACGCGGAACGACTGATGACCGCCGAACTCCCACGCTGCGCCGTCTGCCGTGTACCGATCGCGGCCGGCCAGAATGTCTTGTTTCGACGGGATGGCCGCGTGCAGCACGCTGAGAGTCCGAAGGTGATCTGTCCGGTCTGTGGGGTGGCGGTGCTCCATGCCCAGCCAACCCGCAGAGACGGCGATCGTCTCGTCCATGCCAATTGTTGGATGCGGGTGCACCGAACGTCACGCTGAGACGACCAAGGTTGCCCTCCACGCTCGGCGGAGTCCTTCTTGTCGGATCGCTCCGCATGCAGTTGGCCGCTGCCGTGAATCCGACGGCACTCCCTTGGAGTGGGGCTCACGCTCGCCCTAACGCGTAGTATGCTCGGCCGATGGCGACGCGATCGAGCCGGCGGGCGCGGGCGCCGTGGGGGAACTGATGCGCCAGTTCGACGTCATCACCTTCGACTGCTACGGGACGCTCATCGACTGGGAGGCCGGTATCGCCGACGCCTTCCGAGCGGCCGCGACGGCTGATGGCGTCGACGTCGACCCACCCACTGCCTTGAAGGCGCTATTCGACACGACGCCACAGGCCGAGGCGGCGGAGTACCGGACGTACAGGGAGGTCCTGACCGATGCCGCCGTGAGAGTCGGTGCTCGGCTCGGATGGAAGATCAGCCGCGAACGCGCGAATTTTCTCCCCGAGAGTTTGCCTCACTGGAAGCCGTTTCCCGACACCAATGCCGCGCTCGAGCGCTTGAGCCGCGCGGGCTACGAGCTCGGCATCCTGTCGAACGTCGATGACGATCTGCTGGCCGGCACGCGACGGCACTTCACCGTCGACTTCTCGCTGCTGGTGACCGCCCAGCAAGTCCGCTCATATAAACCGGCCGCGGGGCATTTCACGACCGCGCGGGTTCGCATCGGCGATCAGCGCTG
>VBPC01000157.1:133545-136898 GCA_005887895.1 Candidatus Rokuibacteriota bacterium
CGGGAGTTTCGGACTCTAACTGAGCTGGCTGACTGGCTCGCCTGATAGCGGCACCGACGCACGCTCGGCGCGACTTCATACGTAGATGTACGTATGGGCGCACCCACCGGTCAACATCCGCGCGTCCGCCCGGCCAACGGCACGTCCCGTCGTCATACCGCCGCTGCCGCGGCGTCGCCAGCACCTCGGCCCGACGAAGAATGTTGTGCTGATCGCTGATGACGTGAAGGACATGCGCGATCTCTATGGCCGTCGCGCGTGATGGACAGGAGGCTGTTGCCCTCGCCGTATCAAGGCTACCGATCATGGCGCATTGGATCCTGACTCACCTGCGCGGGCTTCGCGTGGGTGGTCCTCGCACGGGACTCTCTTCGGGCGCCCAGGTATCCCGTAGGCACCTTTAGGGGCCTCCCCGATTGACGAGCGCAGCGGCGCGAGCGACAGGAGAAATCGTGCCTCGCTCCGATCGGCCGAACCCGCTCTGTGCTGTGTGCTTGAAGCCGATCTTACCCGGTCAGCCCCGGTACCGCCGGGGGCTGCGGAGCATTCACATCGAGTGCGCCGAGCGAGAGAAGGGGCCGCGCAGGAGGAACGGCCAGCGCCGACCGCCACCCAAGTAGAGCCGGCTCCGCGAGCCGCCTCGAATTGCAGGATGGATAGCCGGGACCGGCGTGGACCCGTGGCACCCCTAGAACGAGGTCAGGGCGCCCCTGATTGACGGCGCGATCATCACCGGCGATCGTCAAGCTGAGTTGCGGCGCTTGTCGCTACAGGCGGTGGCGCAGTCGTATTCGTAACGTTGGAAAAGGAGACATCAGCAATGCCTCACGAGCGAAACGCCTGGGACACGCTCCTTCGGACCCCTCCTGGCCGCAGTCATCTGATTCAGATCTACAACGACGACGAGGTTCTCGTTCGCGCGGTCGCACATTTCGTGGGCAGCGGCCTGGCCAGCGGTGGCGCCGCCGTCGTCATCGCCACACCCGAGCACATTGCCGCCGTGACCAGCCGGCTGAGCGTGACCGGCGTAACGGCGCGGGCGAACACTCAGGGCGCATTCATCGCGGTTGATGCCGAGGAGTGCTTGACGCAGTTCATGCGCGATGGCACGCCGGACCGCGACGCCTTCCGCTCCGTCATCGAGAGCATCTTGAGCCGTCTACGTGACGCAGGCTACCGCGACATCCGGGTCTTCGGCGAGATGGTCAACATCCTCTGGCGGCAGGGCGATGAAGCGACCGTAGGGCTGGAGAAGCTCTGGAACGAAGCGCTTCAGGAGTACGACATCGCGCTCCTTTGCGCCTATCGCGTCGATCCCGCCATCGCGGAAATCCAGCGCGGTCTCCTGCACCAGATCAGTCGGTGCCACTCGGCGGCATTTTCGGAGATCGACGACCTACCGGTGAAGACGGCCGTCGAGAAGGCTGAGGAAGACCGAGACCGCCGCCGCGTAAGGTCCTAGCCGTCGGGCATCGGTCGAACGAGTTTCCGTACTTGTCCCCCGAGGTCCTCCGGCAGGCAGGGCTTCGTCAGGAACACATCGGCGCCGGCCTCCAGCGCACCCTGCTGGATCGCGCGGAAGGCGTATCCGGTGAGCACGATGATCGGAACCCGTCGAGTGCGTGGATCCGTCTTGAGGCGAGCGATCGCTTGGGTGCCGGTGAGCACGGGCATGGCGAGGTCCATGGCGATGACGTCCGGCCGCAGGCTGAGCGCCATCGATACCCCAGCGTTGCCGTCGGCGGCCGAGATGACGCGAAGTCGGCGGCTCGTCAGATATTCGGTGTAAAGGTCGCACGTGTCCGCCGAGTCGTCGACGATGAGAACGAGTGGCGCTTGGCGTATGGCGCGGTGCGCGCTCGTCTGAGGGTGCGCAATTGTCGAGCGCTTGCAAGGAAGAGTCGGTGACTGAGTTGCTGGCACACTGCGACGCTGATTCGGATACTCGTGGGGCGAGGCTGAGCTCGAGGCCAAGCTCACGAGCATCGGACCTATCCCGCGGTCGTCGAGCCGCTCTCGCGCGCCGTTGCCCGCCGAGGCATTGCCAGGCACACCTCATACGTAGGATCACGTAGGCGCCGGGTTCAGTTCAATCCCTGAATGGCCTTCCTCACTTTGCCCCCCGCGGTTACCCAGTGACATCCGCCGGCAGGCGGCCGCAATAGAGATTGGGGATCAATGGGTGCGTCGGCCGCGATGTTCAGGACGAATCGCCTTTCGAGGTTGACAGCACTCGCCCAGGGGCAGAGACTCTGCGAACCTTGTGGGCCGTCCGACGGACACGCTGTCGCCCGGGTGGAGCTGACATGGTTGATGGGCTGGGTGGCAGTCGGTCCCGATGCTCCGATCGCGAGGCGCCTCGCCTCAACGAGCCTGGGAGTGGCTCTCGCTCGGCGCGCAGTCCTCCAAAATAGTCGCGCGGGTCATTTGCGGAGCGGCCGATAACTACGCTACGCGCGGAGGAGGACCATGAGGGAATTCGGTAAGATCCTTCGGTTGGTT
Organism: Candidatus Rokuibacteriota bacterium; assembly: GCA_005887895.1. Lineage (GTDB taxonomy): Bacteria > Methylomirabilota > Methylomirabilia > Rokubacteriales > CSP1-6 > AR5. Next base: position 136,048 of record VBPC01000157.1, read on the forward strand.
CTGTGCTTGAGCGTGCTTGCCGTCGCCCTGAGCGTCCCGACGAGCAGAGCGGCTGATCCTGGTCCACCGTCAGGACTCAGCGTCAAGGTACTCAATACCCCGCTGCCGGTGACCGGCACCGTGAGCATCGGCAACTTGCCTGCGACTCAGTCGATCAGCGGCTCGGTGACCATCACGAACACGCCGAGCGTGACGATCGCGAACACGCCGCTCGCCGTCACGGGGGCGGTGACCCTCGGCACGAAAGTCATCGCCGACTTCGAGGCAGACTCCCTCGATTCCAGCCAGCACAAATTCGGTCCCTTCGACATCAGTCAGTTCTCGAAAATCAGGCTTCGAGTGACGGCCAATGGCTCCGGCACCGTCATCGCAGACATCGAGACGGATGGGCTTGGAGATTTCTTCAGCGTTGACGCCGGAAATGTCGAGAGCCGTGTCTACGACATTCCGGGCACTTCGGCCACCATCTTCTTGAACGGCGACCCGAACATCACCCAGGTCTTCGTGAAGCTGTTCGGGAGCTGAGCCGCCTCATCTTACCGGATGTGACCCACGGGCGCTGAGTCCCCCTCGGCGCTCGTGGTGTCTCCTGGCCTCGCGAGCCTCATACCGCAGAGCGGCCCCAGCCTGGTCAGGTCGCAGGCGCCCACTACACCGCCGCGACGCCGTCCTCCTCTCGCAAACGGCATAGCTCACGTAAGTACTTTATTGTCCGCAGTGGGGTGCTGTCCGACGAGCACCCGGGGTGTGCTGCTCGCGGCCGGAATCGTCCGCGGCGTGATCCGGCTTGAAGAGGTTGGCTCCCCGGGCTGGGCTCGAACCAGCGACTTCCTGATTAACAGTCAGGCGCT
>VBPC01000057.1:0-54146 GCA_005887895.1 Candidatus Rokuibacteriota bacterium
GAGGTGCTCGAGTGGTGCGCGCGGGAGGACCGGGCGTGCCTCATGGTGGTCGCCCGGCCGTACCACATGGATCCCGGCATCGGCCACGAGATCGAGGTCGACATCCAGGCCTACGGCTACCCGATCCTCTGGATGCAATACTTTCCCGTCGACCGCGACCTGATGGAGTGGGCGTTCGGCGACGACATCAAGGCCGGTTACATCAAGTCGCCGTTCGACATCAGCGACGTCTGGCAGTCGTCCTACTCCAGCAACACGAACGAGATCCTGTGGGGCGCCAAGGTCGCCGCCCGCATCCCGTGGATCGCCTGCGTGGTCCGCATGTCGTCCTACGAGTGCGGGATGGACCAGCCGACCTACACCCCGGTGCAGCAGATCGTCGAGCGCTCGGGGACGCTGTTCTTCTCGTTCCAGGACCTCGACTCGACCAAGCCGGCCGGCTCGGTGAAGATCCGCGTCGAGACGATCACCCACTACCTCGAGCGCTATGCCGGGAGCATCATCGAGCGGAAGAAGGCGGCGGCCCCTCCCGGCTGTCCGCTGCTGCCGTGACGAGGCGCTCCGGCGAGAAGTTTTCCCAGTCTGGGTAGCGTCGGGACCGGCTGAGCGCCGCCCATATACGTAGATCTACCAACTTCTGACTGGCCCCGGATTTGATAGGGACGAGCGGATCCTCGGACCCCGGGGGGCATCGTGTACGAGCAGGAAGAGCGCGGCAGGAAGGTCGTTCGAGCCAAGGAAGGCCAGGCCCCCCCGGGGGCGCCATGGACCGACCTTACCGGGGTTCATGCCTTCCTCATCGAGGACAACGCCGACACCCGCACGATGGTGAGCGAGGTCCTCGCCCATTGCGGCGCGATGATCACGGTCTACCAGTCGGCCGACGAGGCGATCGCGGACGTGGCCGAGTTCGTCCCCAACGTCTTCATCTGCGACCTCTCGATGCCGGGGCTCGACGGGCTCGGCTTCCTGCGCCGCATGCGCAGCCTGTCGCCGGAGCGCGGCAGCCAGATCCCGGCCATCGCGATCACGGCCTACTACGAGGATTTCGCCGCCGCCACCGCCCTCGAGGCGGGCTACAACGCCTACATGACCAAGCCCATCAAGCTGGATGATCTCTGCCGGCTGGTGGGAGAGCTGGCGAGGGGGACCTCGCCAGCTCCCTGACCTGCCGCGCGGGCGAGGCCGAAGCTACTGGACCTTGGCCGCGCAGGTGCTCGTCGTCGCTGACCACGTCCCGCCGGCGCTCTCGCAGTCCGTGCGGGTCGTGTACTTGGTGAAGTCGGCCGGCGTGCCGGTCGACGTACCGGTGGAGGGACTGGCCGACGGCGACGTGCCCCGGTCCGGGGTGGACCCGGTCGTCGAGCCGCCGATGCCCGAGCCCGAACCGCTCGAGCTGGGCGCACTCGACCCGCCGGCACCCGACGACGTGCCCGTGCCGCCCGACGCACCCGTGCTGCCCGACACGCCGGTGCCCGAGCTGCCCGCCGCTCCGCTCGCACCGCCGGCGCCGCTCGCGCCGGCCGCGCTGGAGCCGCCGGCGCTGCTGCCGCCCGTGCCGGTCTGGGCTGCCGCAAGCGCCGGAGCGAGACCGATGACCGCGATCAAGAGCGCGAAGATGACCTTCTTCATGGGTCCTCCTTGGGGTTTGAACTGCTCCGTCGGCTGGCAGCAATATCCAGGCCCCCGAGGTGAACGGCGTGCGAATGAAATTTCTGCGAAGCGAGGCTACACGGCGGCGATCGAGAAGACGAGGCGGGCGTGGGCGTCGCGCAGCGCGGCCTCGACGGCTTCCGGACTGTCGGCGCGCGCGAAGATGAAGCCGAGGTACTGCCAGCCTTCCGGCAGCGGCACCAGCTCCTGGCCGACGTGGGCGGTGATCGCGACCTCCTCCACGCCCGGCACCGTGGCCGCCGCGTCCTGCCCTTGCACGGCCGCGAGTCGCCCGGCGCGCGGGATCGGAATCATCATGACGCCCGCCGGCCGCCGCTCGCGCACGAGCGACGCGATGGGCCAGCCGAGCGCGTGGCGCAGGATGATCTCCTCGAGCGTCATGCCGGTGCCGAAGCGCAGCGTGCGCGAGCAGAGTCCGCCGATGGACCGCGCCGCCACCTCCAGCACCCACGGCCCGTCGTCGTTCACGCGCAGCTCGGCGTGGACCGGGCCCTCGCTCAGGCCGAGGGCCGCGCAGGCGGCCGCGGCGACCGCCTCGATGCTCCGCTGCACGTCGGCCGGCAGCCGCGAGGGCGTGATGTAGATCGTCTCCTCGAAGTACGGGCCCTCGAGCGGGTCGGGCTTGTCGAACAGCGCCAGCGTGTGGAGCGCGCCGCCCATCAGCAGGCCTTCCAGCGCGACCTCGACGCCCGGCACGTACGCCTCGGCCAGCAGGAACTGCGCGGCGTCGCCACTCACCTCGACGTCGTCGCGGGCGAGCAGCGCGCCGATCCGCCGGAAGGCGGCCATGAACTGGTCGATGTTGTTGGCGCGGATGACGCCGCGGCTGGCCGACAGCGCCAGGGGCTTCAGCACGCAGGGAAACTCCACGCCGCGCGCGGCCAGGAACGGATCGTCCTTCAACGCGAGGCGCCGGTAGCGCGGGATCGGCACGCCGGCGGCGGCCAGGCACTGGCGCATCTGGAACTTGTCGCGGGCGGCCGCCACCGCGGCCGTCGCGCTGGACCGCAGGCCCAGTCGCTCGGCGATGGCGGCGGCGGCGACCGCGGTGAGGTCGTCCACGCCGACGACGGCGCTGAACGGCCGGCGGGCGGCCAGCGTCGCCACCCGGGCGGCGGCGCCGTCGGGATCGGCGAAGTCGAGCGTGAGGAGATTGTCCGGGGCGTGCGCCTCGAAGGTGCTCGGCTCGTCGGAGGCGCAGACGATGTCGACGCCGAGCCGGCCCGCGGCCTCGAGAAAATCCTGGGTGCGATACGTCGTGGTCGGCAGGAGCAGGAGCAGCCGGTCCATCGACGCGCCCTGCCGCGAGCGGACGCCGCGGGCTAGGCCTTGCCGGCTTGGTAGTAGGGGTTGCTGCCGGCCGAGTGGTCGGTCGTGTCGAGGACCTCGGCCACCTCGGGCAGCTCTTCCTTGATGAGGCGCTCGATGCCGGCCTTCAGCGTGATGTCGGCGGCACCGCAGCCCTGGCAGCCGCCGCCCATCTGCAGATAGACGCGGTTGTCCTGGACGTCGATCAGCTCGACGAACCCACCGTGACCGGCCACGGCCGGATTGATCATCGTGTCGATCAGCTCCTGCACGCGGCTCTTGAGATCGTCGCTCATGGCATCACCCCTCAGACCGGTAGTGTACTCGCAGTTCCGCCGCCGGCCAAGGACAGGGCCAACTGGCCCTGGGTCGGCTCCGCTCAGCAGAACCACGGCTCGGTGAGCCGCGGCGGCCGGCGCCGGTCGGGCGGCAGCGCGAGCGGCGCGGGCGCCGGCGCGCCGACCGCCCGCGCGGCCAGCTCGCGCACGCGATCGAAGGTCACGGCGGCATCCTCGTCGCGGCCGGCCGCGGCGGCGACGGTCGCGGCGACGTCGTCGGCCAGTCGGTCGACCCGCGGATCCGGATGCCGCCAGTCATGGCGGAAGCCGCCCGGCACGAGGCCGCCGAGGTGCGCGGTCAGCTCGTCCCGCTCGAGCAGCAGCGAACCCGGCGGCACCAGCAACCGGATCCCGTACTGCACGGGATCGACGGCGTCGACGAGGCGCTCGGCGGCGAGGAAGTCGAGCCACTCGCGATAGCCGTCGAGCGTCGTCCACGGCGTGAACGCCACCCACGTCGGCCGCAGCGGGATGCCGGCCGCGCGCGTCGCCGCCAGCGCCGTCACGACGTCGGCGCGCGTGTGGCCCTTGGCCAGGATCGCGAGCACGCGGTCGTCGAGCGACTCGGCGGCCGAGACGACGAAGGCGCAGCCGAGCGCGGCCAGCTCGGGCAGGCGCGCGCGCTCGCGCAGCAGGTGCTCGATCTTGGCGGTAAAGTCGAACGTCACGCGCGGGAACTCCGCGTGGAGCGCCCGGGCCACCGCCAGCGCGTGACGGGGACCGTTGAGGAAATCGGGATCGCCGAAGGTCACGTGGGCGGCGCCGGCGGCCACCTGCTGGCGGACGTCGGCGAGGACCGTCTCGACGGGCACGACGAAGAACCGCCCGCCGTACACCGGCGGGATCGGGCAGTGCCGGCAGAGGTGCTTGCAGCCGCGGCTGGCCTCGACGTACGCCGCCAGCTCGCGGCGGCCGTCGCGCTCGACGTGCGCGTACTGCTTCAGCGCCGGCAGCGCGGCGCGCGACGGCACTGGAAAATCGAGCTTCGTGAGCTGCACGCGCGCGCCGCGGTCGGCAGGTCGGGCGGGCTCCAGCCGGCCGACGAGCGCGACGAGCTCGGCTTCGACCTCGCCGGCCAGCACGCTATCCGCGCACATCGCCAGCAGCTCGTTGGCGTTGAGGGCGGCGTAGAGACCGTAGAAGCAGATGTGCGCGGCAGGATTGACCGCGCGCACGCGCTCGGCGACGAGGACACCGAGCCGCAGCGCGGTGTGCATCGGCACCGAGATCGCGACGACGCGGGCCCGCCCGATCTTCTCGGCGTCGAACGGCTCGACCGAGAGGTCGAGCACGGCCGGCGCGTAGCCGGCGCGCTCGAGGAACGCCGCCGGCCACGCCACCGCCAGCGGCTGATGGCCGAGCTCGTAGCACGCCACGAGGAGGATCTCGCCGGGGGCCCGCACGGCCCTCAGTGTACCGCCATCACTCCTTGCGCCATGCCATCAAGAAGCTCACGGGATGGTTCCGGTAGGGCGCCCACCGCGGCTTGAGGGCGATCCAGCGGTCGTCGACGAGGCGCTCACGCATCTCGCCGAGCGAGAGGCCGGCGGCGAGCGCGGCCGTCACGTGGTCGCTCAGGAGATGGACGTAGGTCTCGATCGCCACCGGCTCGCCGGTGCGACGATCGAAGTGCGTCGGGATCCCGGTGGTCATGATGAAGTGCGGGTGATAGCCGACGAGCACGTGGATGCCGCCGGGTCGCAGCAGCCGTGCCCCTTCGCGGTACAGCGGTCGCAGGTCCCGCAGATGCTCGTCCACCAGGCACGTCGTGACGAGATCGTAGGTGCCGCCTTCGAGACCCGTGCCGGCGACGTCGGCCTGCGCCAGCCGCTCGTAGATTCCGCGCCCGCGCGCGATCGCCAGCATCTCGGGCGTCAGGTCGATCCCATCGATGCGGGCGACGCCATGCTGGCGGAGCCAGGCGCCGGTTCGCCCGGTCCCGCAGCCGAGGTCCGCCGCCCGTTCGACGGAGGCCCAGGGCACGCGCTCGAGCGCCGCGAGCAGGACCACGTCCATCTCGTCCTCGACCGTCGTCTCGTACGACGGCAGCCACTCGCGGTACCCCTCGCGCACGGGGACGGTCGGATAGCGGCGGCGGTCGAACTGGGAGAACTCGAGCATGCTCAGGCTCCTCGGAGCCACGTCGTGCCGTGCGAGAGCTTGGGCCCGAAGGTGCTCAGTGTACCGCCGTGCTATCGTTGACCGGACTTCAATCCGATGACTTCCCGCGCGCGGGAAGGGGACGAGGAGGCGTGGCGATGGCCGCGAAGATCACCATTCGGCCGAACGGTCCGTATCTCGTGGAAGGCGACGTCGAGGTCGTGGACGTCAACGGCAACAAGATCGATACGAGCGGACGGGGGCCGAGGTTTGCGCTGTGCCGCTGCGGCGGGTCGGTGACGAAGCCGTTCTGCGACGGCACCCACAGCAAGATCGGATTCCAGGCCGCCGAGGCCGCGGTCGCCCAGGAAAAGAAGTAGAACGCAAAAGGGGCCAGGCACGAGGTGCCTGGCCCCTTCCGTCGTTACGCGAATCCTACCAGCGACGACCGCCGGCGGCGCGCATGCCGCCCCGCGCGCCACCACTGCCGGCCGGCGACGACTTGGCCTTCTCGACCTGCAGCCGCCGACCCTCGTAGTCGCGTCCGTTGAGGCGGTTGATCGCCTCATCGGCCGCCTCGGGCGTGGCCATCTCGACGAAGCCGAAGCCCCGCGAGCGACCGGTGTCGCGATCCGTCACCACCGTGGCCGACGTCACCTCACCGACTTCGGCGAAGAGGGCCTGCAGTTGTTCGTTGGAGGTGGCAAAGGGGAGTCCGCCTACGAAAAGTTTCTGAGCCATGAACACGTCTCCTTCAAGACCTTCCGCTTCACTGCAGCGTCCCAGCACGCGGAAGACCCTACCGGCGACGCGGTCTGATGCACGATGAGGACCCCGATGGGCCGATCGACCAGACAGGCACAGTGTACTCCCCTTGTACAGGGCGCGCCACCGGAAGCCGGCCGGCGGCGGCGTGCTACTATCGGCGCGGTTCGGCCGCCGTCGACGTCGACTGCGTCACGCCGAGGGAGGAGCACGACATGAGCCAGCTCACCCGCCGTCGCTTCGTGGCGGGGGCCACGACCGTCGCCGCCGCCACCGCGCTCGCCACCCCGCGCGCGCAGGCGCAGAAGACGGGCGGCACGCTGCGATTCGTCGCCCAGGCCGATCTCAAGATCCTCGATCCGGTGTGGACCACCGCCTACATCACCCGCAACCACGCCTATCTCGTGTACGACACGCTGTTCGGCACCGACGAGAAGCTCGCGGTCAAGCCGCAGATGGTCGACCGGCACAGCGTGTCGAAGGACGGCATGAAGTACGCGTTCACGCTTCGCGACGGCCTCCGGTGGCACGACGGCCAGGCGGTCGCCGCCGAGGACTGCGTGGAGTCGCTCAAGCGCTGGATGAAGAAGGATCGCTTCGGCCGGCTGCTGGCCGCCCACACGGCGAAGCTGGCGCCGGCCGACCGCAAGACCTTCACGCTCGAGCTGGGCGAGCGCTTCGGGCCGGTGCTCGAGGCGCTCGGCAAGCCGTCGAGCAACGTGCCGTTCATGATGCCCGCCCGCATCGCGGCCACCTCCGCCGACGAGCAGATCAAGGAAATCGTCGGCTCCGGCCCGTTCCGCTTCGTGAAGGACGAGTGGCAGCCCGGCAACCAGGTCGTCTACGTCAAGCACGCCGACTACCGGCCGCGCAACGAGGCGCCGAGCGGCTCGGCCGGCGGCAAGAAGGTCAACCTCGAGAAGGTCGTGTGGCGCTACATGCCCGACGCCGCCACCGCGGCCGCCGCCCTCGCCGCCGGCGAGGTCGACTGGTGGGAGATCCCGCCGATCGACTTCATCCCGACGATCGAGCAGACGGCGTCGCTGGCCACGTTCCTGCCCGATCCGCTCGGCACCCAGGGCTGGCTTCGCCCCAACCACCTCCATCCGCCGTTCAACAACAAGAAGGCGCGCCAGGCCCTGGTGGCCATGATGAGCCAGGAAACCTACCTGCAGGCCGCGATCGGCGTGCCGAAGTACTACCGTACCTGCCCCTCGGTCTTCGCGTGCGCGGGCCCCTACGCGAGCAAGGCCGGTGCCGAGGGTCTGCTGCACCAGAACATGGAGCGCGCGCGCCAGCTCGTGAAGGAGTCGGGATACGACGGTCGCCCGGTGACCGTGGTGCACGTGACCGACATCGGCTTCCTCAGCGGCGCCGCGCTGGTCACCCGCGATCTGCTCACGCAGGCCGGGTTCACCGTCGACCTCAAGGCGGTGGACTGGTCGACGAACCTCGCCGTGCGCGCGAAGAAGGATCCGCCGGACAAGGGCGGCTGGAACGTGCTCCACACCTGGTGGATGGCCGCCGACGTCATGCATCCGGCCGTGCACTTCGGCGTCTCCGGCGCCGGGCCGGGCGCCTGGTTCGGCTGGCCGGAGATCCCGCAGCTCGAGCAGCTCATCACGGAGTGGGTGCGGGCGACCGATCAGCCCAAGCGCAAGCAGCTCGCGGAGGCGATCCAGCGGACAGCCCTCGACGAGGTCGCCTACGTGCCGTGGGGCGAGTGGTTCCTGCCGACGGCGTTCCGCCGGAACGTCACCGGCATCCAGAAGTTCATCGCTCCGCTGTTCTGGAACGTCTCGATCGGCTGACGGCCGCCGGCGATGCTCGCCGAGATCCTTCGGCGCCTGATGGCCACCCTCCCGGTCATGGCGGTGGTCGCCATCGCGGTGTTCGCCCTCCTGCACGTCACGCCCGGCGACCCGGCCGTGATCATCGCCGGCGACTACGCGACGACCGACGACATCGCGCGCATCCGGACGCGCCTGGGTCTCGACCAGCCGTTTACCACCCAGGTCGCGATCTGGGTCGGCCGCATCGTGCGCGGCGACCTCGGGACCTCGATCTTCTCGGGGCTGCCGGTGTCGACGCTGATCGGTCAGCGGGCGGGCACCACGGCGTGGCTCACGCTGTTCGCCATGCTCATCAGCGTCGGCGTCGGCGTCCCGGTCGGCGTGGTGGCGGCCTGGCGCCGGGGCTCGTGGATCGATCGCGCCGTCATGGTGTTCGCGGTCTCCGGCTTCTCCATGCCGACGTTCTGGCTCGGTTTCATCCTCGTCTACGTCTTCGCGATCACCGCCGGCTGGTTGCCGGTGCAGGGCTATCTTCCCGTCGCGTCCGGGGCCTGGCCGTTCCTGAGTCACCTCATCCTGCCGGCGCTCACGCTCTCGGTCGCGTACATGGCGCTGATCGCCCGCATGACCCGGGCCAGCATGCTGGGCGTGCTCGAGGAGGACTACATCCGCACGGCGTTCGCCAAGGGCCTGGCGCCGCGCGGGGTGCTGATCCGTCATGCTCTCAAGAACGCCTCGCTGCCCGTCGTCACCATCGTCGGGATCGGCTTCGCGCTCCTCATCGGCGGCGCCGTCGTGACCGAGAGCGTGTTCGCCCTGCCCGGCCTCGGCCGCCTCACGGTCGATGCGATCGTGCGACGCGATTACCCGGTGATCCAGGGCGTGCTGCTGGTCGTCTCCGGCGTCTACGTGCTGATCAACCTGGTCGTCGACGTCCTCTACGTCGTCCTCGACCCCCGGATAAGGTACTGACGTGGCGGTGCGCGCCACCTCGCTCGGGGACGGACCCTCCACTGCCGCGCTCGCCGCGTCGGAACGGTCGCCATCGCCGGCGCGGCGCTTGGTGGCCCGCCAGCCGATGTTCGTGGCCGGCGCCGTGGTGCTCCTGCTCATCCTCGCCAGCGGCGTGCTGGCGCCGCTGTGGTGGACGGGCGACCCCCAGCAGATGAAGCCGATCCAGCGGCTGCAACCGCCCTCGGCCCAGCGCTGGTTCGGCTCCGATCACTTCGGACGCGACGTCTACACGCGCACGCTCTACGGCGCCCGCGTCTCGCTGCTCGTCGGCGCCGCGGTGTCCGTGCTGAGCCTCGCGCTCGGCACCGGCCTCGGCCTGGTCATCGGCTTCTATCGCCGGCTCGACACCATCATGATGCGCGTGATGGACGGCCTGATGGCGATCCCGGCCATCCTGCTGGCGCTGGCGCTGATGGCGATGCTGCGGGGGAGCGTGCGGAACGTGATCATCGCGCTCGTCATCCCGGAGATCCCGCGGGTGATCCGCCTCGTGCGCGCCTCCGTCCTCTCGCTGCGCGAGCACATGATGGTGGAGGCGGCCCGGGCGCTGGGCGTCGGCACGCCGCGCATCCTGCTGCGCTATATCCTGCCGGGGCAACATCATGGCCGAGGGCAAGACCTACGTGCAGCTCGCGTTCTGGATCATCCTCTTTCCGGGCCTCTTCCTGGCGCTGACGGTTCTGGCCATCAACCTCGTCGGCGACGGCCTCCGCGAGCTGCTCGACGTGCGCGGCTGACCGCCGGCTGACCGCCGGCCTTGACGGAGCGCCGCCGGCGGCGCTACGGTCGTGGCCGTCCCCGTGAGACCTGGGCTCCGGCTTCCGTGCTCGCTGCTGGCGCGTGCCGCGGCGCTCGCGCTGATCGCGTGCGCGGGGCCGGCGACGACGTCACCGGACGCGCTGCCGGCCGGCGCCGCCGCGCCGCGCTTCGCCCCGGGCGGGTTCGACGCCGAGGCATACGGCGCTGCCGACGGCTATCCGCCGGGCAACCGCTCGACGTTCTTCCGGCTGCCGTACCTGGTCGGCTCGCACAGTCATCTCGACGAGATCTTCGAGGGCCGCGTCGTCCGGCGGGCACCGCGGCCGTCGGCGCTGGCGCGCGCGGCGACCGCCCCCTCCATCGCGTACACGTTCCAGGGGGCGAGTCTCACGCTCGACGACTATCTCGCCCGCAATCCCACCACTGGGTTGCTGATCGCCCGCGGCGACACGATCCTCGTCGAGCGCTATCAGTACGGACGCACCGATCGGCAGCGGTTCACCTCGTGGTCGATGGCGAAGACGATCACCTCGATGCTGATCGGCATCGCGATCGCGGAGGGTCGCATCCGGTCGGTGGACGATGCGGCGGAGGCCTACGTGCCGGCGCTGGCCGGGACGGAGTACGGACGCACCTCGCTCCGCCACCTCCTGCAGATGTCGTCCGGCGTCAAGTTCGTCGAGCAGTACAGCGGCGACGACGACGTCACCGAGCTGGCCCGTCACACGTTCCTGCGGCTGCGGCCGGGCGGGGTGGAGGCGGTGCGCCCGTTCAACGAGCGGGAGGCGCCCGGCGGCACACGATTCTCGTACGCGTCGTCCGAGACGCAGGTGCTGGGTCTGGCGCTGCGCGGCGCCGTGGGACGGCCGGTGGGCCATTACCTCGAGGAGAAGATCTGGCAGCCGATGGGCGCCGAGGCCGACGCGACGTGGCTCGTCGACGACACCGGCCAGGAGTCGACCTACTGCTGCATCAACGCCGTCCTGCGGGACTGGGCGCGCGTGGGGCTGCTGCTCGCGAGGGACGGCCGCGCGCACGGCCGCCAGATCATTCCCGCCGACTGGCTCCAGGCGGCCACCACCGTGCGCGCCGATCAACCCCATCTGCGCCCGGGCACGGCCACCGGCTTCTTCGGCTACGGCTACCAGGCCTGGATCCTGCCCGGCGAGCGCCGGATGTTCGCGCTCCTCGGCGTGCGCGGTCAGTCGATCTACGTCGACCCGACCGCGCGGCTGGTCATGGTGCACACCGCCGTGCGCCGCCAGCCCGCCGGCGACCCCGGCAACCGCGAGGCCGGCGCCCTCTGGCAAGCTCTCGTGCGCACGCTCGGGGGGTGAATCGGGCCCGCGTCGCGCCGAAGCCCGCGTTCGTGATCATCGCCCGCGCGCCTCGAGGGCGGCGTGGCTCAGCCGCAACCGGCAAATGCCGTCGTCGAGCCCGTCGCTGAACCGCCGCAGGGCCTCCGCCGGAATCCGCCGCAGGGCGTCGATCTCGAACAGGGACAGCTGAAGGCCGGCCTCGACGCTGGCTCGGGCCGGATCGGCGAAGAATGCCTCGCGAAATGTCTCGTCGGTGGTCAGCTTGCCGATGGCTCTCTCGACCGCTGGCTGGCTCATCGCCCCGTCCTTTCCCCTCGGTGACGGTCGTGTGCAAGGGTCGAGCCCAGACGACCATCGCGTGTCCTGGCCGACGTCTGCCGGCGGTGTGTGCCAGCGCACAGCGCGGGTGTGCGCTGCCACGCGAGTTGCGCACGTGTGGACGGTGGCTACTCGATGCCGAAGCGCTTCAGGCGGGCGTAGAGCTGCGTGCGGCTGATGCCGAGGTCACCGGCCGCGCGCGACTTGTTGCCCCTGGCGCGCTGGAGGGCGGCGACGATCGAGCGCTTTTCCAGCTCGGCGAGTGGCTCGCCGGCCGCCGGCGGGGGGGGCGGCGTGGGCCCAGGGCCGGTGGACGGCTCGGGGCGCACCGTGATGCCGAGCTGCTCGCTCGTCAGCAGGCCGCCGTCGGAGATGATGAGCGCCCGCTCGACGGCATTCTGCAGCTCGCGGATGTTGCCCGGCCAGCGGTGGGCCAGCAGGATGTCGCGCGCGCCGCGGCTCAGCCCGGGCTCGCCGCGCCCCATCTTGACGCCGAGCTCGCGCACGAAATGGCCGGCCAGCAGCAGGACGTCGTCGCCGCGCTCGCGCAGCGCGGGCAGGTGGACGCGGAACACGGCCAGGCGATAGAAGAGGTCGTCACGGAACCGGCCGTCGGCGACCGCGCGCTCGAGGTCACGGTTGGTGGCGGTGACCAGCCGCACGTCGGCGCGTAGCGTGGTGGTGGAGCCCACCCGCTCGAACTCGCGCTCTTGCAGCACGCGCAGGAGCTTGGCCTGCACCGCCGGCGCCAGCTCGCCGATCTCGTCGAGGAAGAGCGTGCCGCCGGCCGCCAGCTCGAGCGACGAACGGGCCGTCGGCGCGCGCGCTGGCGTAATGGATGGCGCGCGCCAGCACTTCCTTGCCGGTGCCGCTCTCGCCGGTGAGCAGCACGGTCGTTTCGGTCGGCGCGACCTTCTTCGCCTGGTCGATCGCCTCCAGGAACGCCGGCGCCTGGCCCAGGATCCGCTCGAAGCCGTACCGCTCGTCGAGCGCGCCGCGCAGCGATTCGACGTGCTGCTCCAGCCGGCGCGCCTTCGCCTCGATGAGGGCCAGGCGCTGCTGCTCGTCGGCGAGCCGCTGGTGCTGGACGGCCACCACGATCTCCGCGGCCAGCACCCGGGCGACCTCGACGTCGGCCGCGTCGTACCAGCGGGGGCGGCGCTTGTCGAAGTAGACGGTGCCGCCCACTCGGTCGCCGAAGACGAGCGGGGCGACCAGTGACGAGGCGCCGCCGCGATCGAGGAGCCGCCGGTCGCCGAGCCGCCGGAGATCGAGCTCCTGGCGGGCGTCGCGGATGTTCACGATCTCGCCGCGCTCGACGCGCGGCGCGAACGACAGCTCGTCGAGCGGGATCGGCTCGACCTCGGGCTGGTGGCCGTCGTCGTCGATCGCGCCCACGAACTGCAGCGTGCGGTCGTTCGGCTCGATCAGCGCGGCGCCCATGGAATCGAAGTCGAGCACGGGGCGCACGGCTTCGGCCAGGCGGGGCAGGATGTCGGCGAGCTTGAGACTGGCGCCGAAGACGCCGGTCAACCCCGTGAGCGCCTCGAGCCGCCGCCGGCGCCGGCGCTCGCGATGGAGCAGCACGATGTTCTCGATGAACGGGCCGATGAGGTCGCCGATCCGCCGGCAGGCTGCCACGTGCTCGTCGGCGTAGACGCCGGCCGTGAAGCTCGCCGCGGCGAACGCGCCGATGACGCGCGTGCCGCTGTAGAGCGGCACGCCGACGCGGGCGCGAATGCCCGCCTTGAGCGGACGCTGGTCGGTCGCGCTGACGACGCCGATCAGTTCCTGGGCGTCGTGGACGAGCAGCGGCTCGCCGGCGAACACCGAGCCCAGCAAGAATTCGTCGAGGGCGTAGCGGCCGCCCGGATCGAAGTCGACGGTGTAGCGGCCCTCGTGCAGGAGTGGTCCCCGCACCGCGTGCTCGGCGAAGACCGTGAAGCTGTCACCGCCCTCTTCGAGATAGGCGATCAACAGGCGGTCGTGCGGCACCAGCGCCTGGACGGGAGCCGAGAACTCCGCAAGAAAGTGCTGGGGATCGAAGCGCTCCTGGAGCGAGCGCCCGAGCGCCGCCAGCGACGCGAGGAGATCGCCGAGCCCGGGGTCCATGGCGTCGGTCATCTGAGTATACGGCGACGCCGTCACGTTCTTTGGGACGCCCGAGCGCGCAGGAAGGATTCGCGGGGAAACCACGGCACCCGGAGACCCCGGAGGATCGGCTCCGGGGTCTCCGCGTTGCGCCGGAACTGCTAGGCGTTACCGGCCGGCGCCGCGGGGCGCCTGCTGATCGTCCAGCGTGGCCGGGGCCTGGGTGTCCTGGCCGCGCGGCGCCTGCTGGTCCCCGAGCGTGGCGTTGATCTCCGTCATCCCGCGGGGCGCCTGCTGGTCGTCCAGCGTGGCCGGCGCCTCCGTGTCCTCGCCGCGCGGTGCCTGCTGGTCGCCGAGCGTGGCGTTGACCGCCGAAGTCAGACCCCGCGGTGCCTGCGTGTCGTCGAGCGTCGCCGCGAACGCGGGCATCGCGCCGGCGGTCACGAGCGCCACGAAGCTGCCGGCGAGCACGGCCTTGAGCGTATCGAACGTCTTCATCGTCGTGTTCCTCCTTCTGCACCTTTCGATGTGTACCGGCTCCCGAGCGTTGCATCCGCTCTGCCGAATGCGCCGATCGCGCGAATCCGAGGCGGCGCGCAATACCGCGTGGTGCCCGAGTGCGCAGCGCGACGCAGGTCGGTGCGTGTTTCGGGACACTCTGCGCAGGAGCGAACAGCCGCCGCTCCGCGTGGCTCGATCGTGCGCAGACCCGCTCGATCTTGCGCGAACGGGCCCGATCGGATACGTTGTCGCCGCTCGCGCATCCTCGCGCGCGATGGAGGATGAGGAGACGATGAGAACGACGACGCTGGCGGTCCTCACCATGATCGTGACGCTGGGCGCTGCGGCGCTCGCCGCCGCCCAGCCGGCCGGCACCCTGCTCGTCGGTCTCGTGGCCGAGCCGGTCAACCTCGATCCCGCGCAGGTGACCGACCTCAACTCCAACCGCGTGGGCCGCCGCGTCGTCGAGACGCTGGTGACGTTTCCCGACGAGAGCACGCAGATCGTGCCCGGCCTCGCCGAGTCGTGGACCGTCTCGAGGGACGGGCGGCGCTACACCTTCAAGCTGCGCCGCGGTGTCGCCTTCCATGACGGCTCACCGTTCAACGCCGAGGCGGTGAAGTTCTCCATCGAGCGCCAGATCAACCCCGAGCATCCGTTCAACAAGCTCGGCAAGTATCCCTTCGCCAACTTCTTCTTCGGCAACGTGAAGGCGGTGGAGGTCGTCGACGACGCCACGGTGGAGTTCGTGCTCAAGGAGCCGCGCGCGTCGTTCCTGGCGGTCCTCACCGCCGGCGCCGCCTCCATCGTCAGCCCGACCGCCGTGAAGAAGCTCGGCGTCGACTATCCGTCGCAGCCGGTCGGCACCGGGCCCTTCAAGTTCGTCTCGTGGGAGCGCGGCCAGCGGGTGGTGCTGGAGAAGAATCCGACGTACTGGCGGTCTCCGGTCAAGGTCGAGCGCGTGGTCTACCGGCCGATCGTGGAAGACCAGGCCCGGCTGACCGAATTGCTGACCGGCGGCCTCGACCTCATCGTGGGCACGCCGCCCGACTCGGTGCCGCAGCTCGCGAGCAACCCCAAGGTCACGCTGCTCAAGCAGGTGGGTGCCCACGTGTGGTACCTCGGCATCAACAACCAGAAGAAGCCGCTCGACGACCGGCGCGTCCGCCAGGCGCTGAACTACGCGGTCAACAAGGAGGCGATCGTGCGCGACGTCCTCAAGGGCACCGGCTCGCTCTCGCGCGGGCCCGTGCTGCCCGGGACGTGGGGCGCGGAGACCGGCCTCAAGCCCTACCCCTACGATCCGGAGCGCGCGAAGAAGCTCCTCGCCGAGGCCGGCTATCCGAACGGCTTCGCGACGACGATGTGGGTCCCGGAGTCGGGCTCGGGCATGCAGTCGCCGGTGGCGATGGCCACCGTCATCCAGTCGAACCTCAAGGCCGTGGGCGTCAACGTCGCGCTCCAGACCTTCGAGTGGGGCGCCTACCTGGCCAAGCTACGCACCAAGGAGCAGGAGCTGTTCGCGCTGTCGTGGATGGCCGGCAACGAGGATCCCGACATGGTGATGTTTCCGTTGCTGCACTCGAGCCAGTGGACGCCCGACGGTCCCAACCGCGCGCTCTACAAGAACGGCGCCTTCGACGAGCTGCTCCACCAGGCGCGGCTGACGACCGACCAGGCCCGGCGCGCCCAGCTCTACCGCGAGGCCCAGCGGATCCTGATGGACGACCCGCCGTGGATCTTCATCGACCACGAGATCCAGACGGCGGCCCACGCCAGGCGCGTGCAGGGGTTCAAGCTCCACCCGAGCTTCGACCTGCGCGTCGAGACGATCTCGCTGAAGTGAGGCGATACCTCGCCGGCCGGCTCCTGCTGCTGGTGCCGGTGCTGGTCGGGGTCTCGATCGTCATCTTCCTGGTGCTGCATCTCTCGCCCGGCGATCCGGCCGAGATCATGCTGGGCTCGCAGGCCACCCGGGAAGACCTGGCCCGGCTGCGCGCCGACATGGGGCTCACCGAGCCGCTGCCCGTGCAGTACGTCCACTGGCTCCATCACGTGCTCCGCGGTGATCTCGGTCGCTCGCTCTGGATGAAGCGGCCGGTGCTGCCCGAGGTGCTCGGACGTCTGCGGGCCACGCTGCTCCTCACGGGGACGGCGCTGGTGCTCTCGACCGTCGGTGGCGTCGCGCTCGGCGTCGCGTCGGCCCGGTGGCCGCGCTCGCTCCTCGACCGGCTCAGTGCGGTGGCCGCGCTGTTCGGCGCCAGCATGCCGTCGTTCTGGCTCGGCATCGTGCTGATGGTGATCTTCGCGCTGCGGCTGGGCTGGCTACCGGCCTCGGGCATGTTCGCGCCCTACGGCGGCGGCGGGCCGCTCGACCTCGCCCTGCACCTCGCGCTGCCGGCGCTGACGCTGGCGGCCGCCTCGGTCACGATCATCGCGCGGCTCACGCGCAGCACGATGCTGGAGACGCTCGGCCAGGACTACGTGCGCACCGCGCGCGCCAAGGGCGTCGGCGAAGGCGGCGTGGTGCTGCGTCACGGGCTGAAGAACGCGCTCATCCCGATCGTGACCGTGGTCGGCGTCCAGGCCGGCTACCTGCTGGGCCTGGCTTTCGCGCTGATCAACCTGGGCGTCGACCTGCTCTACGCGTGGCTCGACCCGCGCATCCGGTATGAGTGACAGGCGCGCGAGCGCGACGGCGCCGCCTGCCCAGGCCCCGCGCGGGCGCAACGTGCTCGCGGTCGCCGCCGCGGTCGCGCTCGTCGCTGCCGTGCTGGTGGCGGCGCTGGCGCCGTGGCTGCCGCTGCCCGATCCGGACACCGTCGATACGCCGAACCGCCTGCGCCCACCGCTGTCGCCCGGCCACGCGCTCGGCACCGACGAGTTCGGGCGCGACCTGCTCGCGCGGCTGGTGTGGGGGGCGCGGGTGTCACTGCTCGCCGGCGTGGCGACGGCGGCCGCCGCCATGGTGGTTGGCGTGATGCTCGGCGTGATCGGCGGCTTCTACACCGGCTGGATCGAGACGATCGTGATGCGGCTCACCGACATCTTGATGGCGTTTCCCTACATCCTGCTGGCCATCGCGATCGTGGGCGGGCTGGGGCCCGGCCTGCGTAACGCCATGATCGCCATTGCGATCGTCGGCTTCCCGATCTACTCGCGGCTCGTCCGCGGCGTGGTGCTCTCGCTGCGCGAGCACGAGTTCGTGGAGGCGGCGCGCGCGCTCGGCGCCGGCGACGCAATCATCCTGGGCCGCCACATCCTGCCGCACCTGCTCTCGCCGGTGATCGTCGCGTTCAGTCTCGACGTCGGCGTGAAGATCCTGGCGACGGCCGGGCTGTCGTTCCTCGGACTCGGCACCCAGCCGCCGACGGCGGACTGGGGCAGCATGCTGGCGACGGGCCGCCAGTTCGTGGTGCTGAGCCCGCACGTGGCGCTGCTGCCGGGCCTGGCCATCTTCGTCGTCGTGCTGGCGCTCAATCTGCTCGGCGACGCCGTGCGCGACTTCCTCGACCCACGCGTGGGATGAGGTGACGTATGGCTCGCTGGCGGCCATTGAGCGTGGGCGTGATCGTGCTGGCGCTGGTCTCGATCGCCCTGACACTGACGCTTCGCGATCCGGCGAGCCACCTGGGCCGCCTGCTCGCCGCTCAGGTGGTCGGCGTCGGCGCGCTGTTGCTCCTGGGCGTAGACCTGCTGCGCCGCCCCCGGCTGCGCACGATCGGCTGGGTCGTCCTCGGCCTGGGGGTCATGACCGCGGCGCTGCTGGTACAGATCGCCGCGCGTCTCGACTGGCGGCACTAGGGCGCGTGAACGTCACCGTCAAGCCGCCGCCCGCAAGACCGAGGAACGCTGGCGTTAGGCACAAGCGTGACCGAGGGCCGCCACGGCTGCGCCGGGCCCGCCCGAGCGATTGGGGGGTTGGGGGGTCATGTCGGGGTCCCCATCTCAAGGAGTACGATCGAGCCATGACGAAGCGTGAGCGCGTGCTGAATGCGGTGGCCCGCCGTGCTGTCGATCGTCCGCCCGTCGCGTTCTGGCGCCATGTGCCCGACGTCGACCACACCGCCGAGGGTCTGGCCGAGGCCATGCTGGCGTTTCACCGGCGCTGGGACCTCGATCTGATCAAGGTGATGTCGAGCGGTGTCTACTGCGTCGAGGACTGGGGCTGCACGGTCGCCTACGCGGGCTCGCCCAACGGCGCCAAGCAGTGCACGGAGCACGCGGTGAAGACCCGCGGCGACTGGGCACGCATCACCGCGCGCGACCCCGGTGCCGGCGCGCTCGGGCGTGAGCTGGACGCCGTGCGGCGCATCCGCAAGGGCCGCGGTGACGACGCCCCGATCCTGCACACGCTCTTCTCGCCGCTCACGATCGCCCGCAAGCTGGCCGGCGATCGCGTGCGCGACGACCTGCGCGCCGACGAGGCGGCCGTGCGGCCGGCGCTGGAGGCGATCACCGGAACGATGATCCGTTACGCGCGCGCGGCGCTCGAGGCGGGCGCCGACGGGTTGTTCTTCGCGACCCAGTGCGGGACGCCGGACTTCCTCACCGTCGAAGAGAACGCGCGCTGGGACGCGCCCTACGCGCGACGCGTGCTGGACGCGGTGCGCGAGACCTCGCTGGTGACGCTGCTGCACCTCCACGGCAAGGACATCTACTTCGACCAGCTCGGGGCGTTGCCGGCCAACGCCGTCAACTGGCACGACCGGCTGACGGCACCCGCGCTCGGCGCCGCGCGGCGCCGGCGCCCGAGCGGCGCGCTGGTCGGCGGCCTCGCCGAGGGCACGACCCTCCGTCGCGGCCCGATCGAGGCGATCGCCGCCGAGGTGCGCGATGCCGTCCGCCAGACCGAGGGCGTCGGCCTGATCCTCGGCCCGGGTTGCGTGCTGCCGCTGGACGTGCCGGAGGCGCACCTGCAGGCCGTCATCGACGCGGTGCGCGCCACCCCGCGATGAAGCGCGGCGCCGTCACTGGCATCTTCCCGGTCCTCCTGGTCGCGCTCGGTCTCCTGGTCGCGCTGCTGGCGCCGCCGGCGGGGCGGCTCCGGGCCGCCGAGCCGCGCGGTGAGTTGCGGGTGGCGATCCCGTGGACGCCCGAGAACCTCGATCCGACGATGAACCTCGCATCGATCCGGGCCGCCGTCGGCCAGAGCCTGTTCGACTCGCTGGTCGGACGCGATCGCGACAGCAAGATCGTGCCCGAGCTGGCCGAGTCGTGGCGGCTCGTCAACGACACGACCTGGCAGTTCAAGCTGCGCCGCGGCGTCGTCTTCCACGACGGCGAGCCGTTCAACGCCGAGGCGGTGCGCTTCACCGTCGAGCGCGTGCTCGACCCGGGCCAGAAATCGCCGAACCGCGCCAACATCGCCGAGATCGCGCGGGTCGAGATCGTCGATGACGCCAGGGTCAACCTCGTCACCGCCCGGCCATACGCGGCGTTGCTCAACCGGCTGATCGACTTTCCGATCCTGCCGCCGAGGTACACCGCCGAGAAGGGCAACCAGGCGTTCGCGCTGCGGCCGGTGGGCACCGGACCGTTCCGGTTCGTCTCGCTGGTCAAGGACGAGCAGCTCGTCGTCGAGGCGTTCGACCGTCACTGGCGCGGCGCGCCGGCGATCCAGCGCATCGTCTTCAAGCCGATCCCGGAGCCGTTCACGCGCGCGGCCGCGCTGCGCAACGGCGAGGTGGATCTGATCACCACGGTGCCGCCCACGCTGGCCCGCGAGCTCGAGCGCGCGCCCGGCGTCAAGGTGCAGCGGGTGCCGAGCACGTGGTTGATCTACCTCGGGCTCAATGCGTTGAAGAAACCCCTGTCCGACGTGCGCGTGCGGCAGGCGCTCAACTACGCGAGCGACGTCGACATGATCGTGCGCACGGTGCTCGAGGGCAACGGCCGGCGCCTGGAGGGCCCGTTCACGCCGGCCATGTTCGGCTACGACGGAAGCGTGAAGGGCTATCGCCGCGATCCCGCCCGGGCGCGGGCGCTCCTCGCCGACGCCGGCTATCCCGACGGCCTCGAGATCACGCTCGACGCGCCGGCCGGGCGCTATCAGGGCGACAAGGAGATCGCCGAGGCGCTCGGGGGGCAATGGCAGAAGGCCGGCTTCCAGCCGAAAGTGCGCACCGCCGAGTGGGGCGCCTACTTCAAGCGCTACCTCGGGAAAGAATTCCCGGACGCCTACCTGCTCGGCCTGGGCGGACCGATGCAGGACGGCGACGAGCTCTACAACCTGGTGTCGTCCAAGGGACGCGGGCTCTACTACAAGAACGACAGGATCGACGCGCTCTTCGATCTGGGCCGCAGCACGCTCGATCCCGCCGCGCGGCGCCGCGTCTATGCCGACCTGCAGCGAGCGATGGTCGAGGACGCGGCGTGGGTGTTCCTGCTGCAACAGGTCGACATTTACGCCACGCGCGACCGTCTCACCTGGACGCCGCGCCCCGACCAGTGGCTGCAGTTGCGATGAATGCGTCGTCGAGGGCCGCCCCGGCTCCGCCGGGGCGGCCCGAGCGTCGGGGGTTTGGGGGCCATATCGGGGCCCCCATCTATGTCAGGCGGGTGGAATTGCGCCGGTGCGCTCGGTGATGAGGCGGTAGTGCTCGGGGCGGCGATGACGGGCGAAGTCGAAGACGGTCGTCTTGTACGAGCGGCAGAGATCCAGATCGCAGCGGGCGACGATCAGCTCGTCGCCGAGCGTCGCCGCCATCGCGACGGTCTCGCCGGATGGCGCGATGATCTGGCTCTGGCCGATCTGGTCCACGCCCTCCTCGCGGCCGCACTTGGCCACGCCGACCACCCAGGTGCCGTTCTGGTAGGCGCCGGCCTGCATCACGAGCCGGTTGTGGAAGTTCGCGAGCAGGTCGTGCTCGGGCGCCGGCGGGTTGTGCGCCGGCGTGTTGTAGCCGAGGAGCACGAGCTCGACGCCCTGCAGACCCATCACTCGATAGGTCTCGGGCCAGCGCCGGTCGTTGCAGATGCACATCCCGACCAGCCCGCCGAGCAGCCGCCAGACGCCGAATCCGAGGTTGCCGACGTCGAAGTAGCGCTTCTCGAGATGCTGGAACGGTCGGGCCGGCTCGTGCTCGGCGTGGCCGGGCAGATGGATCTTGCGATACTTTCCGACGATGCGGCCGACGGCGTCCACGAGGATCGCGGTGTTGTAACGGCGGGTGGCGCCGGCCTCCTCGGTGATCTCCGCGTAGCCCAGGCAGAACGCGAGGCCCAGGCGGCGCGCCTCTTCGAACAAGGGCTTGGTCTCCGGCCCCGGCATCTCGGACTCGAAGAACGCATCGATCGCGCGCGGCTCACGCATGTACCAGCGCGGAAAGAACGTCGTCAGGGCCAGCTCGGGGAAGACGACGAGGTCGCAGTCGCGGGCGCGGGCCTCGCGCAGCAGCACGATCAGGCGCATGATCACCGCGCTGCGGCTGTCGTCCCGGGCGATCGGACCCAGCTGGGCGGCGCCGACGGTGATGGGTCTCACACCGTGATATTCCAGAGCAGGGTGGCGCCGAATTGCAGGACGCCCTTCACGTTCTTGCGGAAGGCGCCCGGCACGACGAACTGCCCCCACGGCACGTACGGCACCTCGTCGTAGGCCAGGACCTGCACCCTCTCGGCGATGGCCTTGCGCTTGCCCGCGTCCGGCTCCCGCGCGAACTCGGCACGTAGCTTCTCCATCGCCTCGCTGGTCGGCCACCCGAACCACGCCTTCTCGCCGCCGCCGCCGAGGACCGAGGAGACGGCCGGGGTCATCGTGTCGAACGACGTCGACCACGTGTGGAAGACGTTCCAACCCCCCTGGGCCGGCGGCTCCTTCTTCGCGCGGCGCGCGACCATCGTCGCCCAGTCCATCGCTTGCAAGTCGACGGCGGCGCCGAGCGACTTGAGCATCTCGAGCGTCACCAGCGCGGAGGCGTGAGCGAACGGGGTATCGGTCGGGTCGAGCAGGACGATCGGCCGCCCGTCGTACCCCGACTCCTTGAGCAGCTGCCGCGCCCGCTCGAGGTCGGGCTTGGGGGCGCCGGCCGCGGTCTCGTAGGGCAGACCGCCGCACATGAAGACGGACGGGCAGGTCTTGTAGTACTTCTCGTTGCCGATGACCGCCTGCAGATAATTCTTCTGATCGACTGCCAGCAGCAGCGCCTGGCGGGCCTTCTTGTTGTTGAAGGGGGGGTGCAGGTGGTTTGGGCGCAGGATGCCCTGGTTGCCCTTGGGGTCGGGGACGAAGACCGTGACGTTGGCGTTCTTCTCCAGCCGCGGCGCGAAGTCGAGCGGCACGTTCTCCCAGTAGTCCACCTCGCCGGCCTCGAGCGCGGCGCCGGCGGTGGCGGGGTCGGGAATGTAGCGCCACTCCACGCGATCGACGAGCGCCAGCTTGCCGCCAGCGGCGCCGCTCGGCTTGTCCTTGCGGGGGAGGTAGTCCGGGTTGCGGAGGTACACGACGCGGTTACCGGGCTGCCACTCGTCCTTGGAGAACCGGAACGGCCCCGAGCCGACGACGTCCTTGATCTGGTCGTTGGGATCGGTCGCGGCCACCCGAGCGGGCATGATGAACGCCGGGCTCGCCGACGGCTTGCCGATGGCGTCGAGCACCAGGCCGAAGGGGGTCTCGAGCTCGATGACGAAGGTCTTCCGGTCCACCGGCGCCATCTTCGACAGCGACGCCATCAGGAGCCGCCCCAGGCCGTCCTTGGCGCCCCAGCGCTTGAGCGAGGCCACGCAGTCCTCGGCGGTCACCGGGGCGCCGTCGTGGAACTTGAGCCCGTCCCGCAGCGTGAACGAGTACTTCATCGAGTCCTTGCTGACGATGTGCTTGTCCACCATCTGCGGCTGTAGCTTCAGGTTCTCGTCGAGCGCGAAGAGCGTGTCGAAGATCATGTAGCCGTGGTTGCGCGTGATGTAGGCCGTCGTCCAGATCGGGTCGAGGGTCTTCAGGTCCGCGTGCGGCACGAAGCGCAGCGTGCCGCCGCGCTTCTGCGCGTGCACGTAGGGCGCGGCGACGGTGGTGGCGGCGAGGGCGGCCGTTCCGGTCAGCAAAGTCCGGCGGCTGAGCGTCATCGTGTCCTCCTGTGGGCGCGACGGGCGCGGGCGGGGCGATGGTGGCACGAGGGCGCGCGTCGTGCAAGCGGGGGCGATCGATCGCTGCCTGGCACCGTGCTTGCTCGCCTTCTGTCGCAGGAGGGTGTCGTATGCAAACCGTTGCCGGGACCTTCGCCACACGCGCCGACGCCGAGCGGGCCGCCGCCCACCTCGACACGCTGGGGATCCCCCGGGACCGCATCACCCTGCTCTCGCCTGGCACCGATACGCGCCGCGTGCCGACCGACGAAGGCGAGCGCCCCGGCACCGGCGCCGCGATCGGCGGCGTCGTGGGCGCCGCCACCGGCGCGGCCGTCGGCTTTCCGCTGGGCGCGGCGATCACGATGATGATTCCCGGGATCGGACCGATCATCGCCTCCGGGATCATCGGCGCGTTGCTGTTCGGCGCCGGCGGCGCGGCGATCGGCGCCACCCTGGAGGAATCGCTGGTGGCGGGCCTGCCCCGTGACGAGCTGTTTCTCTACGAGGACGCGCTCCGCCGCGGCCGCTCCGTCGTCATCGCGCTCGTCGAGGACGACCACCGCGCGCGGGCCGCGCGCAACGCGCTCGAGACGGCCGGAGCCGAGACGATCGACGCCGCCCGCGAGCGCTGGTGGCTCGGTCTCCGCAGCGCCGAGCAGGAGCGCTACGAGGATGGCGCCGCGGCGTTCAACGGCGACGAGATCCTGTTCCGCCGCGGCTTCGAGGCCGCGCTGAGCCCCGCGTTCCGCGCCAAGCGCTGGGACGAGGCGCTGCCGGAGCTGCGCGCCCGCCATCCGGACGAGGTCGATGCCCCCGCCTTCCGCCACGGCTGGGAGCGGGGCCAGGACTACCAGCGCGAGCTGGGCTTCGGCACCGGCCTACGAAAGATCGCCTGACGGCGAGGTCGCCGAGACAGGGCCATCTACGTCGTTTCCCCCCGGGATTGCGCGGGCAAAGCCCGCGCTCGAAGCGGCCGACCGACCGCTAGTCGCTGACCTGTCTCGGCGACCGGCTGTCGCGTCTTCCCTGTCAGCGGCGCGCCTCCAGCGCCCGGCGAACCGCCTCGCTCGTAATCGGGAGCTCGGTGAAGCGGTGATTCGTGGCCGCAGCGACGGCGTTGGCGATGGCGGCGCCGGCGGCGACGACGGGGGGCTCGCCGACGCCCTTGGCGCCGAAGGGACCGGCCTCGGACGGCAGCTCGAGGATGACGGGCTGGATCATCGGGACCTGAAGGGGATGAGGGAGGGCGTAGTCCATCAGGGTGCCGGAGCGGAGCTGGCCGTGCTCGTCGTAGTCCATCCGCTCGAGCAGCGCCCAGCCGACGCCCTGCGCGACGCCGCCCTGCATCTGGCCCTCGACGGCGGCGGGGTTGAGCGCGCGGCCCACGTCCTGGATCACGACGTGATGGACGACCCGGACGGCCCCGGTGTCGGCCTCGATCTCGACCTCGCTGAGGTGGCCGGCGAAGGCGGGCGCCCGCTGGGTCGTGGCGCTGGCGCCGCGGCCGAAGATCGGCTCGTACTTGCCGCCGAACTCCATCGAGGCCTGGGCGAGCTTGGCGACGGCGATGGCGCGATCGGGCACGCCGCGCACGCGCACGTGACCGTCGACGAGCTCGAGGTCCTCGGCGGCGGCCTCGAGCTGGTCGGCGGCGATGGCCAGGAGCTGACGCCGCGCATCGCCGGCGGCGCGCTGCACCGCGGCGCCGACGGTGTAGGTGATCTTGCTGCCGCCGCTGGCGCCGGCGTACGGCGCCGTCTCCGTGTCGGCGTTGACGACCGCGACGCGCTCGATCGGCACGCCGAAGGCCTCGGCGGCGATCTGGGTCAGCGCCGTGTTCGTGCCGGACAGATCGACGGAGCCGACCACGACGCTGACGCTGCCATCGTGGTTGATGCGGCACACGGCGCTGGCCGGCTCGATGCCGCCCAGCCAGCCGCCGACCGCGATGCCGACGCCGCGGAGCACGCGACCGCCGTCGGGCGGCGCCGGCCGGCGCGCGTCGCGGCGGCGGCGCAGCTCCTCGAGGACCGCCCGCAGTCCCATCCGCGGCCACGGGCGCCCATTCGGCATGGGATCGCCCTCCGCGACGGCGTTGCGCAGGCGCAGGTCGAGCGGGTCCATGCCGAGCCGGGCCGCCAGCGCGTCCATCTGCGACTCGATGGCGAACGTGGCCTGCACGGCGCCGGGGGCGCGATAAGCGCCTGATCCGGGCTTGTGCGTCACGACCTCGTACCCGCGGATGTCCAGGTGCGGGAACCGGTAGTACGCGCCGACCAGGAGGCAGGCGATGCTGGTCGGCGCGCCGGGGAACGCGCCGGCGTCGAAGATCACGCGGGCGCGGAGCGCCGTCAGCGTGCCATCGCGCCTGGCGCCGGTCGTCAGCTCCACGATGGCCGGCGGCGCCGGGGTCGTCGCCAGGAACTCCTCGCTTCGCGACATGACGATCGAGACCGGACGGTGCACGGCCACGGTGAGGGCGGCCGCCAGCGGCTCCAGCAGGACGAACTTGCCGCCGAAGCCACCGCCGATCGGCATCGCCACGACGCGCACGCGGTGCTCGGGCACGAGGTAGCCCTGGTGGACCATCGACGTGTGGTAGCGCTGCTCGACGACGACGTCGGCCTCGCGCAGCCCGGCCTCGACGTCGCCGCGCGTGAACCGGAGCGTGCTGGCGACATTCGGACCGTGCGCCTCGGCGAGCGCGCCGGCGCCGGGATCGGCGCCGTGCATGGCCAGCTCTTCCTCGCTCTCCGCGCCCAGCCGCTCGCGCACGCGCGGGGACTCCGGCTTCATCGCCTCGAGGGGATCGGTCACGACCGTCAGCGGCTCGTACTCGACCTCGACCAGCGTCGCCGCGTCCTCGGCGATCGCCTCGGTCTCGGCGACGACGGCGACCACCGGGTGACCGTTGAAGACGACGCGGTCGAGCGCCAGCGGCGCTCGGTGGCGATCGGCGGCGTCCGGCGCCGGCAGCGGCAGATCCTTGCCGGTGAAGACGCCGATCACGCCCGCCACGGCCCGAGCAGCGCTCGTCTCGATGCGCACGAGGCGCGCGTGGGCGTGGGGACTGACGACGAGCCGTGCGTGCACCATGCCCGGCAGCTGCACGTCGCCGGCGAAGCGGGTGACGCCGGTGACCTTGCCGGCGCCATCGACGCGCGGCACGGAGCGACCGATGGCGGCGTGCTCGTTCACGGCTGACATTCCTCGGAACCTCCGTCCAGTGTATGGTCAATGGCACCTTGAGCTCGGGACAGACGCTGCGGTCCGGTCATCCCTACCACATGCACGACGCGATCTACGCGCAGCCCGGCGCGCTCCGGCTGCTCACGCGCGGCCAGGACGGCGCGCTGGCGGCCGCCGCCGCGCGCCTTGCCGAGGCGCCGCACGTCTGGCTCGCCGGCATCGGCTCCTCCTGGCACGCCGCGCTCGTCGGCGAGCTGCTGTTCGCGCGCGTCGGCGGCCTGGGACCACGGGCGCGCGCCGTCCACGGCTTCGAGCTCGTGCATTCGTGGCCCGATCTCGGCCGGGGGGCGGCCGTGGTGGCGGTGACCCATCGCGGTGCCAATCGCGACATCGCGGAGGCGGTCGCGCGCGCGACGGCGGCCGGCGGCAGCGCGGTCGCCGTCACCGGCAAGGGTGGCGACGGCCCCGCCGGGGCCGAGCCCACGCTCCGCACGGTCGAGCAGGAAGCGTCGGGGACGCATACCGTCAGCTATACCACCGCGCTGGCGATGCTCGCCGCGCTGGCGGCCGCCATCGGTCACGACGACGCCGTCGCGCGTCAGCTCGACGGGCTGCCGGATCTGCTCGCGATGCTGCTCGGCCAGGAAGCGTGGGAGGATCTGGCCGCCCGCTTCGGCGGTCGGCGGCGCTACTGGGTCGTCGGCGCCGGTGCCAACACCGCCACGGCGCTGGAGGCAGCGCTCAAGCTCAACGAGGCGGCGTGGATTCCCGCGATCGGCCTGAACGCCGAACAGTTCCTTCACGGGCCGTGGGCGGCGGTGGAGCCGGACGACGCGGTGTTCGTCATCGCGCCGCCCGGCCCCGCGCACTCCCGCTGCCGCGACGCCGCGCGCGTCGCGGCCGGAATCGGCGCCAGCGTCGTGGCGCTGATCGCCGAGGACGACCGCGAGATCGCGCCGCTCGCGGCGGAGACCATCGCGCTGCCGCCGGTGCCCGAGCTCCTGTCGCCGATCACCGCGATCGTGCCGCTGCAGCTCCTGAGCTATCACCTGGCGGTGCAGGCCGGCGCCAATCCCGACACCGTCCGCGCCGACCAGTCCGGCCACGGTCGCGCGCGGGCCGCCGTCGCGCCGTGAGCGGCCGTCAGGCCGCCTTGCGGTGGCTGCCGCCGCGCGAGCTGCTGCGCCGGCGGCGGCTCTTCGTCTCGCCCTTCTTTCGGCGCGTCTTGTTGACGATCCGGGCCGCCACTTCCTTCTGGCGTCCCTTGTACTTCCCCTTGCCCTTGATCGATCGCAGCACCTTCTCGTACTGACGCTTCCGCTTGCGGCTCTTCACACCTCTCGGGGGCATGGACATCTCCTTTTGTGAGATCGGAGACCAACATTACAAACGATGTGCCAGCAAGACGCCTTCTGGTGGTCCTCTGCCTCGTCCTCGGGGCGACCACGGTCTCGATCGGCGCCTTTCCGGCGCTGCTGCCGGAGGTCGGCGCAGCGGCTCGGTTGGCCGACTGGCAGCTCGGCGCCGTGGCGGGCGCGTTCGGATTCGCCCGGATGCTGGCCGACGTGCCGGTCGGCCTCTTCATCACGCATCATCTGGCGCGCGCCCTGCGGCTGGTGCCGCTCTTCCTGCTGGCCGGCGCCGCGCTGCTCTCCGGCGGCGGCGGCTTCGCCGCGCTGCTCGTCGGCCGCGCGCTGCTGGGCGCCGGGCATACGCTGGCGACGCTGGCCGGGCTCACCGCGATCCTGCGTCACCGCGCCGGTCGCGGGCTGGCGGCCTCGCTGGCGGCGCTCGAGCTCTCCGCGATGCTCGGCGTCCTCGCGGGCGCCGCGCTGATCAGTGGACTGCCGCGGACGATCCCGTGGAACGTCGCGTTCCTCGTGACCTGCGCGCCGAGCCTCCGGCGCGCCGCCGGCGCCCCGCGCGCCGGTCGTCGCGCTGCTAGCTGGCGTGGCAGGCGCCGTCATCGCGATGAGCTACTCGACCGTGGAGCAATTCCTCGTACCGATTCGCGGCAGCCGGGAGTTCGGTCTCGATCGTCTCGGCATCGCCCGCCTGCTGATGCTCGGCCAGGCGGTCGACATCGTCGCGCTGCTGCCGCTCGGCATGCTGGCCGATCGTCGCGGCGCGCCGCCCGTCCTGGGCGGGGTGCTGCTGACGTTCGCCCTCGCGCTCGGCCTGCTCGGCTTCGGCGGCCTGCCGTTGATGATCGCCGGCTGCGGCCTGTTCGGGCTCGGCATGGCGGGCTGGACGCTGCCGCTCGGCGTCCTGCGCTCGGTCACCCCGGCCGGTCGGGTCGCGTGGCGCACGGCGCTCTACCGCGTGGCCGTGGACGGTGGGGTCTGCCTGGGGCCGCTGCTCTCCGGCGTGCTGGCGACCCGGCACGGGCGCGTGCTGCCGGGAGTCCTGATCGCCCTGCTCGTGACCACCGGCGTCGCGCTGCTCGTTGGCATTGCCGTTGCTCCGCCCTCTGGGGGGAGTGGTGCATGCGTAGACGGTGGAAGTGGGTCCTCGGCACCCTCGGGGGGCTGATCGTGCTGGCGATCGTGGCCTCGTTCTTCGTGGACGAGCCGCTTCGCCGGATGACCGAGCGCCAGATGAACGCCCGGCTCAAGGGCTACACGGCCCGCATCGGCTCGCTGAGCTTTCATCCGATCGGGTTCTCCGTCACCTTCGGCGACGTCATCATGAGCCAGCAGGCCCACCCCGACCCGCCGGTGCTGAAGGTCCACCGGCTGTACGCGAGCCTTCAGTGGTCGGCGATCATCCACGGCCGCATCGTGGCCGACTTCCTCCTCGACCAGCCGGTGGTCTACGCCGACCGCACGCACTTCGTCAAGGAGCTGGAAGATCCCACGCCGGTCAAGGAGCACGGCTGGCAGGACGCCTTGCAGGCGATGTACCCGGCGAAGATCAACCTGTTCCGCATCCGCGACGGGAAGGTCACCTACGTCGACAGCGGTCAGGAGCGGCCGCTGACCCTGCGCGCGCTCAACGTCTCCGCGCGCAACATCCGCAACGTGCGCTCCGAGAAGAACGTGTATCCCTCTCCCCTGACCGTCGACGCCGTCGTCTTCGACGACGGCAAGCTGGCCGTCGATGGCGCCGCCGACTTCATGCGCGAGCCCTACGCCGGCTTCAAGGGCCACGTGGACCTCGAGCGCATCGCCCTCGACTACTTCAAGCCGATCGCCCGGCGCTACGGTTTCACGATCGTCCGCGGCAACTTCGGCGGCCGCGGCGACGTCGAGTACTCGCCCGACATCGCGGTGGTCGACCTGCGCGACGTGCGGGTGGACGGGCTGCAGGGCGACTACGCGTACCATCCGGCGACGGCGGCGCCGGTGGCCAAGGCCGCCAAGGCGACGGCCCAGGCGGCTCAGAAGGCCTCCAACGCCCCCGACATCGTGCTCAAGGCCCGGCGGATCAACGTGAACGACGCCACCGTGGGCTTCGTCAACGAGGCGGCCCAGCCGAAGTATCGCGTGTTCCTCGCCAACACGAACCTGGTCATCGACAACTTCACCAACCAGAAGTCGGAGGGGATGGGGACGGCGAAGCTCACCGGGAAGCTGCAGGGCACCGGGGCGACGACGGTGACGCTGACCATGCGGCCCGAGAACCACGGCCCCGACTTCGACCTGAACGCGCGGGTCGAGAACACGGATCTGCGGTCGATGAACGACCTGCTGCTGGCCACCGCCAAGTTCGACGTCGATTCCGGCCTGCTCTCCGTCTTCGCGGAGGCCACCGTGAAGAACGGGTACGTGCAGGGCTACGTCAAGCCGCTCTTCAAGGACCTCAAGGTCTACGAGAAGGAGAAGGACCAGGACAAGACGTTCGGCCAGAAGGTGAAGGAGAAGGCGATCGACGTCGCCAGCAAGATCCTCAAGAATCACCCCCGCAAGGAAGTGGCGACGGTGGTGCCGATCTCAGGCCCGCTCGAGAATCCCAAGGCGGGGACGTGGCCGACGCTGGTCGGCCTCGTGCGCAACGCGTTCTTCAAGGCGATCCTGCCGGGCTTCGAGCGCGAGCGCGAACAGATCGCTAAGCGTTGATCACGATCCGGCAGGCGCGCGCGAAGAGGCCCACCAGGCGCAGCGAGGGCGGCAGCCAGGTGCTGCTGTGCACCCACAGCAGCGTGACGACGCCGGCGAAGACCAGCGCGGTGGCGAACCAGTCGGGCAGGTGAAGCCAGCGCACGATCGGCAGCAGGAAGCCGCCGAAGACCGCCAGCACGAAGATCAGCACGAGCAGCACCAGCAGCAGCGCGAGCGGCCCGAGGAACAACGTCGAGAAGACGAGGATCAGCGCGTCCGCCCGACCGAAGTTGGGATCGCTGAACGCCTTGGCGACTTCCGGCCGATCCGCGAACCAGGCGCCGATGCCGTGCACGTCGAGCACGCCGCCGTAGACCGCGCCGTACACGAGGCCGCCGATCAGGATGAGCCAGTAGTAGGGTCGCAGACCAAGGACTTCCTTCATCCGGGCCTCCTGAAGCGAGGAAGTTCGTCTGGAAGGTGGGCAAGCAGGATGCCAGCCCAGGCGCGCCTCTTCGGGCCATGAAAACAAGCGGTTACGAGGCCGCGGCGGGGCGGTCGGGCGTGAGGGTGTCGGCGTGTCGACACCGGGTGCCAGAACGGCGGCGGTCGATCAGACGGGCCAGGCCTCCAGCCGCCAGCCCATGTCCCAGAACATCCACTCGTAGCGGCTGGTCGTGAGCACGTGCCGACGAATCGTCTCGCGCTCGACGGACGAGCGCTGCGCCGCCACCGCCTCGGTGGCGGCGAGCACGGCGCGCACGACGCCGCCGAACTCCTCGGACGCGTAGGTCGCGATCCAGCGCGCGTAGAGCGGATCGGGCGAGCCGGCGCGCTCCAGCTGCTTGCCGACTTCCCAGTAGATCCAGTAGCAGGGCAGCAGCGCCGCCAGCGCCTCGTGAAACGGCGCGCCGTACGCGACGGCCAGGAGATAGCTCGTGTAGGCGAGGTTCGTCGGCGCCGGCGGGGTCGCCGCCACCTCGTCCGCCGACAGACCGAAGTCCTCGAAGAAGCCCTCGTGCAGGGCGCGCTCAACGCGCA
Source organism: Candidatus Rokuibacteriota bacterium (assembly GCA_005887895.1). Lineage (GTDB taxonomy): Bacteria > Methylomirabilota > Methylomirabilia > Rokubacteriales > CSP1-6 > AR5. Next base: position 31,317 of record VBPC01000057.1, read on the forward strand.
GCGCGCCGGCGGCGTGCTCGTTGAACATCACGATCCAGTCGTCCTGCGGCGCCCGGGCGGCGGCCAGCGACAGCGCGCGGGCGAACTCGCGGAGGTAGAGCGCGTCCTGGACGACGTAGAAGCGAAAGCGCTCGCGCGGCAGCGAGCCGTCGGTGAGCCCGGCCAGGAACGGATGGCGGAGGATCGCCCCGTAGATCGGGGTCATCGCCGTCCACAGCGCAGCCGTGAAGCTCATGGCGGCGAGTATACTTTCGCGCCGGAGGATCGCCATGACCCAGGATCTGCTCGAATCGGTCAAGGACGGCGTCGCCACGCTCACGCTGAATCGTCCCGACCGCTTGAACGCGTTGTCGGTGGCGATGCTCGACGCACTGCTGGAGGCGCTGCCGCGGCTGGCCGACGACGGCGCCGTCGGCGTGGTCGTCCTCACCGGCGCCGGCCGCGGCTTCTGCGCGGGCGGCGACGTGAAGGCGATGGCCGAGGGGCGCGAGCTCGGCGGCGACACGCTGGAGGAGAAGGCCCAGGGCTTGCGCGCGAAGATGGAGGTCTCGCGCTGGCTGCACGAGATGCCGAAGCCGACGATCGCGATGGTGCGCGGCGCCGCCGCCGGCGCCGGCCTGTCGCTGGCGCTGGCCTGCGATCTGCGCGTCGCCGGCGACAGCGCCCGCTTCGCCACGGCGTTCGCGCGCGTGGGGTACTCGGGCGACTTCGGCGGCAGCTGGTTCCTCAGCCAGCTGGTCGGCACCGGGAAGGCGCGCGAGCTCTACTACACCGCCGACATCCTCGACGCGCAGCAGGCGCTCGCGCTCGGCCTGGTGAACCGGGTGGTGCCGGACGCGCGGCTCGACGAGGAGACCCAGGCCCTCGCCGCCAGGCTCGCCCATGGTCCGCGCGTCGCGCTCCGCTACATGAAGCGCAACATGAACGCGGCCGAGACCGGCTCGCTGAAGGACTGTCTCGACCTCGAGGCCTGGCACCACACGCGCACGGGCTTCACCGAGGACCATCGCGAAGCCGCGCGCGCCTTCGTCGAGAAGCGCGAGCCCACCTTTCGCGGGCGGTAATACGCCGCGCGGCGTGGTCGGGTGTGGCGGGGGTGCTTCGACCACGTGCGATTCGGCGGCGGTCCGTTTGCGTCGATCTCCCGACGTAGCGCCTGTCGATGTCGGCGGGGACGGGTCTCGGGCCCCCCCGCCACGCCCGATCACGCCGCGCTCCGCTTGCGTTCTCGGAACGAGGATCAAGCTCTCGACGCAGCGTAGTCGTCGCGAGCGTGTGGGCCTGTTCGGCGCGGGTGACAATCCTCGGCAGGGACCTGCCGGAAACCGTCGTGATTGCAGGCGCCCGCACGGTGGCGGCAGCCGTAAGTCCGTGTCAGAGCACGCGCCCATCGGGATGGCACCCTCTGTGCTGTGTCAGCGCCCAGAACCACAAGCTGTTCTCGTTCCGAATACCACGGGGAGGACGTTCATGGGCGCATTCAGGAAACAGCGCGGCTTCACGCTGATCGAACTGCTCATCGTCGTGGCGATCATCGGCATCCTGGCCGCCATCGCCGTTCCGCTCTATGCCAACGTGCAGGCGCGCGCGCGCATCGCCAAGGCGCAGGCCGATACGCGGGCCCTCGCCTCGGCCGTCAGCATCTACTCCGCGCTCTGCGGCGGCCTGCCGGACAACGGCTCGTCCGCCACGAACTGCCCCAGCGCCACGAACCAGTCGGGCGCGCTGCCGACCGTGTTGATGACGCAGCAGACGAACGCGCAGAACCAGGTCGGTGGTCCGTTCCTGAACTCCACGCCGACGCTTCCGGCCGGCTGGACGGGCAGCGGGACGAGCTACAAGTACTCGAGCAGCGCGACGGGTACGTTCGTGCTCTGCGGCAGCGGCGACAGCACGGCCGCGGACAGCAACGGCGGCGCCACCTGCCCCTGATCAGCCTCGGCTGAGCGGTTGGGTCGCCGGCGTTCCCGGAATGACCGGCGGCCCGGCCACCGCTCCCGTCGGATTCACCGCCCCCCGCAGGCAACGATTTTGCTATCGAGCCGGTGGGGAGGTACGCAGATGAAAGCGACGGATCTGCTCAAGAAGCAGCACAAGGAAGTGAAGAGCCTCTTCAAGAAGATCGAGAAGACCGAGAACGGCCGGGCGCGCCGTCAGCTGCTCGACGAGATCGCCACGGCCCTCCATGGCCATACGGTCATCGAAGAGGAGATGTTCTATCCGGCCGTGCGGGGGCTCGAGACCCAGAAAGCCGAAGAGATGGTCCTGGAGGCCTTCGAGGAACACCACGTCGTGAAGCTCGTGCTGGCCGAGCTGCCCAAGGTCAACACCGAGGACGACCGGTTCGAGGCCAAGATGACCGTCCTCTCCGAGCTCGTCGAGCACCACGCCGACGAGGAGGAGAAGGAGATGTTCAAGCTCGCCCAGAAGCTCGGCAAGGACGAGCTGGAGTCGCTCGGCGAGCAGATGCAGGAGCGGTTCGAGGCCGTCCGCAGCCAGTCGCGCCAGGCGGCCTAGCCGACCCGCTCGCGCAGGAAGCGGCGGAGCCGGGTCTTCATCTCGTCGGGCATCTCCACGCGGCCGGCCCGGGCGCCGAGCGACCGGGTCTTGCGATAGGTGGCGAGATAGGCCCGGCACGCCTCGCACTCCGCCAGGTGCCGCTCGAGCGCGGCGACCTCGTCGCGCTCGAGCCGCCCGTCGAGGTAATCGTCGAGCACGTCGATCAGGTCGCGGCAGGTCATCGGGCCTCGGCCCCTAGCCGACGCGTCAGCAGCTCCCGCAGCGCCATGCGCGCCCGGTGCAGCCGCGTCTTCACCGCCGACACCGAGTCGCCCACGATGTCCGCGACCTCCTCGTTGGACAGCTCCTCGACGTCGCGCAGGATCAGCACGGCGCGATAGTGCTCGGGGAGCCGGTCGATCGCCTCGTCGAGGATCTGCCGCGCCTCACCGGACAGGAGCTCGGCGTCCGGCCGCTGCGACCAGTCGGCGACCAGGAGCGCCCGGGGCCCCTCGCGGTGTCCATCGGCCTTGAACGTCGGCAGGCAGTCGTCGAGCGGGGTCTCGACCTCCCGCCGCTTGCCGCGGCGCTTGTTGAGGGCGACGTTGGTGGTGACGCGATAGATCCAGCTGCCCACCGCCGACCGCCCCTCGAAACCCGCCCCCTTGAGGACCAACTGTAGAAAAACGTCCTGGACGATCTCTTCGGCGTCGGCCTGATTGCGCGTGATGCCGTAGGCCAGGCGGTAGACGCGGGCCGAATAGCGCCCCATGAGTCCCTCGAGCGCACCGGCGTCGCCCGCTGCCGCGCGGCTCAGCAGCAGCTGCTCGTCGCTCGTCATCGCCGGCGAGTCTATCACGCCGTGAGGCATCCCTCGTCCACCGCCTCGCGCAGCAGGGCGGGGAGGTCCACGTCCGGCTCGGCCGTCAGCGCCGCCGCGGCGGCGACCGCCAGCCGCCGCCCGCCGGCGAGCGCCGTCCGCAGCGCCAGCGCCGCCGGCGTCAGCATCCGGACGACGACGTCGTCGTCGCGCCGCCACACCTGAACGCACGCGCCGCCGGCGTCCAGCGCGACGACAGCGTCCTCGGCGCCCGGCTGGTTCGCGCGCCAGATCCGATCGACCGGCCACGGCGAGCGCAGGAGCGTGACCGAGGGATGGAGGTCGAGCGCGAGGTCGCCGACGGCGCCGGGCGCCAGCGCGCGCAGGGCCTCGGCGGTGAGCGGCGCGGCGTCGGCCGCGTGCAGCGCGACGTTCATAGCCCACTCGAGGCGGGCGACGTCCGCCAGGTAGACGAGATGACGGCACGGCGGAAACGCCGCCAGGAACTCCGGGAACGAGGCCCCGTACTCGAACAGGCAGGGCCTGCCCGGCGGGTGAGCGCGCACGTAGCGATCGGCGGCGTAGCGGAAGAACCGGACATCGACCAGACGGACGACGACGGGAAACATCGCCTCCAGCGCGGCGGTGAGGCTGGTCAGGACGTGATGGCGATAGACGGCGACACGCGCGGCCGGCGCCAGAGCATCGCCGGCGACGTCGAGCGCCGCCACGCACGCGTCGTCGCCCAGCAACGCGTCGCGGATGCCGTGCTGGAGCTCACGCAGGCGCCGGGCCGAAGCGCTCGAGCGCGCGCTCGTAGAGCGACCACACCGCCGGCGCCACCGGCGAGCCGTGGTCGTCGATGAGGATCTCGTGGCCGTCGGCGTCGTTCACGGCGTGGCCGGCGAGATGGATCTCGCCGACGGCCGCCGGCGGCAGCGCCGCCAGGTAGGCGTCGGGATCGCCGCCGAGGTTGGCGCACGTCACGTGGATGTTGTTCACGTCGCAGAGTAGCCCGCAGCCGGTCCGTCGCGCCAGCGTCGCCAGGAACTCGGCCTCCGGCATCTCGGCCCCGGCGAAGCGCAGATAGCCGGACGGGTTCTCGACGAGGAGACGCCGTCCGAGACGGTCCTGCACGCGCGCGACGTGAGCGCTCACGATCGCCAGCGTCTCGTCGGTGTAGGGCAGCGGCAGGAGGTGATTGAGGTAGGCGCCGTCGACGATGCTCCAGGACAGGTGCTCGGAGACCAGCGCCGGCTCCAGGCGGTCGACCAGCCGCGCGAGCCGCTCGAGGTGGGCGACGTCGAGGCCGTCGGCGCTGCCGAGGGAGAGCCCGACGCCGTGAATGGAGAGCGGGTAATCGTGCCGCAGCCGCTCGAGCGCGCGGAGGGCCGGGCCGCCGGCCATCATGTAGTTCTCGGCGTGCACCTCCAGCCAGTCGACCGCGGGCCGCGTCGCCACGATCTCGTCCACGTGAGGCGCCCGAAGACCGATGCCGCTGCCGGCCACCGCCGTCGTCTGCATCGCACGCGTTAGACACGGCGGGCCGGCCGGGGGGTGCGCGGGCCCGCCGCGCACCGTCCGCCGCCGGCTGCGTGTCTCATCACCCGAACGTCCGGAGCGCGGCGACGGCGGGCCTCGCCGCGAACGGCATCGACCAACGCGCCCGCAAACGAACGAAGGAGAGTGCATCGTGAAGACGTCCCAGCTCCTCATCGCGTCCGCCGTGGCCGCCGCCCTCGCCCTGCCGATGGCGTCCGCGGCCGGCCCGGCTCCCAAGCCGAAGTTCGAGGCCGAGAAGTGCTACGGCATCGCCAAGGCCGGCAAGAACGACTGCCAGACGGCGAACTCGTCGTGCGCCGGCACCTCCCGGCGCGACCAGCAGGGCGACGCGTGGATCTACATGCCGGCCGGTGCCTGCGACAAGGTCGTGGGCGGCAGCACGCAGCCGAAACGGGCCTGAGCCAGCGACGGCAGGGCGCGGGTCGCGCGATGGCCGACGCGGCCGTCGCCGCCCGCCCCGCCGCCTCACACAGGAGATGACGCGAGATGCCAACACAGCAGATGGTGACCATGTTGCCCGTCGGTGGCGTGCGTGGCAGGATCGAGCGCGCCGTGGAGCTCGCCGGCCGGTTCCCGCTGCCCGTGATCCAGGTCCTGTTCCGCCTGGCCATCGGGGCCGTCTTCCTCAAGGCCGGGCTCAACCACCTGGCGAGCTGGGAGCTGACCGTGCAGCTCTTCCAGGACGAGTACAAGGTGCCGGTGCTCTCGCCGGATTTCGCCGCCGCCATGTCCACGACGTTCGAGCTCGGCTGCTCGACCCTGCTGGTCCTGGGCCTCGGCACCCGCCTGGCGACGCTGCCGCTGCTCGGCATGATCGCCGTGATCCAGACGTTCGTCTATCCCGGCGCCTACGCCGAGCACCTGACCTGGGGCTCGATCCTCCTGTTCCTGCTCACGCGCGGCGGCGGCCCGTGGTCGGTGGACGGCCTCCTCGGCCTGGAGCCCGCCGAGCCTCCACGACGGTGACGACGGCGATGCGGCAGCCGTGAGGGGCGTGCACGCGACGGCCGGGAGCGCGCTCACCGCGCCGGCGCTTCGGCCCTGGCAGCGCCTCGCCGTCCGCCTCGCGGTGGTCTTCGCGCTGCTGACGTGTCTCACGGCCGGGCTGGTCGGCGCGCTGGTGCACGTCCGCCAGAAGCGCGAGGTCGAGGACACCGTCGGCACCCAGCTCCTGAACATCGCGCGCACCGGCGTGCTGCTGATCGATCCCGCGTTCCACGCCGGGCTGCAGTGCCGGCCGGATCCGGCCTCGGCCGCGTACCGCCGCATCGAGAAGTCCCTGGCCGCGATCCGCACCGAGACGCTGCTGACGACGCCGATCCGTACGCTCGCCGACTACGATCCGGTCGCGCGGCGCGCGCGCATCATCGTCACCAGCGGCGGCAACGAGCGGCCGGGCGACTGGTTTGCGATCCCGGCGGAGCTGACCGACGCGATCGCGTGGAGCTTCGAGGACGGCGTGGCGCGCTACACCGGCATCCATCGCACGCCGGCCGGGCCGCGCATGAGCGCGGTGGCGCCGATCCTCGATGCCGGGGGCCGGGCCATCGCCGTGCTCAACGTCGACTATCCGGTCGACGTCTTCCTGGATCGGCTCGACGAGCTGAACACGACGATCCTCGAGGGCGCGCTGGCCGCCGTCGCGGTGGCGCTGGCGCTGGGCATCGTGTTCGCCCGGCGGCTGACGCGGCCGATCAGCGCGCTCACCGGCGCCGTCGGCCGCGTGGCCGGCGGCGATCTCGACCAGGCGCTGCCGGTGCGCTCGCGCGACGAGGTCGGCCAGCTCACGCGGGCCTTCAACGAGATGGTCGAGGGGCTGCGCCAGCGCGACTTCATCCGTAACGCCTTCGGCCGCTACGTGTCGCCCGAGGTCGCGCGCACCCTGCTGGAGTCGCCCGACGGGCTGCGCCTGGGCGGCCACAAGCGCGAGATCACGGTCCTCATGTCCGATCTCCGCGGCTACACGCGGTTTGCCGAGCACGGCGACCCCGCCGGTGTCATGGAGGTGCTCAACGAGTACCTCGGGCGGATGGCCGACGTCGTCATCGAGCACGGCGGGACCATCAACGAGTTCATCGGCGACGCGATCTTCGCGGTCTTCGGCGCGCCCGTCGAGCACCCCGACCATGCCGAGCGCGCGGCGGCGGCGGCGCTGGCCATGCAGGGCGCGATGGACGCCCTCAACCGCGACAACCTCGCGCGGGGCCGCCCGCGGTTCGAGATGGGCATCGGCGTGCATACCGGCGAGGCCGTCGTCGGCAACATCGGTTCCGAGCAGCGCGCGAAGTACGCCGTGGTCGGCGCCGCCGTGAACCTGGCGGCGCGCGTGGAGGGCTGTACGGTCGGCGGCCAGGTCCTGATGACCACGGCCACCGTGGAGCGGCTGGGCGACCTCGCCGAGACGGCACCGCCGGTGCACGTCGAGCTGAAGGGCCTCGACGCGCCCATCGCGCTGCACGAGCTGCGTGGGCTGCGCGGCCGCTTCGCCCGGCGGCTCGACGCGCACGACGAGCGATCGCGCGACGTCCGCCTGCCGCTGAGCGGGTGGCGCTTCGACGGCCAGCGCGTCGACGGCGACGCCTTCGCGGGAACGATCCACCGGCTGAGCCGCCGGTGGGTGGAGGCCGTGCTCGACGCCGCGCTGCCACCGCTCACCAACGTCAAGCTCCGCGTCACCGACCCGGAGAGCGCCCGCGCGTCGGGCGACCTCTACGGCAAGGTCACCGGAGAGATCGAGCGGGCGGGCGCCCGCCTCACGCGCATCCACCTCACCTCCGTCGATCCCGCCGACGCGGCGCTGATCGACGGGCTCGTGGCCGCCGCACCCGCATCGCCGGGCGCGCGCGGCGTGTCCTAGCGGTCGGAGGGCCTCACCATGACCCAGCGTCCCACGCGCATCCTGATCCTCGGCGGCGGCTTCGGCGGCGTCTACGCCGCGCTCACGCTCGAGAAGCTGCTCGGGCGCGAGATCCGCCGCGGCGAGGTGGAGCTGGGACTGGTCAGCCGCGAGAATTACATGGTCTTCCAGCCCATGCTCCCCGAGGTGATCTCCGGCAGCATCGGCATCCTCGACACGATCACCCCGATCCGGCGGCTCTGCCCGAAGACGAATCTCTACACGCGGACCATCGAGTCGATCGACCTCGCGCACCGCAGCGTGACGGCGACCGCCGGCTTCGGCAGCCGGCAGCACCACCTGCACTACGACCATCTCGTCATCGCGCTCGGCAACGTCACGACCTTCGCCGGCCAGCCGGGACTGGCGGAGTACGCGCTGCCCTTCAAGTACCTGGGCGACGCCCTGACGCTGCGCAACCGGATCATCCACACGCTGGAGGAGGCCGACATCGAGCAGGATCCGGAGGTCCGGCGCGGCCTGCTGACCTTCGTGGTGGCCGGTGGCGGCTTCTCCGGGGTCGAGGCGGTGGCCGAGCTGAACGACTTCGTCCGGGCCGCGGCCCGGAGCTTCCGTCACCTCGATCCGGCCGAGATCCGCGTGGTGCTCCTGCATGCCGGCGCCTTGATCCTGCCCGAGCTGCCGAAGTCACTGGCCGAGTTCGCGCAGAACATCCTCATGAGGCGCGGCGTCGAGATCCGCTTCGAGACGAAGCTCGTCGGCGCCACCGCCGACGCCGCGCTGCTCGCCGGCGGCGAGCGCATCATGACCCGCACGCTGATCAGCACGGTGCCGTCGGGCCCCAATCCCCTCATCGCGATGCTGCCGCTGAAGACGGAGCGCGGCCGCGTCGTCGTCGACGCCACGCTGGCGGTGCCGGACCATCCGGGCGTGTGGGCGGTGGGCGACTGCGCGGCGGTCCACGATGCGAAGACCGGCGAGCCGTGCCCGCCGACGGCGCAGCATGCGACTCGCGAGGCGAAGTGCGTGGCCCGCAACATCGCGGCCACGCTGCGCGGCCAGCCGCGGCGGGCGTTCTCGTTCAAGGCGCTCGGCAAGCTGGGCGCGCTCGGCCGCCGCTCGGCCGTGGCCGAGATCCTCGGGATCCGGCTGTCGGGATTCGTGGCCTGGTGGCTGTGGCGAACGATCTACCTGCTGAAGCTGCCCGGCCTCGACCGCAAGATCCGCGTGGCGACGGACTGGACGCTGGACTTGTTCCTGCCGCCCGACATCGTGCAGCTCAAGACCGAGCGGGCGTTCGGCGTCCGCCGCGAGTACTTCGAGCCGGGGCAGGTGGTCTTCCGCGAGGGCGACCGCGGCGACTGGCTCTACGTCGTCACCGAGGGCGAGGTGGAGGTGGTGCGGCGCGCCGCCGACGGCAGCGAGACGCTGCTGCGGCGGCTCACCAGCGGCGACTGCTTCGGCGAGATCGCGCTCGTGAGCGAGGGGCCGCGCACGGCGACGGTCCGCGCGCTGACCGCCACGAACGTGCTGGCCGTCGACCGCGACGCCTTCCAGGCGCTGTTCGCCACCCTGCCACCGCTGCGGAGCTTCTTCGAGCAGCTGATCGCGACGCGCAGCCGATGAGGATGACGTGTCGCGAAGTGATCGCCGGCCTGGCCGATTACGTCGACGCCGCGCTCGACATGCTGACGCGCGCCCGCGTCGCGACGCACCTGTGGATGTGCGCCGAGTGCCGCGCCTACCTCGCGACGTACGAGCGCACGATCACCCTGGTGCGGAGCGGCCAGCGCGTCGACATGCCCGCCGCGGCCCGCCATCGCGTGACCCGCGAGCTGCTCGAACGCCTCCGCCGCGGCAGCTAGCCGACCGCCCGGCGGAGACTCATCGCTGTCGGAGCGCGGCCTCGAGGAGCTGCAGCGCGGCGCGCGCGAAGCGGAGCATGTTGCGCTCGCGGTCGCCGTCCCCTGTCTCCAGCGTCAACGCGCGCTCGACGGGTCCCGCCACCGCCAGGCACGCGTGGCCCGCCGCGTCGCCGTAGCGATTGCCGGTCGGCCCGGTGGCGCCGGTCTCGGCGAGGCCCCAGGTGGTGCCGAGCCGCTCGCGGATCGCGCGCGCCTTGACGACCGCGTAGGCCTCGGTGCTGGAGCGGAGGCCCTGGACCGCCTCGTCGGGGACGCCCAGCAGCCCGCGCCGTGCGGCCTGCGTGTAGATCACCGCGCCGCCGAGAAAGTAGGCGGAGGCCCCGGGCACGGCGAGAAGCGCCGCCGAGATCAGGCCGCCGGCGGAGGACTCCGCGACCGCGATGGTCTGCTTGCGCTCGATGAGCTGCGCGGCGAGGGCGGCGGCCAGCGGCCTCAGTTCGTCCATGGAAGGTCTCCGGGAGCGATAGAATGTGCTCTCGTCACCGATCGACACCAGGAGGTTCGCGATGAGCCACTACCACGATTCGGATGATCTCAAGATCCTCGGCGACTTCAAGCGGCTGGCGCCCAACGAGTTCAAGGGCTTCCTGGAGCTCGACGCCATCGTGGGGCGCGACGACGGCAAGATCCCGCGGAAGTACCGCGAGCTGATCGCCCTCGCCGTCGCCTGCACGACGCAATGCCCGTACTGCCTCGACGTGCACACACGCAACGCCAAGAAGGCCGGCGCCACGCGCGAGGAAGTGGCCGAGGCCTCGCTGCTGGCCGCCGCCCTGCGGGCCGGCGCCGCCGTCACGCACGGCGCGCTTGCGGTAAAGCTCTTCGACAAGGCCTGAGACAAGGCCCCGGGCCTCGGGCCAGATCGAGCGGGCGACAGAGGAGCCTCACGGCTCCGCCCGCTGGGGAGGGTATGGGGGCCATGTCGGGCCCCCATAATAATTATCTCGGGGCCGCCATAGTTACCTGACGCGCGATAGAGGGGCGTCCCGGCTCCGACGGGACGCTCCGAACGCTGGGGGTTTGGGGGCCATGTCGGGGCCCCCATATAAGGAGACGGTCCATGCTCGCGATGTGGGTGAAGGTGCGCATCAAGCCGGATCAGCGCAAGCGCTTCCTCGAGGCGATCGAGGCCGACGCGCTGGGCTCCGAGCGGGACGAGCCGGGGTGCTACCGGTTCAACGTGCTGCAGGACGCGCAGGATCCGAACGTCTACTTCTTCTACGAGGTGTACAAGGACCAGGCCGCGCTCGAGGCGCACCGTGCGATGCCGCACTACGCCGTCTGGCGCGCGGCCGCCGACACGCTCGATGGCCCGACCGAGGCCACGCGCTGCACGACCATCTTTCCCTCACCGCCCGCGTACTGGACGGCGAAGCGCTGAGACCCCGTCGGACCAGCAGAGGAGCGCCGCGATTCACTCAGCCTTCGACGCGCTGCGGTGGACGGCGGGCATCGGGCCGCCGTGCTGGACGGCCGCCGCGCCGCGTACGGCGATGACCGGTGCGCCGCGCGATGGCGCGATCGCCGCGGCAGGCGCCGGCGCCGCGCGCCGCTCCGATGCTCGCGCCGGCGCGACGTGCGCGTCCCGCACGCGCGTGGGGACCGCCGCCTGCATCTCCGGTCTACGCGCGGGCGCGGCGCTCTCCGCCCGCTGAGGCGCGTGGGGCGCCTCGCTGCGCCCGGGCGAGAGACGATCCGCGGGCTCGCCGGGCAGCGGCGGCTTGCCGGCCGGTGGCGCCGGCTGCTGGCGCTGCGGCTGCGGCGGCCGCGCCGCCGGCGGCCCCGCCTCGGGACCACCGCGTCCGCGCTCGCCCTGTCCCGGCGGCGCCAGCTCCGGGCGTCCGCCCTCCACCCGCGCGCCCGACGTGGGCTCGCGACGGCCCGGAGCCGGCTCGGTGCGCGCGCCGGGCTCGGGGCGTGCCGGTGCGCCCTCCGGACGACCCGGCTCCTGGCGCGGCACCGCCGGCGTCCCGACCTGCGGTCGCGGTGAGGTCTCCGGACGCGGCGGCTCGGCCCGACGCGGCCGCTCCACGTCGCTGGCGCCGAACGGCGGCCGCGTCGGCACCGCCGCTTTCTCCATGGCCTTCGGCGTCGGCACGATCTTCGGCGCCGGCACGTTGACGGGCGCGCCGCTGTGGGCGATGGGCGCGCCGGCGTCCTGCACGCGACGCGGCACCGGGCGCGTGGCGACGACGGACCGGCTCATCGCGGTCTCCGGCGGGCGCACGGACGCCCGACCGCCGGAGCCCACGAAGCTGACGGGCTCTGGCTTCACGGGCAGCGCGCCGTGCACGGGCTTCAGCTGCCTGACGTCGACCTGGGTGACCCGCGTCTCGTGCACGCCCTGCCGGCCGAAGCCGTCCTGGCGTACGGCGACCACGGCGTTGTTGATGGTCGTGTTGCGATAGACGGTGACGTTGGTGACGTTGACCACGGTTGTCTTGTTGATGACGACGTTGTTGACCACGCGCGGTCCGCCCCAGCCACCCCAGTACGGACGGCCCACGAAGCCAGGCCGACCCCACCACGGCACGAGCGGCTCGCCCCAGCTCAACGCGACCCAGCTCACGAAGGGCGTGCCGACCGACACGGTGACGCCCGGTGCCGCGAAGAACGCGACGAGCGCCGGCGCGTAGACCGGCCGCGACCCACGTCCAGCCGTAGTGCGGATCGTAGATCCAGCGGCCCGTGCTGTACGGCGCCCAGCCGGCCGGCACGCCCTGCGGCACCCAGATCGAGCCGTAGGTCGGCACGACGCGCCAGTTGCCGTAGTGGTCGAGGTCGTCGGCGCCGTACACCTGCGGCGGCACGTAGCGCGCGCTCGTGGACTCGATCAGCGCGTCGGTGCGCGCGTAGTTCCAGCGGTCCCACACGTCGAGCTCCGGCGCGGCGAAGCTGCGCATGCTCGCCGAGTCGACGCCCTCGAGCACGATCTCCTCGCTGGGGGCGATGGCGACCGGCTGGCCGCCCGCGGGCGTCATGCCGGCGCGGCCGCCGCGGCGCGTGACGAACGAGGTGCGGTCGGGCGCGACGTCCACGCGGTAGTAGCCGGCGTTCTCGACGGTGAACGCGGCGTGCGGCGTGTCGATCTCGATGGTGCGTCCCGGATCGACGCTGCGCACGTCGACGGTCGCATGGCCGGTGGTGATCTTGAGCTGCAGGAAGTCGGGCTCCTGGTTGGCGACGCCGACCTGCGTATCGCCCCAGCCCCGCACGTACGCGCGGCCGCCGATCTGGAGCTCGATGTTCCCGTCGTTTCCGGTGTAGAGCTCGTCGCCCGGTGCCAGCGGCGTGTTGATCTGGGCGGGCGCCCAGTCCGGCGCGCCGGGACGCCAGAACGATACGGCGCCTTCGGAGTAGCTCAGCCGCGGCGGGGTGACACCGATGGCCTCGGCCGCGCCGCCGGCAGGCGCCGAACCCGGTGGCGGCGGCGCCTGGGCCCGCACTGCGGGGGTACTCGCCAGGAGGAGCAGCAGAACCAGCGCCGTTGCCATCGCCCGTTTCGCCATGTCGCGATCCTCCTCCGCAACTATGACATTGAGACGGGCGATGGCGTCAGTGCATTCAGCGTGTCCCGAGCACCTCGGCGGCCGCCTTGGCCACAGCGGTCCCCTCGAAGAACCGCGGGTTGCCGGCGCCCCACAGCCGCACGGCATTGGCGAACGTGAAATCGCGGAAATCGTCGGCCGTGATGAGGCCGTCCTCCCGCAGCTCCCACGCCTCCGGCAGCACGTCGCGCATGTCGGGCACGTCGAAGTGGCCGATGTCGGAGCCGAACAGGGCGTTGAGCCGCGCGCCGAACGGATTGACGCGGCGGTCGAACGCCCACGCGTTCATGCGATCGTCGGCCTCGCAGCCGAAATAGAACGGCGTCACGAACAGGTCGCGCAGGTCTTCCTTGCGCTCGATGCGGCAGGCGCTGAAGTCGTCGAGATCGGCGATCCCGCCGGTCAGCGTGTGAGCATCGGCGTCCGGCCAGCCGCCCAGGGCGGCGGCCATCTCGTCGGTGCCGTGCTTGCGGACCATGTCCAGCAGCAGCGCACGGTCGAGCGCGCGGGGATCGGTGTGCTCGAGCGCCTGTCGATTGCGCTTGTCCCAGTGACCGATGAGATCGGCGTAGAGCATGCAGCCCCACGCCACGCCGCCCTCCAGGAAGCCGAAGCGCAGCTGGGGGAAGCGCCGGGTCACGCCGCCGAGGAAGATCGCCTTGCAGACCGCGTGGCCGGCGGCGGCGAAGTGGCCGATGTGGTTGTACGTGAAGTTCGTCGGCGACAGCCGCAGCCCCTGGCGGCGCACCCCGGTGTGGAAGGTCGGCGCGATGCCGTGCTGCGCGCACGTCTGCCAGAGCGGATCGTAGTCGTGCGCGCTGTCGAGGCCGAGCGCGTCGTACCAGACGGCGAAGCGCGCAGTCTCGGCGGGGGCGCCGGCGGCGCCTGCCACCGGCCGCGGCATCAGGCTGCCGAACATCGCGACCTTGAAGCCGAGCTGGCGCGTGCAGTACTCGAGCTCGGCGATCGCCTCCTCCGGCGTGTGGGCGGGGATGCAGGCGGCCGGCGTGATGCGGTCGGCGAGGTCGCGGAAGTGCTCGGCGGTGAGGATGTTGAACGCGCGGCAGGTGGCCCGCCGCGTCTCGTCGTCGGCGATGCGCGGCACCCGCAGCCCCACCGTGGGATAGAGGATCGCAAAGTCGATCCCGAGCTCGTCCAGCCGCTCGTAGAGCAGCCGCGGTAGGAGGCCGGTCGCGCGGTCGCGCGTGTTGCGCGAGGGCGAAGACCAGAACGCCTCCTGGGGCAGGCGCCGGCGCTGCCGCTCGGCCACCGACAGCGCGAGCGACTCGCGGACGCCTTTGCCGACGGACGTGAAGCCGTCAGCCGCCTTGTCGCCGCCGATGCGGCGCAGCTGCTCGACGATCACCGGACCGAACTCCAGCCAGTGGCCGTCGGCGTCGACGACGGGATGGCTCAGCTCGCTTCGAATCTTGATGGCGCTGGGATGTTCGTGGCCGCTCACGGTCCACCTCCTGGTCGAAGCGTCGAGCCTCACGCGTCGCCGCGGAAGACCTCGCGCCGCCGGATGTCGCGCTGGAACTTCACGTAGCCGTCGCGGGTGAGGGGCGGCGTCGCCCGCGCCACCACCTCGCGTGCCCGGGCGGCGCCGTCCCACAGCAGGTCGATCACCATCCCGGCCAGCGCGCGAGCCGGCATCACGTAGGCGAGATGCGGGTCGGTGATCGTGTAGTCGGCGGCGTGGCCGGTGCCGCGGGCGCCGCCCATGTAAGGATGGAGTACCGGCATGACCTGGCTCACGTCGCCCATGTCGGTCGAGCCGGCGCGGTGCTCGGCGTCGCGGCAGGTGCCGGCGCCGAAGAAGACGTCGGCGCCGGCGCGAAACGTCTCGGCCATGACCGGATCGCAGCGCAGCGGCAGGTAGCCCGGCAGCGTCTCGATCTCGACGGTGGCGCCGAGCGCCAGGGCGCCGGCGCGGAGCGCGCGATCGACACGGACGTTGGCGTCGCGGATCGCCTCCAGCGTCCGCCCGCGCACGTAGGTCTCGATCCGCGCCTCGGCGGGGATCACGTTCACCTGCGAGCCGCCGTGGGTGAGGATCGGGTGCACGCGCACGGTGTCCTCGTCGCGGAAGGTCTCGCGGACGGCGTTGATCGCCAGCAGGGCCACGTTGGCGGCGTAGAGGGCGTTGACGCCGGCATGCGGGGCGCCGCCGGCGTGCGCGGCGCGGCCGACGAAGCGCGCGGTCTTGCCGAAGCGGCCGTTGTTGGAGCGCGGGATCGCCACCCGGCCGTCCTCGGCGCGCGGCGTGGTGTGGATCATCATCGCCAGGTCGACGTCGTCGAGGTGGCCGAGGCGCAGCAGCTCGCACTTGCCGCCGAGGAACTCCAGGCGGCCCGCCCGGACCTGCTCGAGTCGCCACTCGAGGTCGCCGCCCTCCTCGGCCGGCACCGCGAAGAACACGACCCGGCCGGCGAGGTGCTGCAACGCCCCGCTCTTGACCAGACCGAGCGCGGCGCCGAGGAGTCCCGCCACCTGCGCGTTGTGGCCGCAGGCGTGGGCCGCGCCGGTCCTGGCGTCGGCCTCGGGATGGCCGCTCACGACCAGGCCGTCCAGCTCGCCCATGAGCGCGAACGTCGGGCCGGGGCCGGCGCCCCCCGCGACGTCCGCGCGCACGCCGGTCAGCGCCAGCTGCGTCCGCGGCGCCAGGCCGAGGCCGCGCAACACGTCCTCGACCAGCGCCGCGGTGTGGGCCTCCTTGAAGCCGAGCTCGGGCCGGTGACGGATCTGCTCGCCGAAGCCGACGATGCGCTCGGCCTCGGCCTCGATCGCGCGATCGACCTGCCGTTTCAGCTCCTCGCGCGTCACGTCACTTGGTGTTCTGACGCACGAAGGCCTGCGTCCGCTTCCACGCGTCCGCCGAGGCGTCGGCGAACTCGGCCTGCTTGCGATCGAAGAAGCTGTGCGGCGCGCCCGGATAGACGGTGGCGTCGTGCTTCTTGCCGGCCTTGCGCAACGCGGTGTCGAACTCGTCGACGGCCGATTGCGGGATCCCCTCGTCGGCGCCGCCGAAGATCGACAGAGCCGGGCAGGTGTAGCGGCCGACGGCGTCGATCGGCCGCGGCCGATCGGGCCAGCGCTTGAGGCCGAGCGGCCAGCCGTAGAAGCCGATCACGCCGGCGTAGCCCAGCCCGCTGGCCGCCTGGAAATAGGACAGCGCGCCGCCGAAGCAGAAGCCGACCGAGAAGAGCGAGCGCACCTGGCCGCCGTCCTTGCTCCGCAGATGCGCGGCCGCCGCCGCGATGTCGGCCTGCAACGTGTCCGGCTTCGTCTTCGGCACCTCGGCCATGAAGTCGAACGTGTCGCTGCGATCCTCGGTGGTGGTCGTGCGCGCGAAGAAGTCGATGGCGACGGCGTCCACGCCGACCTCCGCGAAGCGGTCGGCCAGCTCCTTGTAGTAGGCGTGCAGCCCGCGCACGTCGGGGATGACGACCATCCCGGCGCCCGTCGGCTTCGCGGCCCGCACCGCATAGGCCATGAAGCGGGTGCCGTCGGCGGAGGTGAGCTTCAGATCGGTGGAGCCGGCGGAGCCGCCGGCGATCGGGGCGATCGGAGGACGAGAGTCGTTATCGACGCACATGGGGCCTCCCGGGGGTGTGATCGACCTGTTGGTAGTGCTGGCGCAGCAGATCCTTGCCGTAGTCGTTGCCGTTCGGCGTGCGGATCACCGTGTGGACGTGCTGACGCGAGGGCGCATCGTTGTCGAGCGCCACCCCGCGCTGGTGATCGAACTCGATCAGGATGACCGGGCTGTGGACGCGATAGTAGAAGACGCTGTGCTCCTCGACGCCGCCGATCCAGGCGAAGCGCGTCTCGGCCAGGTGGCGCGTGACCTCGTCGCTTCTCACCTGGGCGTGGCCCGGACGGATGCGGCCGACGTAGGTGTCGAGCAGCCTGCGGAAGAGACCCTGCTGGCCGCGCGACAGCTCGTCGTACCGGATGCCGGCCGGCTGCAGCTCGAGATTGTCGCGGAACGCGGTCGCGAAGACCTCCCCCGGCAGCTCGGTCGACAGCACGGTCTTCGCACGCTGGGTCGCGTTCAGGGCGCGCGCCAGGGCGAGGCCGTTGGCTTCCTCGGCCCGGAACACCCGGATGCCGGCGTGCGGCCCGCTGTCGATGTCGACCGGTTCCGAGCCCATGAACATCGGCGTGAGCACGAGCTGATCGCCGAGCACGAGACAGTTGACGATCAGGTGATGGCCGTCGATCTGCCAGCCCCACGGCTCCGTCGCCGACGGCGTGCCGAACACGCTCAGCCAGTAGAGCCACTCGCCGTACTCCTCGGGACGGCCGGTGATGCCGGCGATGACCTCGTTGAGCCGCATCACGTCGCGCGCCGTCTTGAAGCCGGCCCGGCTGAGCGTTGCCTCGACAATGGCGCGAAGCGGGCGGCGGTGGCCTGCTCGGGCGGCAGCGCGGCGAGAAACGCGGTGGCGGCGTCCTGGATCGGGCGGGTGGAGACACCGCTCTTCTCGACGCGGAAGAGGCCGGCGACGGGCCGGCCGTCGGCGGTGATTCCCTTGAACGACTCGGCGACGGCCGCCTCGGCCGCCTGGCGATAGCGCTGCAGCCCCTCCGGCAGCGGCTCTTGAAGCACGCGGCCGGATACCGGCGGCCGTGCGCGGGGCCTGAAGCGCGGCGGCTTGGGCGTCTCCGCCTGGGCCTCGGCGCCGCGCGGCGCGCCGAGGCCGCCGGCCGCGCCGACCCCGATCTTCAAGACGTCACGCCGTGACCACCGCTGACCCATCGCCTGCGGATTGTAACGGTGGTCAATTCGCGCGTCCAATGTGCGTGCGGCACGTAGGCCTGCTCGCATTCATAGAGCATCCGGTCGGTGAGGCTGTCAACGAGGCGGTCGGGCCGGCGCTCTTCAGCCGGCCGCCTCGCACGCGGCCAGCCGCGCGGCGAGGAAATTGCGCTCGCGCGCGTTGTCGACCAGCTCCAGCGCACGGCGGTACTCCGCGGCGGCCTCGTTCCAGCGGGCGAGGCGCCGCAGGAAGTCGGCGCGGGCGGCGGGCAGCAAGTGATACCCGCGCAGCGCGCGGGCGTCGACGCGGTCGAGCGCGGCCAGTCCGGCCGCCGGACCCTCGGCCAGACCGATCGCCACTGCGCGGTTCAGCTCGACGACCGGCGACGGCGCCACGGCGGCCAGCGCGGCGTAGAGGCCGACGATCCGCGGCCAGTCGGTCGCCTCCCAGGCTGTCGCCCGAGCGTGGCAGGCGGCGATGGCCGCTTGCAGTCGATAGGGCCCGGCGGCGTCGAGCGGACCGGCGCCCTCGAGGCAGGCCAGGCCGCGCGCGATGCGCGCGCGGTCCCAGCGCGCGCGGTCCTGCTCGGCGAGCAGGACGAGCTGGCCGTCGGCGTCGGTGCGCGCCGTCGCGCGCGAGGCTTGCAGCTCCATCAGCGCCAGCAGCCCGAGTACCTCGGGCTCGCCGGCCATCAGCTCCGCCAGCATGCCGCCGAGCCGGATCGCCTCCTGGCAGAGGTCGTCGCGCATCAGCGTCGCGCCGGTGTGCGCCGCGTAGCCCTCGTTGAAGACCAGGTAGACCACAGCGAGCACCGCCGGCAGCCGACTCGACAGCTCGGCGCCCTCGGGCACCTCGTACGGCAGCGCCCGGTCGCGGATCGTACGCTTGGCGCGCACGAGGCGCTGGGCGATCGTCGGCTCGGGCACGAGGAAGGCGCGCGCGATCTCGGCCGTCGACAGGCCGCCGACCAGCCGCAGCGTGAGCGCGACGCGGCTGTCATCCGGCAGCGCCGGATGACAGCAGGTGAAGATCAGGCGCAGCCGGTCGTCGGGGATGGCGTCGGGATCGAGCACGTCGGGGGTTTCGTCGCGGGCGCCGAGCACCGCCTCGTACTCGAGGGCGTCCGCCCGCGCGCCGGCGCGGCGGACGCGGCGCAGGTGATCGAGCGCCCGCCGCCGCGCCGTGGTGAGCAGCCAGGCGCCCGGGCGCTCCGGCATCCCGGCGCTCGGCCACCGATCGAGCGCCTGGGCGAATGCCTGTATGTCGCCGTGTCCGGCCGCCACGATCGGAGATCGTACCGCATGGCTATCTCCGCCGCGGCGGCCGTCACCTCACATCGGCCAGATCGGACGCACCTCCACGAAGCTGCCGTCGCCGAGCGGGATCTTCTTCGCCCACTCGATGGCTTCCTGCTTCGTCTCGCACTCGATGAGGTAGAAGCCGCCGAGCGCCTCCTTCGTCTCGGCGAAGGGGCCGTCCGTGACCTGAGGCTGGCCGGCCTTCAGGCGGACTCGGCTGGCGTCGGCGTCGGGGCGCAGGCGCTCGCCGACGACCATCTTGCCCTTCGCCTGCAGCTCCTGTTGAAAGCGGGCGTGGGCCTGGAAGCGGGCCTCCATCTCGGCCTTCGGCAGCGGGGCAGCCGTCTTGTCATCGGAAGCGATGAGCAGCATGTAACGCATGGCGATCGTTCCTCCTCATCTCATACGACGCCGGAGGGCCCCCGGAATCGACAGCCGGGTTTCAGGTCGCCGGGAAGAAGGCGAAGACCTTGTTCGAGTTGAAGATGTGACTCTCGACGAACGTGGTCTCGGCGGGGCGGCGGCCGAGCTCGGCCATGGCGCCGGCCAGGCACAGCCAGTTGAGCATCTCCTGCTGGCCGCTATCCTCGATGGCCGCCAGCGGCGTCTTGCGCCACGCCTCGTAGTCGCCGGCGCGCAACGTCTCGTACATCGCGCGGTCGGCGGCCACGTCGGGGTGGAGCAGGTGGTGCTTGGGGGTGAGGAAGGCGTGCGACCAGCTCGACGAGGCGATCAGCGCGACGCGCCACGGGCTGCCGGCCATCACCCGCGCGGTCGCCCGGCCGAGGTCGAAGCAGCGCCACGGCGCCGGCGAGGGCGGATCGAGGCGCTCCTCGTCCGACATGGCGGCCAGCGCGCCCATCGAGCCGTGCTGGGCGATGACGCGGCGGCCGTAGCAGTTCACCTGGAACGGCACGACCGGATAGGGAAAGCCCTGGCGGTCGTAGTCCAGGAACAGCAGTGTGTTCATGAACGCGTGGCCGAGCGGATGGTGCAGCGGCGTGTAGGCGTAGGAGACGTCGAAGCCGTCCTCCAGCAGACCGCTGGCCAGCCGCTTGGCGGCCGCCCGCTGGCCCTTGAAGACGAACGTGGCGTCCTTCGGCTCGTCCCACACGTTGCGCCAGGCCGACTTCTCCCACGGCCGGTGCTCGATCGAGTCGTAGGCCAGCACGCAGAACGGCGGGATGATGTCTTCCTTGAAGTTCTCGTACTGGTCGTCGCCCCACACGACGACGAGGTCGGGCGCGAAGTCGTCGAGGACGCGGCGCGCCTTGCGGAACCAGCCCACCAGCGCCTCGCGATGACGGCGCGCGGCGGCGACGCCCTCGTCGGTGCCCCACTCCTGTCGCATCGCCTCCGGCCAGCCGGCGGGGGTGCGATAGCGATCGGGAAGGTCGGGATCCTTCAGCACGCGGCGCAGGATGCGCGTCATGTCTTCGTCGCGTCCGGCGAGCAGGGGCACGTGCGTCACGCCGAGACCCAGGATCGCTCCCATGGCGGGTCCTCCTCGCGAGCTTCGACCGCGAGCCGATGGTACACTCGCCGCCACGCGACGGAAAGGAGGCCTGCTCCATGGCCGTATCCGCGCTCCCGCCCCTCGTCTCCAGCGACGGCCACCTGGAAGTTCGCCCCGAACGCTGGACGCCGCGGATGCCGGCCCGGCATCGCGAGCGCGCGCCGCGTACGATCACGCTCCCCGACGGCGGCGATGCGATCCTCGTCGAAGGCCAGCCGCCCTACCCGGTCCCGTTTCTCGACCTGCGGGCCGGCCGGACCAACGAGACGTGGCAGCCGTTCGGCGTGACCGTCGACGACACCGCCGGCGTGGGGCCGCCCGAGCAGCGGCTGCGCGAGCAGGACGTGGACGGGCTGCACGCCGAGGTGCTCTTTCCCAACATGCAGGTCGGTCCCCGGCTCTGGCGCGGGCTCGCCGACGACGACGTGTACCGCGCGGCCGTGCGCGCCTACAACGACTGGATCGGCGAGGAGTACTGTCCGGTCGCGCCCGACCGGCTGATCGGGCTCGGCGTCATCCCGTGGACCACCATCGACGACGCGCTGGCCGAGCTCGAGCACTGCGCCCGGCTCGGGCTCAAGGGCGTGAACCTCGGCGTCTTTCCGAGCGGCAAGTCCTACCCGACGCCGGCCGACGACCGCTTCTGGGCGGCCGCGGTCGACATGAAGATGCCGCTGACGGTGCACGTCGGCTTCGATCGCCTCGGTCCCCGCGCCGCCCAGCCGACGTTCGAGTACCCGGCCGCCGATCCCGAGGTGCTGAAGAAGCTCGGGCCGCGCAAGATCGTCGAGTGGGTCGCGCTGCCCTTCCTCGGCATCCCGCCGGCGCTGAGCCTGGCCCAGCTGATCCTCTCGGGCGTCTTCGATCGCCTGCCCGACCTGAAGATCTTCTTCGCCGAGACCCGCCTGGGCTGGGTGCCGTTCTGGATGGAGGAGGCCGACTACTGGTACGAGCGCCATCGGCACTGGGCCCAGCGATTGCTCGGGCTGGCTCCGCTCAAGCAGCGGCCGAGCGACTACGTGCGCCAGCACGTGTGGTTCAGCGTGCAGCACGTCGAGCGCGTGGCCGTCGAGCTGCGCCACCACCTGGGCGTCGAGCACATCATGTTCGCCACCGACTTTCCGCACATCGAGTGCGACTGGCCCAACACGCGCCCGTTCGCCGAGCGGCTCTTTGCCGGCGTGCCCGCCGACGAGGCGTTCAAGATCGCCGCCGGCAACCTGCTGGCGTTCTTCGGCCTGGCCGACACACCGATGGGGCGTCGGGTGCGCGCGGCGCAGTCGCCGCCGCGAGAGCGGTCATGCTGAGTCGCGAAGACAACGAACTGCTCTGTCGCGTGGGCCCCGGAACGCCGATGGGCAACCTCATGCGCCAGTACTGGATCCCGGCCGCGCTCTCCAGCGAGCTGCCGGAGCCTGACGGCGCGCCCGTCCGCATCCGCCTGCTGGGCGAGAACCTCATCGCGTTCCGCGTCAGCTCGGGCGCGGTCGGGCTCGTGCAGAATCAGTGCCCGCACCGCGGGACCAGCCTGTTCTATGGCCGCAACGAGGACGACGGCCTGCGCTGCGTCTACCACGGCTGGAAGTTCGACGTGCACGGCCGCTGCGCGGACGTGCCGAGCGAGCCCGCCGCCTCCGACTTCAAGCACAAGGTCAGGGCGCTGGCCTATCCGTGCGTCGAGCGCGGCGGGCTCGTGTGGGCTTATCTCGGTCCGCGTTCGACGCCGCCGCGCGGCGTCGCCCAGGTCGGCCGGCAGACCGTGGGCCCGGTGGAGACGCTGCCGAACACCAGCGACTGGTACGGGCGCTTCCGCGCCCTCGCCAACAAGGACAACGACTACCTCGTCGATCGCAAGGAGCAGAAGACCGCCAGCTTCACCGGCATCGGCCGCATCTTTCTTCAAGACCAGGCGGCCACCGAGAGCATGGGCGCCATCTACGACCGGAGCCAGGAGCACCTCGGCACAAGCGACGAGATGATCATCCGCACGCGCAAGCGGCTGCTCGACGCGGCCAGGGCGCTGCGTGACAATGGAAGC
>VBPC01000057.1:54228-78216 GCA_005887895.1 Candidatus Rokuibacteriota bacterium
AGGTCGTGTCGCGAGTCATGGTCGCCGCGCTGGTTGCCGTGGCGCTGTCGCTGCCGGCGGTCGCGCTGGCGGCGCCGCACGGTGGCGGCGCCGGCGGATTCCACGGTGGCGGCGCGGGTGCGCCGCATGGGGCGGCTCCGGGGTTCCGGGGCGCTCCGCGCGCCGTGGCGCCGGGCTTCCGTGGTGCGCCGCGAGGCTTCGAGGGGCATCGGGGCTTTCACCATCACGGCCGGGGTGGTGTGTTCGTCGTGGGCCCGACGTTCTGGTGGGATCCGTGGCCGCCGCCGTACTACTACGCGCCGCCGCCCGTGGTCGTGCAGGAGCCGCCGGTGTACATCCAGCAGTCGCCGGGGACCACGCTGCCCCAGGGCTACTGGTACTACTGCCCGAGCGCCGGCGGGTACTACCCCAACGTCCCGACCTGCGCCGAGCCCTGGGTGCCGATCACGCCGAGCGGCGGATAGCGGTCAGCATCCGCGCCAGGCGCGTGCCCAGCCACGAGCGCGCGCGAGGGCGGCTGGCGACGATCAGTGCGGTGCGCGCGGCCCGGGCCCGCGCCTCCGCCAGCCATTCGTAGGCAAGGTAATCGCCGTGCAGCTCGTTGACCCAGACGCCCAGCCAGTCGTCCCGCCGCCGCCCGTCCTCGCGTCGCCGGCGCACGCCATTCACACACCGAGCCTGCGCCGGCGGCTGTCCGCGATCCAATGAATCCTTGGAATGCGAACGATTCCGCCGGTGACGCCCCCGGCGCGCTCACGGCGCGGGTGGCGCGAAGAGGGCCTCCCACGAGGGCGCGCGGCGGCCGTGCCACGTCGGACCCTCGCGGACGAAGCGCCACTCCGGGTTGCGCTTCAGGTCGCGGAGCGCCGCGCACACCTGGTGGAACGTCGCGACGTGCGCGTCGTCGCACTCGAAGTAGGTGAGGAAGTCGTAGTCGCCGTCGCCGGCCGGGGAGGCCGGGTGCCGGTACGTGCGTCGCAGCAGGTGGGGGATCCCCGCCTCCGTGGCCAGCGCGTGGCCCTCGTTGACCATCCGCCCGTCGTCGTCGTAGCGCGGCAGGAAGTACGTGTGTCGCTCCATCCAGTCCTTGCGCCACCACTCGGCCGTCTTGCTCATCGGGACCAGGAACGCGTTGGGCATGACGCCGCCGGGCTGCTGCACGACCTGGCGGGCATAGGCCCAGTTGTTCATCGCCGCGCTCGTGTAGTTGCGCGGCTGCACGACACCGCCCAGCACACGAACCCGCGCCGCCGGCGACAGGGCCTTCGCGGCCTCGCCGCACAGCTCGGCGACGGCGTCGGCGCGCCTGGAGACGACGTGCACGATCCAGTCGGCCTGCAGCACGCCGTCGTCGGCGATGTCGCCGGGGGTGGCGGCCCGCCGGCGCAGCAGGGCGAACGACTCGCGCTCCGGCCCGTGACCCGGGGTGAACTCGTTGTGCAGTCCGAGGCGCTCGGCGAGCGCGACGAGGCCGGCGCCGGCACGACGCACGTCGGCGACGCCGGCGTCGCGCACGCAGACGTAGGCGCCGTGGGCGACGATCTCGCTGGAGAGAAACTCGTTGCTGACCATGACGATCCCCCTGTCAGGCGCGACGGTACGCCGCGGCGTCTGATGTGTCCAATGCATAGATGTTGTCCCGTCCATCCGCTATGCTGATGCCCCGTGGAGCTGGATCATCTCGACGCGTTCGTGGCGATCGTCCGGCGCGGCGGCTTCACCCGCGCCGCCGGTGCGCTGCATCTCTCGCAGCCGGCGGTCAGCCGGCGGCTGGATCTCCTCGAGCACGAGCTCGGCCGGCCGCTCTTCGAGCGCACGCGCGGCGGCGCCCGCCTGACCGAGGCCGGCCGCGCCTTCCTGCCGCACGCCGAGGCGGTGCTGGCCTCGCTGCGCGACGGGGTCGAGTCGGTGCGCGGCCTGGACCGCGCCGATCGCGGCACGGTCACCCTGGCGCTGGTCGGGACGCTGGCCGGGACCGCGCTGACGACCAGGCTGCGTCGATTCCGTCGCGCGCATTCGCCCTGCTGCGCAGAGGGGCCGCCACCCCCGGCGACATCGCCGACGACGGCGTGCTGCAGGCCGACTGGATCGTGCACGTCGTCTCCAGGCGCGCCGATGCCGTCGCCGAGCTGTGCGGCGAGGCCGCGAAGGCCCTGTCGCCGGCGGCGCGGGTTCGTGTGCTGTACGCGCGGCTGCTCGCCGAACGGCTGGCGGCGCTCGGGCTCGGGGGCGCCGACCTCGTCGCGATCGACAGCCTCACCGCGCAGAAGCGACTGGTCGAAGCGGGGTTCGGCCTCGGGCTCCTGCCGGAGAGCAGCGTGCACGAGGAGCTTCGCCTGGGCACCTTGCGCGCCCTCGACGCCCCCGCCATGCGGCTCGCGGTGCCGGTGGTGCTCGTCCATCGGCGGCGCGGCTACCTCAGCGGCGCCGCCCGGGCTCTCATGGCGCTTCTGGCCGAACGCCGTTAGAGTAGGCCGGTCACGACGGCAGGAGGTGCCTATGAGGCTCAGGGACAAGGTTGCGCTCGTCAGCGGGGGCGCCAGCGGCATGGGCCAGAGCGAGGCGATGCTGTTCGCCAGAGAAGGCGCGCGCGTGGTCGTCGGCGACGTCCTCGAATCGGAAGGTCGTCAGGTCGTCGACAAGATCTCCGGGGCGGGCGGCCGAGCCCAGTTCGTCCGGCTCGACGTCACACGCGAGGCCGACTGGACATGCTGAGCACCGCCGCCTGGGACGCCCTCATGAACGTGAACGCCAAGGGCGTCTTCCTCGGCATGAAGTTCGCCATCCCGGTCATGCGCGAGGCGGGCGGCGGCGCCATCGTGAACATCTCGTCGATCTCCGGCTTCGTCGGCCAGACGATGGTCCACATGGCCTACAACGCCTCGAAGGGCGCGGTGCGGATCATGACCAAGGCGGCGGCCGTGCAGTTCGCCCCGGACGGGATCCGCGTGAACTCCGTGCATCCCGGCTTCATGCCCCCGATGCGGACGTCCAAGGCCTCCGCCGATCCCGAGTGGCGCGCGAAGATGCTGAAGGCGGTGCCGATGAAGCGCGAGGGGCGCGTGGAGGAGGTGGCCCACGCGGTGCTGTTCCTCGCCTCCGACGAGGCCTCGTACATCACCGGCACCGAGCTCGTCGTCGACGGCGGTTATCTCGCGGTCTAGAGGAGGTCCGGCGTGATCGTCGAGAAGTTCGCCATCGGGCAGTCGGTGCGCCGGCGCGAGGATCCGCACCTGCTGCGGGGGCGCGGCCGCTATTCCGACGACGTGACCCTGCCGCGTGAGGCGTTCGGCGTGGTCGTCCGCTCGCCGCACGCCCACGCCCGCATCCGCTCGGTGAGCGTAGCGGCGGCGCGAACGGCGCCGGGCGTGGTGGCCGTGCTCACCGCCGACGACCTGGCCGCCGACGGCCTCGGTCACCTCCCGACCGACGCGAGCCGCAAGCGCCGCGACGGCACGCCGGCGTTCGCCACGCCGCGCCCGGCGCTGGCGCGCGAGCGCGTGCGCCACGTCGGCGACCCGGTGGCGTTCGTGATCGCCGAGACGCCCGCGCAGGCCGCCGACGCCGCCGAGCGCGTGCGCGTGGAGTACGAGGCGTTGCCGGCGGTGGCGGCGACGTCCGACGCGCGGCGGCCCGGCGCCGCTCTCGTCTGGGACGAGGCGCCCGACAACGTCGCCTTCGTGTGGGAGGCCGGCCACCGCGACGCGGTGGCCCGCGCGTTCGAGACCGCCGCCCACGTCACACGCCTCGATTTCATCGTGTCGCGCGTGGCGGCGGCGCCGCTCGAGCCGCGCGGCGCCGTCGGCGAGTTCGACCAGCGCACCGGCCGGTACACGCTCCACACCGGCATCCAGGCGCCGCACGGCCTGCGCACGCTGCTCGCCGAGCAGATCTTCCGGGTGCCGCACAGCCACCTGCGCGTCGTCACCGGCGAGGTCGGCGGCAGCTTCGGCATGCGCAGCGGCGTCTATCCCGAGCACGTGCTCGTGCTGTGGGCGGCGCGCCGGCTCGGGCGCCCCGTGAAGTGGACGTCCAGCCGGCGCGAGGGCTTCGTCACCGACGAGCACGGCCGCGACAACGTCTCGACGGCCGAGCTGGCGCTGGACGCCGGTGGCAGGTTTCTCGGCCTGCGCGTGGCCATCACGCTCAACGTCGGCGCCTACCTCACGCCGCGCAGCGCCGGGCCCGGCACCAACAACGTCGGCGGGCTGGCCGGCGTGTACACGACGCCGGCCATTCACGTGCAGACCACCGGCGTCTACTCGCACACGACGCCGACCGGGCCCTATCGCGGCGCCGGCCGCCCCGAGGCCACCTACGCGATCGAGCGCGTGATCGACGTGGCCGCGCACGAGCGCGGTCTCGATCCGGTCGAGCTGCGCCGCCGCAACCTCATCCCGGCGGCGGCGATGCCGTTCAAGACGGGGCTCGTCTTCACGTACGACTGTGGCGACTTCGGGCGTGGTCTCGAGATGGCGCTGGCCCGCGCCGACCACGGGGCCTTCGCCAAGCGGCGGGCCGAGGCACGCGAGCGCGGCATGCTGCGCGGCCTCGGTCTCGCGAATCCGATCGAGGTGGCCGGCGGTCCCTATACCGCAGTGAATCCCGACACGGCCGAGCTCCGCGTGAACGCCGACGGCTCGGTGAGTCTGTTCGCCGGCTCGACCTCGATGGGACAGGGCAACGAGACGGCGTTCGCCCAGATCGTCAGCGAGCGTCTCGGCGTGGCGCCGGAGCGGATCCACGTGTTCTGGGGGGACAGCGACGCGCTCGGCGCCGGCCGCGGCAACGGCGGCTCCGGGGCGCTGACCGTGGGCGGCTCGGCGGTGCTGCGCGCGATCGAGAAGGTCATCGAGCGCGGGCGCCGGATCGCCGCCCACCTGCTGGAGGCGGCGCCGGCCGACGTCGGGCTGCGCGACGGGCGCTTCAGCGTCGCCGGCACCGATCGCGGCGTGACGTTCGCGGCCGTCGCCCGCGCCGCCTACCAGGCGCGCAGCCTCCCGCGTGACCTGGAGCCGGGATTCAGCGAGACGGCGGCCTTCACGCCGCCGGCCGTCACGTTTCCGAACGGCTGTCACGTGTGCGAGGTCGAGATCGATCCGGCGACCGGCGCCGTGCGGATCGTCCGCTACACCGTGGTGGACGACGTCGGCCGCATGGTCAACCCGATGCTCGTGAAGGGCCAGATTCACGGTGGCGTCGTCCAGGGCCTGGGGCAGGGCTTGTTCGAGGACCTCGCCTACGAGCCGACGACCGGCCAGCTCCTGGCCGGCTCGTTCATGGACTACGCCATGCCCCGGGCCGAGGACGTGCCGCTCTTCGAGGTCGATTCGTACGAGGTGCCGACGCAGGTCAATCCGCTCGGCGCCAAGGGCGTCGGCGAGGCCGGCACCGTCGGGGCGCTGGCCGCGCTGCTCAACGCCGTCAACGACGCGCTGGCGCCGCTCGGCGTGCGGCACCTCGACATGCCGCTCACCCCCGAACGCGTCTGGCGCGCCATCCACGACGCCGGCGTCACCCCGAGGAGGACTGCGTGAAGCGACTGCTGCTGGCCGCGCTACTGGTCACGACCGTGGCGGCTCCCGCCGGAGCGCAGGTGTCGATCGACATCGGCATCCATCTGCCGAGCCCCCCGACCTTCGCGGTCGTCCCCGGCGTTCCCGTGTACTACGCCTCGAGCGCGCCCGCGAACGTGTTCCTGTACTCGAGCCAGTACTGGGCCTTCGCGAGAGGCGGCTGGTACGTGGGGCCGAACTGGAACGGCCCCTGGGCCGCCGTCGCGGCCGCCTACGTGCCGGCCCCGATCCTGCGCGTGCCCGTCGCGTACTATCGCGTGCCGCCCGGCCACTGGCGCGGGTGGCGCCGTGACGCGCCGCCGCCGTGGGAGCCGGCGTTCGGCGGCGAGTGGCGCGAGGAGCGGCACGAGCGCGACTGGCGCGAGCGCGAGGAGCACTGGGACCGCGGCCGCCACGAAGGGCGCGAGCGCGGTCGCGGGCACTGAGCGGTGCGGCTCACCGGCAAGGTTGGTCTCGTCACCGGTGCCCAGCAGGGCATCGGCCGGGCCATCGCGCTGGCGCTGGCCCGCGAGGGCGCCGACGTCGCCGTGAACTTCCTCGACGACCGCGCGGCGGCCGAGCGCGTCGGCCAGGACGTCCGTGACCTGGGCCGGCGCGCGGTCGTCGTGCAGGGCGACGTCTCCCGCCGCGCCGAGGTCGACGCCGTGGTGGAGCAGACCGTGAAGGCGCTCGGCCCGCCCGACGTCCTCGTGAACAACGCCGGCGTCTTTCCGCGCGCGCAGTTCCTCGAGCTCGAGGAGCGCGAGTGGGATCACGTGCTGGGCGTGAACCTCAAGGGCAGCTTCCTGGCCGCGCAGGCGGCGGCGCGGGCGCTGGTGGCGGCGGGCCGACCGGGCGCGATCGTCAACCTCGCGTCGTCGGCGGTGCGCGGCGATCCGCGCGGTGTCCACTACTCGGCCAGCAAGGCCGGCGTCGTCGGGCTCACGCGGGCGATGGCCCTGGCGCTGGCGCCGCACGGCATCCGCGTCAACGCGATCGCCCCCGGCCTCACGGACACCGCCCAGCCGCGCTACGGCAACACCGAGGAGCAGATCGCCGCCCGCGCCCGCGAGATCCCGCTCGGGCGCATGGCCCAGCCGGACGAGATCGCGCGCGTGGCCGTCTTCCTCGCCTCCGACGAGGCGAGCCAGGTCACCGGCGCGTTGCTCCACGTCAACGGCGGGGCGTACCTGGCGTGAGGGTGGCCCGGTCGTATGATGGGGTCGTCGGGAGAGCGGGATGAGCCACGTGCGCGGTGGACGGCAGGCCGGTCATCGGCGTTCAGAAGGCGCGAATCGACGCGCTCCCGGAGATGGACTCGTAAGGACTCTCGGCACGGTCGCGCTCGCGGCGCTCGTCGCGGCGGCTCCGGCCTGGGCGCAGGATCCCGAGCGGGTCGCGATGACCCGGGTCGCCCTGACGACGGACGCAGGACTGGTGAGCGGATGCACGCTCGTCGGGCGCGTCAAGGACGACTCCGTCAAGGACCTGCGGCGCAAGATCGTGCGGCTCGGCGCCGACACCGCGGTGGTGAAATTCGGCCTCGAGGACATCTACGCCGACGCCTACCGCTGCCCGACGGCGCGCCTGCCCCCGGCCTCGGCGGTGCCCGCGCACATCCCACCGCCGCCCCCCGGCGCGCCGCCGCCTCCGCCCCCGCGGTAACGCGTGCTAGAGGAGCGTCACGGCTTCGCCGGGACGCTCCGAACGTCCGGGGGGCCTGGGGGGCCCGGTCGAGGCCCCCCGATATCCCGGAGGTGGCCCAGGACGTGTCGCACGGCAACGGCGTGGAACACCGCCGCCAGCGGCCCGGTGACGCCGCCCGCCGAGCGGATGACCCGTGCGAACAGCGCCTCGTCGGCGGCCTCGACCGCGCGAATGGTGGCGGCGCGGTTCGTCGCGAACTCGTCGAGCAGCTCGGCGACCGAGCGATCCGCGCGCCGGGCCACCTGGCGCTCGTTGTAGGCGTCGTTGCCGCCACGCATCGCGCGCGTGGGCGGCTCGCTGCTCGCCGTCGCCGCGGGGCCGGCGCCGGCCTCGCGCGCGATGTCGATGAGCCGCGGGTACGTCCATTCGATCGACGCGAGATGGGCGAGGATCTGGCGGCCGTTCCAGCCATTCTCGTAGCCGCCGCGCTCGAGCGCCACCGGCGGCAGCGCGCGGACGATGGCGACCACCTCGTCGCGGCTGCTCCGCAGCGCGTCGAGCAGCTCGCGCTTGGACGGCGGACGTTCGGAGGTCATGGGGCATTCTAGTGCATCCGATGCGGTAGAGTTGGGACCGCGAGGCGAGCATGGACAGTCAGGATCTGAAGACCTGGGCGCTGTACGCGGCGGTCGCCATCGTCGTGCTGGCGGTGCTGCTGCTGTGGATGATCCACCGCAAGGGCCGTCCGTTCACCACCGGCGACGTGTTCGGGGCCAGCCGCTGGACCCGCGGCAACCGCGTCTTCCCGACCCAGGTCGCCATCACGCCCACCAGCGTGATCCAGCACACGCCGCGCTGGGTCGGCACCGAGGAGGAGTCGATCCACATCGCGCACGTCGCCTCCGTGAAGGTCGACACGCACCTGCTCTTCTCGGACGTGATCATCGAGACCAGCGGCGGGGCCGAGCCGATCGTGTGCCACGGCCACCGCAAGGGCGACGCCATGCGCATGAAGGCCTTGATCGAGCGCTACCAGACCGAGCAGTTCCGCGCGTCGCGCGGCTGACCGCAGGAGGGCTACCATGACCGGTCTCCGCGGTCGACAAGCTGGCCGCCGAGCTGGGCGGCGTCGGCGTGGCCGCCGACGTCACCCGTGCTGCCGACGTCGCCCGCATGATCGAGGAGCCGTACCGGCGGTGGGGCCGCCTGGACGTGCTGTTCAACAACGCGGGCGTCATTCGTGTTCAGCCGCTGCTGGACGTCACCGAGGCGGAGTGGGACCGCGTGATGTCGGTCAACCTGCGCGCGGTCTTCTTCGTGCTCCAGGCCGCGGCGCGGCGCATGAAGAGCCAGCCGCCGATCCCGGGCTCCGAGCTGCGCGGCAAGCTCATCCAGACGGCGTCGATCGCCGGCTATCGCGGCGGCAACCATCTCATGACGCCCTACTCCGCCTCCAAGGCCGGGGTGATCAGTCTCACGCGCTCCGCGGCGCAGGCGCTGGCCGGCGATCGCATCACGTCGAACTGCGTCTGTCCGGGCGCGGTGGAGACGGCGATGTGGGAGCAGATCGACCAGGAGCTCGGCGCGCTGCACGGCTGGGCGCCGCGCGAGGCGTGGAAGCGGCGCACGGCGGGCATTCCGCTCGGGCGTCCGGAGACCCCGGACGACGTCGCCGGCGTCGTCGCGTTCCTGGCCGGGCCCGATTCCGACTACATGACCGGGCAGGCCCTCAAGGTCGACGGCGGCCTGGTGATGGGCGATTAGAGGAGTGTCCGCGCCGAGCCGACTGCGGGTGCTCGTCCTTCTTGCCGCGCTGGCCGCGCCCGTCACCGGCTTCGCGCAGGGCAACTTCGAGATCCAGGTCTATGGCTCGGAGACGGTGGCGCCCGGAGCGACGATGATCGAGCTGCACAGCAACACCGCCCTGCAGGGCACCACCCGCACCGAGCAAGGCGTCCTGCCCACGAACCACGCCGTGCACGAGACGCTGGAGATCACCCACGGCTGGACGTCGTGGTTCGAGACGGGCGTCTACCTCTTCACGAGCATCCAGCCCGACGGCGGCTGGATGTGGGTCGGCGACCACATCCGGCCCCGTGTACGCGCTCCCGAGGGCTGGGGCGTGCCCGTCGGCCTGAGCCTCTCCGTCGAGGTCGGCTACCAGCGGCCGGCGTTCTCCGCCGACACCTGGACGCTCGAGCTCCGTCCGATCGTCGACAAGCAGATCGGGCCCTGGTATGCCTCGTTCAACCCCGTGTTCGACCGCAGCCTCAAGGGCGAGGGCGTCAAGGAGGGGCGCGGCTTCGAGTTCTCCCCGAACGCGAAGATCGGCTACGACATCACGCGGACGGTCAGCGCGGGCATCGAATACTACGGCGCGATCGGACCGGTGTCGGGGTTCGATCCGATCCGGCGGCAGCAGCACCTGATCTTTCCGGTCATCGACCTGAACCTGGGGCCGCGCTGGGAGTTCAACGCCGGCGTCGGCTTCGGGCTGACGCCGAGCACCGACTCCTACATCCTGAAGGTCCTCGTCGGCTATCGCTTCGGCGGTCCCCCGCCGAAGGAGTGAGGCATCCCTCATGAGAGTCGTTCGGGGCCTCGTCACGGGGACGCTCCTCCTCGTGCTGACCGCCGTCCCCGCCCGCTCGGCGGCGCCCGAAGAGCAGATCGTCTGGGGCGTCCACTTCGCGCTGGCGCCGACGTGGTTCGACCCGGCCGAGACGTCGGGGATCATCACGCCGTTCGTCGTCCTGTACGCGTTGCACGATGCGATGCTCAAACCGCTGCCGGGCAATCCCATGGCGCCGGCGCTCGCCGAATCGTGGAACGTGTCCGCCGACGGCCTCGTCGTCGAGCTCGTCCTTCGCGCCGGCGTTAGGTTCCACAACGGCGAGCCGGTCACGGCCGAGGACGTGAAGTTCTCGTTCGAGCGATATCGAGGCGCCTCCGCCCGGATGCTCAAGGACCGGGTGCAGGCGGTCGAGGCCCCGGAGCCGCGACGGGTCCGCATCCGCCTGAAGCAGCCGTGGCCCGACTTCATGACCTTCTACACGATCGCCACCGGCGCCGGCTGGATCGTCCCGAAGAAGTACGTCGAGAAGGTCGGTGAGGACGGGTTCAAGCGGGCGCCCGTCGGCGCCGGGCCCTACCGCTTCGTCTCGTTCACCCCCGGCGTGGAGCTCGTCCTCGAGGCGTTCGAGCAGTACTGGCGCAAGCCGCCGGCCGTGAAGCGCCTGGTCTTCAGGGCGATCCCGGACGAGTCCACGCGGCTGGCCGCGCTCAGGCGGGGCGAGATCGACATCGGCTACGCGTTCTTCGGCGCGCTGGCCGAGCAGGTCCGGCGAACGCCCGGGCTCACCCTGAAGGCCACGCTCGTCCCGACGACGTTCTGGGTGTACTTCGCCGACCAGTGGGATCCGAAATCCCCCTGGCACGACCGGCGCGTGCGCCTGGCGGCGAACCACGCCATCGATCGCCAGGCGATCAACCAGGCGGAGAACCTCGGGTTCGCGAAGATCACGGGGAGCCTGATTCCCGCCAGCTTCGACTTCTACTGGCCGCCACCCGCCTACGCCCACGATCGCGGCCGGGCCCGGCAGCTCCTCGCCGAGGCCGGCTACCCGAGCGGCTTCGACGCCGGCGAGTACTTCGTCGACGCCGCGTTCGCCAACGTGGCGGAGGCGACGGTCAACGATCTGCAGGCCGTCGGCATCCGGGCAAGAGTGCGGCCGCTCGAGCGGGCCGCCTTCTTCAAGGGGTTCGCCGACAAGAAGCTCAGGAATCTCGTCCAGGGCGGCAGCGGCGCGTTCGGCAACGCCGCGACGCGGATCGAAGCCTTCGTGGCTTCCGGCGGCGCCTACGTCTACGGCTCGTACACGGACATCGACGGGCTCTTCCGCGAGCAGGCCGCGGAGCTGGATCGGAAGCGCCGGGAATCGATCCTCCACCGGATCCAGCAGCTCATGCACGACAAGGCGATGTTCGCGCCGATCTGGCAGCTGGCGGCCATGAGCGGCGTCGGGCCGCGTGTGCAGGAGCCAGGGATCGGTCTCGTGGCCGGCTACGCGTTCTTCTCGGCGCCCTACGAAGACGTGCGACTGAAGGGGCGCTGAGGTGGCGCCGGTCAAGCCGGTCGTCCCCGTGTCAGTGCTCGATCAACTCGACGTTCGTGTCGGCACCATCGTCGCGGTCGAGGACGTCCCCCGCCTCAGGTGCTGAGGAACAGGTTCTGCGGGACGCCCGCCTTGGCGAAGATGAAGTCGCGCGAGGCCTCGAGCTGCTGGCGCAGGTGCGGCAGATCGATGTCGAGCAGCCTTCCCTTCCACTTCCGCACCTTGCCGGCCACGATCACGGTCTCGACGTTGGTGCGATCCATCAGCGCGACGACCGCGCCAGGCACGTTGTTGAGCGGCGCCACGTTTATCGCGGTGGCGTCGAGGATGATGATGTCGGCCTCTTTGCCCGGCGTGAGCGAACCGGTCTTGCCGTCCAGTCTCAAGTGCTTGGCACCGTTGGTGGTGGCGAACCGCAGCACGTCGCGTACGTAGAGAAGCGGCGGCGTGCCCTTGGCCGGCGTCGGCCACTGGGTGGGTGGTGCGAAGGTTCCTTGGTCGAGGATCATCTGGTTCACGATCATGCGCTGCATGGTCATCGCGGAGCGCATCTGAGTGAAGAAGTCGGGGGTCATGGTGACCTCGACGTCCGAGCTCAGGGACGGCTCCATGCCGAGGCTTTGCATCTTGATGATCGGCGGAACGCCGTGGCGCATGTTCATCTCGATCGGGAAGGCGACCGAGACCTGCACGCCATGGTCCTTGGCCACCCTTACCCTGGGCGAGCAAGTCCAGGGTGGGACGAATGCTGAACGGAGAGAGGATATGCGCGGCAACCTGGAGCCCGAGCTGGCGCCCGATCTTCCAAGCCTTCTCGTAGGCCGGAAGGTAGACCTCGCCCCCCATGATCATGGTGACGAGCTGGTCGGTCGAGGAGAACCACTGTTTCTTGATACGGACCGCGTCGTCCGGATATTGGTTGCCGGGATTGCTGCCGATAATGGCGGCACCCGCGCTCTCGAAATAGCCGAAGGCGGCGCGGCGCCCGGTATCGAACAGTGCCTGGATGGCGGCGTCCGAGTGCTGGGGCGAGTGGTGGATCTGCGAGACGTCGTGCACCGTCGTGACGCCGTCATCGAGCTGCGCCAGCCCGCCGAACAGCTCGCTGATATAGACGTCCTCCGGTCGGTACACGGGCGCGAAGGTAAGCAGGATGAACTCGAAATACGTAGGATTCGCGCTCGGCGTGCCCGAGCCGTCGTTGATCAGGATGCCGTTGGTGAGAAAGCTGCGCAGCGCGGTCTCGAACTGGTGGTGGTGTGTATCGATGAACCCCGGCATGACGATGCGGCCGCCGGCATCGATCACGTCGGCGTCGCCCGCGTGCAGGTTCGGTCCGACGGCGAGGATCTTCTTGCCCTGCACCAGGACGTCGGCCTGCGCGAAGTCGCCCACCTTCGGGTCCATCGACAGCACGGAACCGCCGCGGATGATGTAGCGCCGTCCAGGCCGGCCACTGTCCGCGGGCGGGTCGCCTCCGTCCGCGGCGGCCGGGCGCGCAGAAAAGAGACTGGGACCAGCCGCGACGGCGGCTCCCGTCGCGGCGGTGGCCTTCAAGAAATCGCGCCGCGAAGCGGAATGACCCTGCGGAATTCGCTCGTCACACAGTCGGCACATTGGTCGCCTCCTCCGTCGAGTCATTCCCAATGGGAGCGCGCGGGCAACCCGAGCCCCGCTTCTCGGACGTTGGCGCTCCCCTCACGCGTTGCGGGTGGCGCGCTTGCCACCCGCCGCCCCCTGGTACAGCGGGGATAACCGGCCTGTCAAGCGGCTTGTTAGTGGTTATCCCTCGCCAAAACTCCATCCAGCGCCAAGTGATTGATCTGTCGGCGCTGATCCGGCGAAAATCTCGGCTCGATGGTCACCCTCCTCCTCCACCTGCTTCGACTCCTCCCGGTCCCCTGCGGCGGCCACCGCAGGTCGCCCTGGAGAACCTTGCCTCGCGCCACAGCTCGAACCGGCCGAAGTTGTGCGGTAGCGATCGGCTTTTTGGGGTCGCGCCGTCGAGGTATGGGCCGCTTCCGCGAGGACTGGGACGAAGCTCTCCGGTCGCCGCCCGGCGGGAAATCAAAACGAGACGGCGGCAAGCGGCTTACGGGCCCTACGCAGGACTGCTGCCGGCCGGTGATCGGTCTAAGCAGTCAGTCGCGCGCTCATCGCCAAAGCGCCACGATGAGGCCCCGGAGTCCGGCGGCGATCACCGCGAGCCGTCCGCGCCACCTGCCGGACGCTGCTCCAGTACTGGCGCTCGGTGCCGCGTCGACCGTTGGCACCAGCACGCTCGGAAGCGCCTCCGCGATGGCGAGGCCCACGCCATAGGCTCCGATGTGACAGACCTGCCCCTCGCGGACGAAGCGTCCCCCATCGTCGGCCAGGTACACCTCGAGACCGCAGTGGTCGCCCTGGTTGATGCCGGCCGCCGTCCGCGCCTCGTCGACGACCAGTCGCAATCCGTGCAGGCTGGCGTCCACCGCCTTGGCCACGATGACCGCTCCATGCCCAA
This sequence comes from Candidatus Rokuibacteriota bacterium, assembly GCA_005887895.1. Lineage (GTDB taxonomy): Bacteria > Methylomirabilota > Methylomirabilia > Rokubacteriales > CSP1-6 > AR5. The sequence goes on from VBPC01000057.1 coordinate 68,049, forward strand.
GCGAGAGCCGTACGGACCAGCTGACCTCTCGGCGTGGCCACCGACGACGTTCCATCACGCATCCCCCCAAGCTAATTCCTAACGGTCGTCGCCATCTCGGGGTGCCGCATTCCAGACTACGAAGGCACGTGCCAGGCCCGCTGCCTTCAACGCGCGACCGGCGGTCGCGTTCAGGCGCAGGACCAGTCGTCCCCCGGGCGTTCCTTGAAGTAAGCTGCGCGCCTCGAGAAGAGCCGCAACGCCAGCCGCATCGAAGCCGCTGACCGCCTGTAAATCGACGGTGACCGCCGTATCACCGCTGGCCACTGCGGCGCGCAGGCGCGCCAGAAGCTGCGGCGCTGTCCCTGCCGTCAGTGCCCCCGAAAGCCGAACGTGGGCCTCGCTCATCGCGGTGGTCGATCTAGAAGCTGATCTCGAATTTGACGGTTGCCCAGCCGGCGCCGAACTCGCTGGCCTGGACCGGGATGACGTTCGCCATGTCGTCGAGCAGATAGAGGGGCCGCGTCGTCCTGGTGATGTCGTAGCGGTCCATCGGCGTGAGCGGCAGCACAGCGTTGCCGAACAGGGCCTGATCGGGCACGGGAAGAACGAACGGAAGCCGGAACGTGCCCGTGAAGGGGAACGCCCCGCTCTGGCGGTGGTCGTGCCGAGCGCTCTTCGTTTGAAGCGTCCCCGTCACGTGCCCCAGCGGGACGCCGAGCAGAATGGCGGGCGAGAAATCCATCTTGCCCCTGAAGCTTCCCGTCAGCACAACCCATTCTGGCGAATCCACGGGGTTGTCGCCGGGGACGACCACCGTGAACGTGCCTCCGAAGTCGCCGAGGCCCGTGGCCAGGTTGATGTCGTCGGAGCCCGTCGCGTTGATCGTGCAGGATTTTGCCTGCGGATTCACGGCGGCGACGAGCGCCTCGGGGCACAGCGGGGTACCGACATCGGCCGTACCGATCAGCTGGGACGTCGCCCGCCGCTGCTTGAAGTCGCCCCGTGACGTGATCCTCATGTTCTCCGTCATCTCGTACAGGCGCGCACTTTCCGCGCGAACGCCGGCCGGCGTGGTCGCGCATACCAGAACGGCAAAGCCGACGGCCGCGAGCCTGTGAGTCATCGCGCGCATGTTGGTCTCCGTGTCCGACGCGTTCGCTCGCCGATGCGAGCTCGACTGCAACCCGCGGTTGCGGGCGACCGGCGTCGGAGCAAGCCGGGTACCAAACGGGGAGCGGATCGCAAAACTGCCGAAACGACGGAACATTTCGCCGAGGGATGCGCGACCGTGAGGATGACTCGTTACCGGATAGGGCGGCGTTCTGGCATCGCCCGTCAAGAATGTGACCACGGCGATTGACGCGGTGACATGGACTAGCGACCCAGACTCGCTGCGATGAGGTGGTCGAGATACCGAAGGTCGAACGGTTTCGGGACGTACCCGAAGGCTCCGTGCCGGATCGCATCGACGGTCACCGGCAGTTCTGCGGTTCCGGTCACGATGATGACCGGGATGGACGGATCGAGTTTCATGATCCCTTTGAGCGCTTCGATGCCGTTCATCCCAGGCATCTTGACGTCCAGGAGCACGACGTCCGGACGCTGCTGCGACACGATGATGAGAGCATCCGTCCCAGTCATCGCTGTCTCGACTTCATGCCTCGACGCGAGGAAGTACGCCATGAGCATGTCGAGGACCTCGGGTTCGTCGTCGACAATCAAGATGCGGATGCCCCGCCTGACTTCGCCAGAATGCGCCGATGGCTGTGACCGTCCCCGGCCTGACGTTGACGCCGAGCTCATTCTTGACCGTCAACCCTGGCTGCCGTTCCCGATTCGAGGTCGAGCATGTCCAGAACAGCGATCTCGGCGGCCCGCGAAAATGGCACGATGTCGCCGCACTCGCTCGTCGCGTTGATCAGTTGTAGGACACCGTCGACCGGATGGAGAAGGGGCACGACGAGCATGGATGTCGTGCGAAAGCCGGTTGTGCGGTCGATGCGGCGATTGAAGGAATATGGCTGATCGGGCGGAATCGCATAGGCGTCGGGAATGTTCAGCGGCATACGCTTCACGGCGACATAGGCCGCCAGGCTGCGTTCGGCCCACCGCAGCGGCATTCTCGCGAGGAGGTCGGCGGAACCCGCGTGGCCCATGGACCGGGCGAGCTCGTCATTCTGTGTCACGAGGAACCTGAGCCCGTCAGCGTCCTGGAGATAGACCGTGCCGGCCTGTGCGCGAGTGGAGCGGCGGGCGGTGCTGAGCAGATTGAGCAGGGTTGCCAGGATCCTTACATCCATGTCAGGCGCCCCGGTCAATGGTTGTAGGCCAGCCGTGCGGCTGGGTTGCCGTTGTTGGAGCGAGGCGTTCAGGACGGACGCAATGAATGTGCCGGACCGAGGAGCTCGCAAGTCTGTACCAATACGTGCTGCTGCTCGGAGGAGGGCGCCACCCGTGGCTGATTATTGGCCGCTAGGTGGGCCCGCGGTGGTCAGAGGCTCATCAAATCATTCTGCGCGGAGAGCGCGCTTACGCTTCGCTCTGCAGGAGCTTCCGCACGCTACGCTCGAGATCTTCTGGCAGGCACGGCTTCATCAGCAACGCGTCGGCGCCCGCTTCGAACGCGCCGAGCGGCATGGCCTGCGCCTGGTAGCCCGTCAGAATGATGATGGCAGTGTCGCGGGTGCGTGCATCTTGCCTGAGGCGCTGCGTGGCCGCGACGCCGTCGAGTCGCGGCATCGCGAGGTCCATCACGATCACATCGGGCTCATAGCGTAAGGCGGTCTCGACGCCCGCCTCACCGTCTTCGGCAGTGATCACGCTGAAGCCTCGGCTCTGGAAGTAGAGGGCATAGAGGTCGCGGGTGTCGCTGGTGTCGTCGACAACCAGAACGAGACCGGCTCCGCGTGCTGCTGTAGGCCGTCGCCGAGACACAGCAGACTGTGCTCGTCGAGTCGGCGGTGTCTCCGGCTCGCCGTCTTCACGGAGGGGCGCTGTGGCGCTCAGGACATCATCTCCTTCACCAGGCATTACCCCCAGACGGCCGAGGCCCTTACAAGTAGCGGGCCACGCAACGGTAGTCCGCAGATCCGTGGGTTCCAGAGGCCGGCGCGCCCCGGGCCGCTCGACATTGTGGAAAAATATTCCCACATTGGGGCGGCACGACGGTTGCGTCGAGCCCGGAGACCCGTCTCAGCCCCCGGCGATCTGCGGGAGCAGAAACACCTCGCTGTTGGGCGCGATCGGCTCGAGCAACGCGTCCTGGTAGATCTGGCCGTCGATGGCAACCGCCACGCCCTCTTCGAGGTGACGCCCGATCGCCGGATGTAGCTCGGTGAGCTGCTGAAAGAGCTGCTTCACGGACGTCGCCGCGAGCTGGAACTCGGCGACGCCTCCGGTGAGCTGCGCGAGGTTTCCGACCAGAACGACTCGGGCCATGGGCCGGCTACTTCGCGGTGACGCCCTGTTCCTTCAGCGCCTTGAGCACCTTGGGCGGCGACATCGGCAGCTCGGTGAAGCGGATGCCCGTCGCGTTCTCCATGGCGTTGGCGATCGCCCCGAGCGGCGGGACGATGGGCGTCTCGCCGACGCCGCGCACGCCGTATGGATGCTTGGGGTTCGCGACCTCCACGAGGATCGCGTCGATCATCGGCACGTCGGAGGCCACCGGCATGCGGTAGTCGAGGAAGCCGGCGTTCTGCAGCTTGCCGTCGGCGCCGTAGACGTACTCCTCGTTCAGCGCCCAGCCGATGCCTTGCACGGCGCCGCCCTGGAACTGGCCCTCGACGTAGGCCGGGTGAATGGCCCGGCCGGCGTCCTGCGCGACGGTGTAGCGGAGGATGGTCACGCGCCCGGTCTCGGGATCGACCTCGAGATCCACCAGGTGCGTGCCGAGGCTCGGGCCCGCGCCCTGGGCGTTGAGACGGCCATAGCCGACGATCGGACCGCCGGTCTTGCCGGCCACCTTGGCGAAGTCCGCGATCGACATCGGCTTGGCCTTGTCAGCGACGTCGCCGATCGGCCGCACGCGGTCGCGCTCCCAGGCGACCTGCTCGGGCTTGAGATCCCACAGCTTGCACGCCCGCGCACAGCAATCAGCCTTGATCTGCTTGGCGGCCTCCACGACCGCCATCGAGCCCGAGAAAGCGGAACGGCTGCCGCCGGTGAGGAAGTTGAAGCCGAGCGAGCCGGTGTCGCCGATGATCGGGCGCACCTTGTCGTACTCGACGCTCAGCTCGTCGGCGGCGATCATGGCCAGCGAGGCGCGCAGGCCGCCGATGTCCGGCGTGCCGGCCATGAGCGACACGGTGCCGTCCTCGTTGACCGTGAGCGACACGCACGTCTCGCCGCCGATGTTGAACCAGAACCCCGAGGCCACGCCGCGGCCCTGCCACTTGCGCAGCGGGGTGTTCCAGTGCTCGGTCTTCTTGATGGAGTTGAGCGTCTCCTCGAGCCCGATAGGCCCGAACTTGGGACCGTACGCCGCCTTGGTGCCCTCGCGCGCGGCATTCATCATGCGCAGCTCGATCGGATCGAGGCCGAGCTTCTTGGCGATCTCGTCCACCACGCTCTCGACGGCGAACTCCGAGATCGGCGCGCCGGGCGCGCGGTAGGCCGCCACCTTCGGGCGGTTGGAGACGACGTCGTAACCGATGACCTTGACGTTCTCCATGTCGTACGGCGCGTACGCGCACATGACGCCGGGCTGCACCGGCGAGCCCTGGAAGGCGCCGGCCTGGTACTTCAGCTCGGCGAACCCGGCCACGAACTTGCCGTCCCTGGTGGCGCCCATCTTCACGCGCACGGTGGCGCCCGAGGTGGGGCCGGAGGCCTTGAAGACTTCCTCGCGCGACATGACCATCTTCACGGGTCGCTTGGCCTTGCGGGAGAGCGCCAGCGCGAGCGGCTCGAGGTAGACGACCGTCTTGCCGCCGAAGCCGCCGCCGATCTCGGAGGCGGTCACGCGGATCCTGGCGATGTCCAGGCCCAGGAGCCGCGCGCAGTGGGCCCGCACGATGAAGTGGCCCTGCGTGCAGCACCACAGCTCGGCCGAGCCGTCTTCGGACACCGTGGCCAGCGCCGCGTGCGGCTCGATGTAGCCCTGGTGGACCGGCGCGGTCTTGAACTCGCGCTCCACGACGACGTCGGCCTTGGCGAAGCCGGCCTCGATGTCGCCCAGCACGATCTCGACGCGCTTGGCGATGTTCGACGGCTTGTCGGGCTTGGGCTCCACCCCGGCCGTGAACAGGTCGTCGTGGAGCACGGGAGCATCGGGCCGCATGGCCTCCACCACGTCGATCACGTGTGGCAGGACCTCGTACGTGACGTCGATGAGCTTGAGCGCGCGTTTGGCGATCGCGGCGCTCGTCGCGGCGACGGCGGCGACGGCGTGGCCCTCGTACAGCGCCTTCTCGCGCGCCATGACGTTCCGGACGACGTCCTTGTAGTTCATCATCATCTCGCCGGCCGGGATGAACTCCGACGGCTGGTCGGCGAAGTCATCGCGCGTGATGACCGCCTTCACGCCGGGCAGGGCTTCTGCCTTCGACGTATCGATGGCGACGATGCGCGCGTGCGGATGCGGGCTGCGGAGCACGCGGCCGATGAGCTGGCCCGGCAGGTTGAAGTCGGCGCCGAAGCGGGCCCGTCCGGTGACCTTGTCCACACCGTCCGGCCGGATGGTGCGCGTGCCGACGTATCCGTGCCCGTTGCTCTGCGTCTCGGCCATGGCTATCCCTTTCTCAGCGTCGCGGCCGCGTCCTTCACCGCGCTCACGATCTTGTCGTACCCGGTGCACCGGCACAGGTTCCCGGCCAGCCAGTAGCGAATCTCCGTGTCGGTCGGGTTCGAATTCCGCTCGAGCAAGGCCCGGCTCGCCACCAGGAAGCCCGGCGTGCAGATGCCGCACTGCAGCGCCGCATGCTCCAGGAACTTCTTCTGCAGCGGATGCAGCGCCTCGCCCTCCGCCAGGCCCTCGATCGTCTCGATCCGCCGCCCGCCCACCTCGCAGCCCAGCACGAGGCATGAGCAGACGAGCCGGCCGTCGAGGGTGACGCTGCAGGCGCCGCAGTCGCCAGAGGCGCAGCCTTCCTTGCTGCCGGTCAGGTGCAGCGTGTCGCGGAGGACGTCGAGCAGCGTCTCCTCCGTCTCGCAGAGAAACTCGACGGCGTCGCCGTTCACCGTCGCTTCGACATGGTGCTTGGCCATCAGCTCGTCCTCGCTCGGTCCAGCGCGATCAAGGCCGCGCGGCGCGCGAGCACGCCGGCCACCTGGATGCGGAATTCCACCGTGCCCCGCTTGTCGTCGATCGGCGCGCACGCCGCCCGCGCGGCCGCCTCCAGGCGGTCCTGGGCCGGCCGGTCGAGGCGGCTGCCGACGATGGCCGCCGCCGCCTCGCGCACGAGCAGGACGCGTGGCGCCACCGCGCCCAGCGACACGCGCGCGTCGGTGATCGTCCCCGACGCGTCGACGGTAAGACTCACACCGACGCCGACCACCGCGATGTCCATCTCGGTGCGCGGGATGAACCGCAGGTAGGCGTCGCTCGAGCGCGGCGGACGTGGTGGCAGCCGGAACGACACGACGATCTCCCCCTTGCCGAGGGCGAGCCTGCGAGGCCCGAGCATGACGTCCTCGACGGGAAGCTCGCGGCGGCCCTGGGGACCGGCCAGCGTGGCGACGGCGCCCGCCGCGATGAGCGCGGGCACGCTGTCGGCCGCCGGTGACCCGTTGCAGAGGTTGCCGCCCAGCGTGGCGCGGCCCTGCACCTGCGTCGAGCCGATGAGGTTCGCGGCCTCGACGACGCCGGGCCACACCTGCTGGAGGCGCGGGTGCTCCTTGAGCTCGGCGCCGGTCACCGCGGCGCCGATGCGCCAGCCGCCCCTGTCCTCGGTGATCGCGCGAGTCTCGGCGATGCGCTTGATGTCGACGATCAGCGCCGGCTCGACGACATCGGCGCGCATCTGCACGAGGAGGTCGGTGCCTCCGGCCAGGACGCGTGCCTCGCCCGCGCTCTCGGCGAGCAGCGCCGTCGCCCTCTCCACGGTCTCCGGTGCCTCGTATCGCATCAGCGGTTGGTCCTCTCTCGTGTCTCGAGATCGTCCACGACGCGGATCATGGCCACAGTTTGGCCGCCTGTCAACGCATCGCCGAACACGCGTTGCCGCGAGCCTAGCGATCCACGCTCAGAACCTTCCTGGTGTTCTGACCCTGCGGCCGGGGCGGGGACCCAATGCGTGCCGTCTTCGGTTCGGCGCGACCGGTGGGACGAAGCGACGAATCGGGGCGCGCCTGCCCTATCTTTCCGCGGGAGCCGTTCTCGGCCAGTCGGACATGGTCGCGACGCTCAGCCGGCGAGTCGCGGAAGTGATGGTCCGGGGATCGGCTCTGCAGCTCCGTGATCTCCCGTTCAGGTCTCCGACGGTGCGGACGTCGCTGCTGTGGCACCGGAGGCTCGAGGGCTCCCCGGCCCACCGGTGGCTTCGCGAGCTCATCGTCTCGGTCAGCAAACGACTCTAGAGGAAACAGTCGCATCGGCAGCGGCGCCGGGTCCCGGCGCTTGGGCGACCGGTCTCAGTACTTCTCGCGGCGCGGATTCGCGGCGTACTCTCGGACCAGGACGCGAGCCTCGCCGGCGAGGAGCTGGACTGCCCGAATCGTCCGCCGCCCGGCCGGCCTCGCAAGCTGGCGATAGATGAAGCGATCGTCGAAGCCGATGCGCGCGACGTCGTTCACCGTGCAGCCGAAGAAGATTCGGTCGATGTGGGCCCAGTAGATGGCGCTGAGGCACATCGGGCACGGCTCGCTGCTCGTGTAGAGGTCGCAGCCCGAGAGGTGGAAGCGCGCCAGTCGCCGGCACGCCGCGCGGATCGCCACGATCTCGCCGTGCGCGGTGGGATCGTTGGTCGTCACCACGCGGTTCCAGCCCTCGCCCACGATCGCGCCCCGGCGGACGACGACGGCCCCGAACGGACCTCCGTGGCCTGCCTTCATCCCGCGCCGCCCCAGCGCGATCGCGCGCCGCATGAATCGCTCGGCGGCGGAGCGATCGATCGGTCCCGATCTCGCGCGTCTAGCCATATGCACGAATGATAAGCGGCCGCGCACCCCAGGGCGCTGCTGAGCACCTCTCGCCTGGATGAGCACCCGCGCGGGTAGGAAAATGGTTTCACACGTGATGGCGGATTCTCTTGGCCGTCGGGCTCGGCCCGGCGAAGATCTCCGTACATCTACGTAGTCTCACAGTTTGGCCCAATCGTTGCCGCAGCAACGCGGTTCACCAAGGGAGGAGACGTGGCCCAAGCGCGCCGACGTGAAGAGGTAGACTCGATCAACGCGCCGAAGTGGGCCGAGGCGCGGCGTGTCTCGCGCCTACTCCACCGCCGCGGGCCGCGTTCTCCCTACACGACCGTCGTCCTGATCGCTGACGACGTGAAGGACACGCGTGACCTCTATGTCGAGTTCTTTCAGTCGAGGGGCTTCCGCGCGGCCGTCGCGCGGGACGGGGAGGAGGCGGTGGCGCTCGCCGCATCGCTCCGCGACGCGCCGCTTGTACGTGGACAAGGCGATCCTGACCAAGCCCTGCCTGCCCGAAGAGCTTGAATCGAACGTGCGTCGACTGATCGGCCGGCCGGACTCGTCCTGACCCGCCTGCGCAGGGGCCGCTGCCTGCGAAGGAGGCTGGGCATTTGCGATCCGCCGGGACGTGACATAGCCTGTGGCCTGAGCATGTCACGCACCTTCAGCCTGGTCGCCGTCATCGTTGGCCTGACCGTCGTGGTCCCAATCTCATCGGCGATAGCCGAGACTTGGTGCGATGGCATCTATGACGCCGAGTCTAACGATATTGGTCAGGCAGTTACCCGATCGAGTGAAGGGCCCGTTCAGGCCTCTCCGATTCCGAGTCCAGCGCCGATTCTGATCGTCGTTTCGATCGTTCCCGCGCCCGATGAAGGACCCCCACCCCCAGCGGTACGCACCGTCTCCGATACGCGCGGTCCACCGCGTCCCTAGTTCCGCTCGGCATTCGTCCAGTTCCGGCCGATCCAGCAGACTGGGCGCGCGTCGCGATCAGACGTCCGCTCGATCGGCCGCCGGCACAAGGCGTCGCTTGATCGCGGGAGACGACCATGCATGTTGCGGGCTGCGTGAAGTGGCTGGCGAGACGGAGGTCCTGACGAAGCATCCTCAGGCACGACACGTCGTTGGCCGACTGACGCCATCGGTCGCTTGGTGGTGCGCAGGCTTTCTCGTGCTCGTTTCGGCTCACGTCGCCGGCGCTCAGGAGGTCGTTGGGAGACGGACCTTCTCTGACCATGTCGTCGTCCCGGAACCGTTCGTGGAGGATGAGCTCACGCTGCCCTCGCTGCTTCACATCCGGCGACCACGGACTGGCGGAGAACGTGGCGCCCTGACTACTCAGATCGGCGCTGAACTCAAGAAGCGGTTGACGCCCGACCTCGAAGTGTCAGTCAATGGGGGGCTCAGTCACTCGAGCTCCGCCGGTGACTCCTCCGTCACGGGGTTCGACAACCTCGAGATCGGCCTGAAATACCAGTTCATTCGAGATCCAATCCATGAAGTCGTGGCGTCGGTCGCCGTCGGCTGGGAGATCGGCGGAACCGGGCGTGCCGCCGCCGGGGCTGAGCCATTCGATACCGTCAGTCCGACGCTTCTTTTCGGAAAGGGGTTTGGCGATCTACCAGACGTCTTCGCGTCTTTCAAACCGGTGGCCGTCGCCGGGCTTCTCGGGATGGTCATCCCGATCCGCACAACCTCGCCCGATCTTCTTCACTGGGGATTCCTCGTCGAGTACAGCCTTCCATATCTTCAGTCGCCCGTGAGCGACCACCGACTTCCACCTCCCTTCAATGGCTTCGTTCCGTTGATCGAGATGGACATGCAGACGACCTTGGATCGAGGAGCGCGAGGAAAGACGGTGGCGACGGCGAATCCTGGGGTGGTGTGGGTTGGCAAGAGCATCCAGATTGGTTGCGAGGCCGTCGTGCCCCTCAACAGCCGGTCGGGTGCGAACGTCGGCGTGCGGGGCTTTATCAGGTTCGATCTCGAGTTCGTTCTTGGCGAGGGTGCCGGCCGGCCCCTCTTCGGCGGCCCGTAATTGCACGCGGACCGGCTGCTCAGTCTGATCTCAAGTGAAGCGCATGGCACAGATATCCTACGGGGAACA
>VBPC01000057.1:78285-80999 GCA_005887895.1 Candidatus Rokuibacteriota bacterium
CAGGAAAGACCACACAGTCTTCAACCTGACGAACAAGACGAGCGGACCAGAGAACAACATACACGTCGGCGCCAGCGCGACGAGCGCTCTGATCAGTGGGACTTGGAACTCCATCCCTCTTCTTCTCCTGCGTTCAGGTGTGGAGGTGGACAGCTCAAGCACCGCGTGAGCGCCACGCAGCTTGACGGGTTCCGCTCGCGGTTTTCGAAGAACCGATAGTTTTTGCTCACCAGCACCGGACGATCGAGATTGAACGTCACGGCAAGCTCGGGGACATCGGTCGCGTAGATCGGCACGGGCTGGTTTCCCAGTGCAGCACGGACGGCGGCGAGATCGGTGTGCGCATTGAAGCGTCGAGTATGAATGGTGTCGACGACAGCACCGGTCGCGACGGCCGTGATCCAGAGCGGCAGATAGTAACGCTCCCGCTGTTGGTCCGAGACGGCGAGGATCGCGAAGACCGTGGCGAGCCACAGGAGCACCAGTCGGACGCGCCGGGCCTTCTCGACATCCGCCTCGTGGATCGCCGCCCAGATCGCGAACGGCAGCAGGATACACCAGGGCAGCGTGATCGCCACCGCGTGCGTGATGGGCTCGACGATCGCCTGCCACTGCCGTCCCGCCATCCGGAAATACCAGAGGAACTGATCCTGCAGCACGATTTCGTTGGTGAATCGTCCACGACCGGCCACGGCCGCAACGATCCACCACGGCACGGCGATGATGAGCAGCAGCACGAATCCGGGAACCGATACAAGACGCCCAAGCCGCGCGATACCACGAACCGTGATCGTATAGACGAGGACGATCGCCACCGGCAGCAGCCCAGCGGCGCCCTTCGTCAGGCATGCGATCCCGACGAGAGCATAGAAGCTGATGAGCGAGGTCGCGGAACCGCCTAACACGCCAACCGTCGTGACCGCGATCAGCCCGGCCACCATGCCGGCTGCAGCGTCGAACAATCGGCGACCGATCCAGCACGTGACGAGCACCACCCCGAGGGCTTCGAGAAGAGAGCGCAGGATGGCCGTTTTGGCGCTCACAGCCCCGGCGGGCCAGGACGCAAGGGTCATGAGCCAGACCACGAGCGGGGGTTTGGCCAGGTGGGGCCGGCCGTCCTGGAGGGCCGGCACGAGCCAGTGGCCATTGGTGAGGACGTCCCGGGCCATGACGGGGAATCGCGTGTCGTCGTTCGTGAGCAGTTGGCGTGAGCTGAAGTTGAAGCTCAGGAGGAGGATGAAACACCCAGGAGCAGAGCCAGATGCCCAAGAGCCTCGGCCGATGCTACGGCCTGAACAGCAGCGAGGACGACGTCGTCGTAGTCGTCATCGTCCCACAAACCCGCAAACCATGTCGGATCAGGCGGGTCATTTCACGCGCAGCGCGTGAGGCTCATCGGCGAACATCGAGGAGTTTCATTCTGGGACTCCGTTGCCCTTAAGCTGGGGCGATGGCGAGAAACCCGATTCTAAAGTCGATTGAGAACCGGCAGAGGACGGTCGCGCCGATGCACACGCGAGCCGGACCGTTGTTGCTCCTGCTTGGCGGCGGCATCGTGCTTGTTGGTCTCGCGGGCGTCACGGAGCTCCTGAGCCTGCAGCACGCCGAGCGGCTGCGCGCCACCATCCTGGCCTACGGTTCGATGTCCCCCGCGATCTTCGTGGCGGTGTACGTCGCGGCCGGGCTCGCATTCGTTCCCAGCTTCGTGCTGACGCTGCTCAGCGGTCTCATGTTCGGCCCGTGGCGTGGTCTGGCTTACGCCTCGATCGGCTCGACGCTGAGTGCGTGCGTCGCCTTCCTCATCGCCCGCTACGCCGTCCGCGGCGTCGTCGAAACCTGGATCGCCGGCCGGCCCAGTCTCCGCCGACTCGACGCCGCGGTGACCCGGCACGGCTTCCGTGTCGTGATGCTTACCCGGCTCGTACCGATGCTTCCCTTCGGCGTACTCAATTACGCATACGGCGTCACGGGGATCGGCTTCGGCACCTATGCCGTGGTCTCATGGGCCTGCATGCTACCGGCCACCGCCGTGCTGACTTTCACCGCCGCCGGTGCCATGGCGGCCGGGCGCGGGGGTCCTCACCACGCTCTGGCCTGGCTTGGCGTCGCCGGCTTGTTGCTCGTGTTCCTGTCGCTCGTTCCGCGCCGGCTGGGACGGCGGAGCGCCACACTCCGCGAGCTTCGGGGCTCGTGATGTGAAGAAGTCGCACAAGCGTAACGGAACATCGCGAACCCAAAAACGCGCGCCGGAGAAGGCCTGTAAGCCGGGCTATGGCCCTCGTCGAGTTTTCTCAGACTGAACGAGGGTTTTGCGCGCGGTTGAGTGGGTCGTGTGCACTGCTTCTGGGGCAAGGGATCTCGGAGGATGGTAAAGTCGCCCACGCCGCCGGCCCGATAGAGTTGGATCGCGCCACCTAGGGTCGCTTGGCGCGATTCATCTCGAAGGCGGGCATGGGTACGGTACTTTCCGGCTTGGCCCCAAAATAGTCCGCCACGCGCTTTCGCATGGTCGGGCAAGTACCAGTTCAGGGCGACGGGGGGGAACCACCGCAAGGAGCACGAAGTGCCTGAAGCAGGCACCCGAGCGGAAACACCCCCACGCCGAGAACCGCGCTTGACAGATCGAGGTAGTGACCGACGCTCTGAACGTCGCCCCAGCGCATCCACAGCAACCACTGGAGCGCCTCAGCGACATGCGAAAGGACGACGATCAT
>VBPC01000235.1 GCA_005887895.1 Candidatus Rokuibacteriota bacterium
ATGATGCGCAACCTCGTGGCCGACCGCATCACCGGCTCGCACGCGGACTGGCGGCGTCAGTGACCGCTACTTCGTCGGCGGCTCCGGCCGGAGCGGCGCCAGCATCTCGGCGATGACCTTGCGAGCGGCGACCACGTAGGCAGACTCGAGGTTGATCACCCCCGGCGTCGCGACCGGCGCCGCCTTCCGATGCTCGTGCCAGATCTCGCGCCCGCTCACCGGATCGAGCAGGCTGGCCGTCAGGCCGACCACGACGTAGCGAGTGTGGGTGGGAGCGTCGGCCTCCCAGCGCCGGATCTCGAGGTACAGCACGCCGTTCTTGACCCCGTTCTGCCGGGCGAGCGCGAGCGCCGCATCGACGCTCGTCGGCACCCCCGCCTGTGGCGAACCCGGCGGCGTCTTCACGTCGTCGACGTCGAAGCCTTTCTGCTGCAGCTGAAATCGCGCTTCCGACTGAAGCACGTCGCCGACGCTGACCTGCTCGGCATGACGGACGTAGCGATCGATGAGCCCCGCGCCCGAGACGAGCAGCGGGTCGCCGGTGAGGTTGTTGGCGGGCAGCACCGCGATGCCGCGTGAAACTTGGAGCGGCGCCGACGTGGCGCAGCCCGCGAGCAGCGCCGACACCAGGAGCACTCCGAGGGCACGTCCGATCATCGCCGTCCTCCCGTGGGCTGCAGCCGCTGCTCCATCGATTGCAGTTGCTGCCGGAGCCGCTCCTGCTCTCCGCGCAGCGAGCCGAGCGTGCGCCGCACGTCGGCGAGGTCGCCCGCCGTGGATTCGCGAGCGGCGCTCGCCACGACGTCGGGCACCAGCCGGCTGACCTCGCGCATGAACGCCTCCGCGCGGGCGCCATCTCCAC
>VBPC01000237.1 GCA_005887895.1 Candidatus Rokuibacteriota bacterium
GCAAACGAGTAGACGGAATTGTGGAGGACCTGGGCGAACAGGACGATCCACATCACCTCCAGGCTCATGCCGAGGCAGCCGACGCCGGCCGCGATGATCCAGAGCGCCCACGGCCGACGCGCGTGCGGCCGAGCGTCCGCCGGCGTCGACTCGCCCGCCGCGTCGCCGATCCAGAGCGCCACGAGGCCGGCGAGCGCGTTCGCCGACGCGGCGATCAGGTAGCTCGTTCTCACGCCGACGGCCGCGGGAAGGCCGAACCCCATCGCCGCGATGCCGGCCGCGCCACCCAGCGTGTTCAGCGCGTACAGCGCGCCGCCGCGCGGACCGACGAGGCGGGGCGTGGCCAGCGCGTGACAGAGCGTGGGCAGCGTCGCCCCCAGCGCCACCGTCACCGGAACGATGGCGACGGCGACGATCGCGGCCCGGCCCGCCATGCCCGCGCCGCCGAGCCGCGCCTGCGCGCCCTCGCTCGCCAGCCAGCGCAAGAGCGCGTAGGACGCGACCGCGCCGGCGGCGACCCCGAGCTCGAGCCACGCGTATCGACGGACGGGCGTGGCCGACGGTCGTCGGGCGAGAAACGCTCCGGCCGCGAGCCCGGCGAAGTAGGCCGCCAGCACCGTGGCCGTGGTCGACGCCGTGCTGCCGAGCACGAGCCCGGCCGATCGCAGCCACAGCAGCTCGAGACCGAGCGCGCCCGCGCCCGAGAGCGCAAAGGCGAGCCAGAGGAGCGCGCTCACGCGGGGCTGGGGGTGAGGGTCCGTCGTAGCCAATCCGCCGCGCTGACGAGCAGGAGGACGGCGGCGCTGACCGCGACTTCCGCGGGGCCGAGCGGCATATCGTAACGGAACGCGACGCAGAAGCCGACGAACGCGGTGAGGCCGCCGATGGCGGCCGAGACGATGGAGAAGGTCAGCATGCGGCGCGTGAGCAGGCGCGCCG
>VBPC01000238.1 GCA_005887895.1 Candidatus Rokuibacteriota bacterium
AGGAATCCGAAGGTGACGAGCGGGCCGGCGGCGAGCACGCCGAACGAGATGGTCACCCCGCACAGCACGTACAGCAGGGCGTCCCACACGGTCGTCCTCTTCCCGAACACCACGGCCAGATCGTGGTCGAACGACACGAGGAGAAATTCCTTCTGGAAGGCGAGGAGCACGATCACGACCGCGCCCAGGACGGCCGCGAGGAAGACCAGGCTCCTCTCGGTCGCCGCCAGCAGCTCGCCTTTCAAGAGATTCACGATGTGCGCCTCGCCCCACGGATCGGCGGCGAGGAAGAGGATCGTCAGCGCGCCGGCGATCGCGTAGACCATGCCGATTCGCGCCTCGACGA
>VBPC01000236.1 GCA_005887895.1 Candidatus Rokuibacteriota bacterium
CCGCCAGGAGCGAATCGCGCCCCCACGCGGGGAGCGCGGCCATCCGCCGGCCGACGCGCTCGAGATCCAGGGTCAGTGGCTGTCTGGCGCCGACGAGGCCGAGCACCGGTCGATTGGGATAGAAGTCGTTCCGCCAGAGCGTCACGTGGGGAAAGACCGCGAGGAACGTGCGGGCGACGACCTCGAACTCTTCCTGCGTCATCTGGTAGAGCGGCAGCCACTGGCAGAAGAGGCCGCCGGGAGCCAGGCGTCGGCCGACGGTCTGGTACATCTCGAGCGCGTACAGGTTGCCCGCGCTCGCGTGCCACGGGATGAACAGATCGGAGACGATCACGTCGAAGGCCGTGTCGGTCGCGGCCAGGTACCGCCGGCCGTCGTCCACGACGAGCCGGACGTCGCGCCGATCGAGCAGGTCCGCATTCCAGGGGCCGAAGTGCGTCTTCGCCAGCGCGGCGACCTCGGGGACGACCTCGATGACCGTGGTCTCGGTGACGCCGAGGGCCGGCGCCGCGCTGGCGCTGATGCCGGTGGCCATGCCGATGAAGGCTGCGCGCCGTGGATCCGGGTGCAAGAGCAGCGGGACCAAGCCCTGGCGGCGCTCGTTGCGCTCCGCCGCGCTGCCGCCGAGCACGTAGTAGTTGTCGAGCCGAAGCTGCACGTCGTCGCCGGTATCGACGACGGTCACGATCCCGGCGGCACCCTCGGCGCTCGCGCGGAGCGTCTCGCCCGTCTTCAGATGCGTCAGCGGCGCGCGGATCGGATCGAGCAGGACCACCAGGACGAGGCCGGCATACGCCAGGCCCTGCAGCGCGCGCGTGCTCGGGCTCATGATGGCGGCGACGAGCAGATAGCAGACGGCGACGAGCAGGAATCCGGCGCGGAGACCGAGCGCCGGCACCAGCACGAATCCGGCGAGGACGGCGCCCAGCGCGCCGCCGAGCACGTTGGCCGCCGTCAGCTCACCGACGGGACGCGAGGCGCTGTCACGCTCGCCGAAGGCCGCCCACAGCGCGGGCAAGACGGCGCCGGAGGCCAGCGTCGCCGGTCCGGCGGTGAGGGCGGCGAGGCCGACGATGCGGCCGACGTACTCCGCGAGCCCGTGGTGCATTCCGAAATACTGCAGACCCGCGGTGAGACCGATGAAGCACCAGACGCCGAGGATCGAGGTGACGCCGGCCACCACGAGGCCGGCGGCGGCGACCCGCGTGGGGTCCACCACGCGCAGGAGCAGCCCGGCCAGTCCCGCCCCCGCGGCGAGCGCGGCGATG